>NZ_JBNPXB010000021.1:0-61304 GCF_050433525.1 Aminobacter sp. BE322 | reverse complement strand
CGAGTAGCGAGTAGCGAGTAGCGAGTAGCGAGTAGCGAGTAGCGAGTAGCGAGTAGCGAGTAGCGAGTAGCGAGTAGCGAGTAGCGAGTAGCGAGGGTTCGCCGAGACGGCCGAACGGTCAAGCTTCCCCTATTCGCTACTCACTACTCGCTATTTTCTCAGAACGGCAGCTTCATGCCGGGCGGGATCGGCAGGCCGGCGGTCAGCGCCTTGGTCTTTTCCTGCATCGCCGCCTCGACCTTGGCCTTGGCGTCGTTGTGGGCGGCGACGATCAGGTCCTCGAGGATCTCGCCCTCGCCTTCCTTGACCAGCGACGGGTCGATCTTCAGCGACTTCATCTCGGACTTGCCGGTCAGCGTCACCTGCACCAGGCCGCCGCCGGACTGGCCGGTCATCTCAAGCAGCGCGATCTCTTCCTGCATGGCCTGCATCTTGGCCTGCATTTCCTTCGCCTTGCCCATAAGGCCGAGGAGATCCTTCATGGTCTTGTCCTTTTCGTCTCAGAACGGGTCGTCGTCGTCATTGTCGAGGCCGACGCCCGGGTCGGGCTGCGGTTCGACGTCGGTGTCCGCATCGGCCGCCTCGGGCGTCGTCGGCAGGCGCACGTCGATGATCTTGGCGCCGGGAAAACGCGCCAGGATCGCGGCCACCGTCGGGTCGGCGCGCGCATCGGTCAGCGCCACCTCGCGCTTGTTGGCCTCGATCTCGGCGAGCGTCGGCCCGCCTTCCTCGCGCGACAGCGACACCATCCAGTGACGGCCGGTCCAGGCCTTCAGCTTGACGGTCAGGTCGTTGAGGAAGGTTCTCGGCGCATCGGCCGTCAGGCTGACTTCCATATGCCCCGGTTCGATGCGGACGGGCCGTACGACGCGGCGGATCAGCACCTTGAAGGCCATCTCGCGGTTCGATTCGGCGAGATTGGCAAGGTCGTTGATCGACTTCACCGGTACCGCATCGGCCACGGGCTCGGGTTCCGGTTGAGGCGCCGTGAAGGCCACGGGCGCGGGCGCGCTTTCCACCAGCCGCATCGCCTGGCCGCCGCCATTGGTCACCGGCATGCGCGCCTGCGACACGGCGGAGGCCGCGGGACCGCCATTGCCGCCGCCGGCGGGCATGCCGCCGTTGCGGGGGCTGCCCGATGGCTGCTGTGGCGCGTCGCCGAGCGACTTCAGCGCCTCGTCCAGCGTCGGCAGGTCGGCGGCGTGCGCGAGCCGGATCAGCACCATCTCGGCGGCACTCACCGGCCGGTTCGACGACTGCACCTCCGGGATGCCCTTGAGCAGCATCTGCCAGGCGCGGGCCAACACCCGCACCGACAGGCTCTGGGAGAATTCCAGGCCGCGCCTGCGCTCGTCCTCGGACAGCGAGGCGTCGTCGGCCGCCGACGGCACGAAGCGCAGGCGGGTGACGAGATGGGTGAATTCGGCGAGGTCGTTGAGCACGGCCACGGGGTCGGCGCCGGTGTCGTACTGGGCCCGCAATTCGCCCAGCGCCGCTGCGATGTCGCCCCTCATGACGTTCTCGAACAGGTCGACGACGCGGGCGCGATCGGCAAGGCCGAGCATGGCGCGTACGGCTTCCGCCGTCACCCTGCCGCCGCCATGGGCAATCGCCTGGTCGAGGATCGACAGCGAGTCGCGCGCCGAGCCCTCGGCGGCGCGGGCGACCATGGCGAGCGCCTCGTCCTCGACCTCGATGGCTTCCTGCTGGGCAATGTTGCGCAGATGGCCTACGAGCTTGCCGGCGTCGATGCGGCGCAGGTCGAAGCGCTGGCAGCGCGACAGCACCGTGATCGGCACCTTGCGGATCTCGGTCGTGGCGAAGATGAACTTGACGTGGGGCGGCGGCTCCTCGAGCGTCTTCAGCAGGCCGTTGAAGGCCTGCGTCGAGAGCATGTGCACCTCGTCGATGATGTAGACCTTGTAGCGGGCCGACACCGGGGCGTAGCGGACACGGTCGATGATGTCGCGGATGTCGTCGATGCCGGTGTGGGAAGCGGCGTCCATCTCGATGACGTCGACGTGGCGGCCTTCCATGATCGCCTGGCAGTGTTCGCCGGGAACGGTGAGGTCCACCGAGGGACGGTCGATGTCGGCGGTCTTGTAGTTGAGCGCGCGGGCGAGGATGCGGGCTGTCGTGGTCTTGCCGACACCGCGGACGCCGGTCAGCATCCAGGCCTGGGCGATGCGGCCGGTGGCGAACGCATTGGTCAGCGTCTGCACCATCGGCTCCTGGCCGATGAGGGCCGAGAAATCTGCCGGGCGGTACTTGCGCGCAAGGACGCGATAGGCGCCGTCCTTGTTCTTGTTGGTCTGTCCGGCTTCGCTCATCCGCCCCGTTCGCCCGTTGGTCCTGGCGCCCCTGCCCGACCGCTGTCGGGTCGATTCCGCGAGCGAGTTTCGCCCGCACGGCTGGACGCCGTCAATGACGCGGAGAAGGGCGAAGAGGCGGGAGGCTGGAACAATGACCCGTTCCGGGCTCGTTAGGGCTGCTTCCTTCCGGACCTGACCCGGTTGGCGAGTGGATCGTCCACCACCAACCTCCCAACCTCCATATCGGCAATTGCCGCGCCAATTGCAAGAGCCAAGGCCAAGGTGAGCCAAAGCGCCTCAGAAACCTCGTGCGCCGAGGGCCCAGAGGTAGGCAACCGTCGCCGCGCATCCCAGGGCGGTGCGCACGGCGTGCAGCGTGCCCCAGCGCATGATGAGCGTCCGCGAGGCCGTGCCGGCATCCGCGCTCGCGATCGCCTCGATCTCCTTGTTGGTGGGCAGGATGACCAGCAGCGTATAGGGCCAGTTGGCGAGCATCAGCACGGCACCGACGATCCAGCGCCAGTCGACCGCGAGCCACGCCGCGAGCAGGCCGAGAAGCCCCGACGCCACGGCCAGGCTCGCCTGCATGGCAAAGCCCCTGGCGTAGCTCGGCTTCCACTCATCGAGCAGATTTTTGTCGTCGAGTCCGAGACGGGCAGGCTGTTCGGCGAAATTGATGTAGAATGCCGCTCCAGCGAAGGCCGCCGCGCAGGCGAGTGCGATCTGACCGGCCAACATCGCGCACCTCCGTTCAGTGCATTCCACACCATATCGCATCGGCGCATTGCATGGCATCCAATCTCAATGATTCGCTTGCAGCCATTGCAGGCACGCTCTAGCTTTTGGAAAAACAAGGGAAACGCCAATGATGTCGGGGCTCAAGGCCGGGTTTGCGCTGGATTCGCGTCTCGACACGGACAGCGAGCCGCTGATGTGGCTCGGGCTGTGCGAATTGCGTGTCATGAACGACCAGCGCTGGCCCTGGCTGATCCTGGTGCCGCAACGCCCCGGCATCGAAGAGATCCACGACCTGACCCCGCTCGACCAGGCCATGCTGACCTTCGAAAGCAACATGGTGGCGCACGCGCTCAAGCGTGCGACCGGCTGCGCCAAGATCAACAGCGGCGCGCTCGGCAACGTCGTGCGGCAACTGCACTTCCATGTGGTGGCGCGCTCGGAGGGCGATCCCGGCTGGCCCGGCCCGGTCTGGGGCCATGGCGTGCGCGAGCCATATCGGCGCGACGACCTGCACCGGTTTGCCGAAAGCATCAAGGCTGCCCTATAACGGCACCCTCCGACCCGACACCCCCAGAGTCCACCCAATGCCCTTCAGCCTGTTCAGCGCGCCCGAGCGCGAAGCGAGCCATTTTCTCGGCTTTGCCGGCAATGTAATCGAACGCCAGTCGGAAAAGCGCAGCGACGATGCCGCCCGCCTGGCGCTGACGGAGCCGGAAGCGCGGCTGCTGCTGATCGCGCCGGGGCGCCTGCTGCTCGACTTCGGCAATGGCGCGGCAAATCCGTATTTCACCCTGGCTGCGGCGCAAGCGCTGGAAACCGCGCTCGACGAGGCCGTGCTGCTCGGCCGCGCGGACGGCTCCGCCATGCTTGCCGTGCCGGCCGCCGCGGAAGGCGAGAGCCTGCCCGAGCGGTTCAAGGCGATCGACTTCCGCTCGATACACGCCCAGGGCCTCATCGACGGCGCCGGCCTCGGCGCCCTGGCGCAAGGGGCAGCACTCCTGGCGTGGCACGCCAACCACCGCTTCTGCAGCCGCTGCGGCGCCGCCACCGAAATGCGCGCCGGCGGCTACAAGAGGGTCTGCACCGGCTGCGCCGCCGAGCACTTTCCGCGCACCGATCCGGTGGCGATCATGCTGACGGTATCCGGCGACAAGTGCCTCCTGGGGCGCGGCCGGCATTTCGCGGCCGGCGTCTACTCGGCGCTGGCCGGCTTCATCGAGCCCGGCGAGACGATCGAGGCCGCGGTTCGCCGCGAGACCCTGGAGGAGGCCGGCATCCGCCTCGGCCGCGTGGTCTACCACGCCAGCCAGCCCTGGCCGTTCCCCTATTCGCTGATGATCGGCTGCTTCGGCGAGGCGCTCAACGAAGACATCGTGCCCGACACCGCCGAACTCGAGGACTGCCGCTGGTTCCCGCGCGAAGAGGTCCGGCAGATGCTCGCCGGCACGCATCCGGCCGAGCTCAAGGTGCCGGCGCGGCACTCCATTGCGCATCATCTCATCCGCGCCTGGGCAGACGAGACCCCGGATACCTGACCGGAGTCAGATATCCGCTTGCCGCCGACGATATATCTGACTATAGTCAGGTAATGACCTCGTCCCAGATCTCCCGCATCCGCAGTTTCAATCGCGCCGTGACCCGCCGCGTCGGCGCCCTGGAAGACAGCTATCTGAGCCGCGGCCGGCCGCTTGGGCTCGCCCGGCTGCTCTTCGAGATCGGCCAGGATGGCGCCGCGCTCGGCGCGTTGCGCGCGCGGTTGGGCCTGGATTCCGGCTATCTCAGCCGCATGCTTCGGCAACTCGAGACACAAGGCCTCGTCGACGTCGCGAAACTCGAGGCGGACGCCCGCGGCCGGCGGGCGACGCTGACCGAGCGTGGTCTTGTCGAGTACCGGGCCTATGAAGCGCTTTCGGACGATCTCGCGAATTCCATGCTCGCGCCTTTGTCGGAGCAAGCGCGCGAGCGCCTGGTGACGGCCATGGGGGAAGTGGAGCGGCTGCTCGCGGCCGCCTCGATCACCATCGAGGAGGAGCCGGCCGACAGCGACGACGCGCGGCAGTGCCTCATGAGCTACTTCGAGGAGCTGGCAGCCCGCTTCGAGGAGGGGTTCGATCCCGGCAACGGCGGAACGGCAGGCGTGGAGGAGTACCGCGCGCCGAAGGGCAGCTTCGTCGTCGCCCGCCTCGACGGCGAGGCGGTCGGATGCGGGGCAGTCCGCATGCTCGACGAGAGCACCGCCGAGATCAAGCGCATGTGGGTGGCGCAGTCTGCCCGCGGCTTCGGCCTCGCCAGCCGCATGCTCCACCGTCTGGAAGCGGTCGCCGCCCGGCTCGGGGCGCGCTCGGTCCGTCTCGACACGAACCGGACGCTGAAGGAAGCGCAGGCGCTGTACAGGCGCGAGGGGTACACGGAGATCGCCCGCTTCAACGACAATCCCTATGCTGACCACTGGTTTTCGAAGCAGCTTTGAGCATTTTGCAGCCAGACGAAATCGTCTGGCGTCGCACAAATGCGGCCAAGAAAAACAACCGGAGCGGCGGAATTGCATTCGTCAGAATGCCCGCCGCCCTACCGCCGGGCTCGCCCGGCCGTCGCCGCCTCAGTCGGCGACCTTCCACTCGTCGCGCGAATCGCTCGCTGGATAGACGCCGAGAATGCGGACCTCGCGCGAGAAGAACCTGAGTTCCTCCAGCGCGTGCGCGACGCCCGGATCCTCCGGGTGGCCCTCGATGTCGGCATAGAACAGGGTCGCGGTGAAGGCGCCGAGCTGGTAGCTCTCGAGCTTGGTCATGTTGACGCCGTTGGTGGCGAAACCGCCCATCGCCTTGTAGAGGGCCGCCGGCACGTTGCGGACGCGGAAGATGAAGGTGGTCATCATCTTGGCGTCCGGGCTCGGCCGTTCGACCCATTGCTTGCTCTTGGTCAGCACCACGAAGCGGGTGACGTTGGTGTCGGTGTCCTCGACGTTCTCTTCGAGGATATCGAGGCCGTAGAGCGAGGCGGCGAGCCGCGGCGCAAGTGCCGCCATCGTCCTGTCCTTGACCTCGGACACCAGCTTGGCGGCACCGGCCGTGTCGCCGGCCACCATCGGCTTCCAGCCGTTCTTGCGGATGTATTTGCGGCACTGGCCGAGCGCGTGGATGTGGCTGTGCACGGTCTTGATCTCGGCGCGCTGCACGCCGGGCAGCACCATCAGCTGGAAATGGATCGGCAGGAAATATTCGCCGACGATGTGCAGCTTAGATTCGGGCAGCAGGTGATGGATGTCGGCGACGCGCCCGGCAATCGTGTTCTCGATCGGGATCATGGCGAGGTCCGCCTTGCCGGTCTCCACCGCATTGAAGGCGTCCTCGAAGGTCGCGCAGGGCAGCGGCTCCATGCTCGGGAACATGTTGCGGCAGGCGGTATCGGAATTGGCGCCCGGCTCGCCCTGGAAGGCAATCTTGTTGGTCGTCGTCGGCATGGTCGGCCTGTCTGCTCTATTGGGAAAGGATTTCGCGGGCGCGTTCGAGATCTTCGGGCGTGTCGACGCCGAGCGGCACGGACGAGACGATCTCGGCATCGATGCGCATGCCGGCCTCGAGCGCCCTCAGCTGCTCCAGCCGCTCGCGCTTCTCCAGCGGCGACGGGCCGAGCTTGACGAAGCGCTCGAGCGCTTCGCGCCGGTAGGCGTACAGCCCGATGTGATGGAAGAGCGGCCCGTCGCCCCAGGGCGCCGTCGCGCGGGTGAAATAGAGCGCCCTGAGCCGGCCCGGCGAAAGCGGCGAGCCGACGATCTTGACGACGTTCGGGTTGGTCTTTTCCTCGTCGCGGGTGATCTCGACGCCGAGGGTTGCGATGTCGACCGAGGCATCCTCGAACGGCCGGAAGGCGGCGCGGATAAGCTCGGGATCGATGGTCGGCAGGTCGCCCTGGACGTTGACCACCGTCTCCACCTCGCCCTTCGGGTCGAGCGCCTGCAGCGCCTCGAAGATACGGTCCGAGCCCGACTCATGGTCGGCGCGCGTCATCACCGCCTCGAAGCCGTTGGCCCTGACCGCCGCGGCCACCGCCTCGGTGTCGGTCGCCACCACGACGCGGCCGAGGCCGCTTTCGGCGGCGCGGGCGGCGACATGCACGATCATCGGCCGGCCGGCGATGTCGGCCAGAGGTTTGCCCGGAAGGCGCGTGGAAGCCATGCGGGCGGGGATCAGGACAAGGGTCTGCATGGCTCGGGCTGCTGTCTCAAAATGCTCTGGAAAGTGTCAAAACGTCTCACTGGAAGCGCCCTTATATGTGTTGCAACGGACAAGCAAAAGACCTAGTTTCCGCGCGATTTGACCCGGCCCCGGCCGGGCGCTAGACGATACCGACGAACGGCGACGGTCGCAGAGGACGGCGAACCGGCCGGATAAGGGAGCCAGGGGCGTATGGACTCATTCGAATTCAACAAGGTGCTCGGCGCCCTGCTCGGAACGGCCTTCGTGGCCTTCTCGATCTCGATCGTGTCGGACTCGATCTTCGCCTCTCCGGTCCCGGAGAAGCCGGGCTTCGCCATCGAGGCGGCCGAAGAGGGCGGCGCAGCTGAAGGCGGCGGCGCAGCCGCTCCGGCCGCAGTGCCGATCGCCCAGCTGCTCGCGGCAGCCAATGCCGAGGCGGGTGCGGCCGTGTTCAAGAAGTGCGCCGCCTGCCACTCCATCGAAAAGGGCGGCCCCAACAAGGTTGGCCCCGACCTCTGGGGCGTCGTTAACCGTCCGATCGCCTCGCACGAAGGCTTCGCCTATTCGGGCGGCATGAAGGAGTTCTCGCAGGGCGGCTCGGTGGTCTGGGACTTCGAGCACCTGAACAACTTCCTGACCTCGCCCAAGGCCTACGTCAAGGGCACCGCGATGGGCTTCGCCGGCGTCAAGAAGGACGACGAGCGCGCCAACCTGATCGCCTATCTGAACTCGCAGTCGGACAGCCCGGCGCCGCTGCCCGAGGCCGGCGCTGCCCCGGCCGCTACGCCTGCCGCCGCCCCGGCCGAAGGTGCCGCTCCCGCCGCCCCGGCCGAAGGCGCCGCTCCGGCTGCCCCGGCCGAAGGCGCAGCCCCTGCACCGGCCGCCAAGTAAGCAAATCGTCGCTTCGCATCTTGAAAAAGCCGGGTTTCGCCCGGCTTTTTTGTTGCCTGACAAAAACGTGCGATGACAATCGCACGGCGTGTGGTTTCCATGCGCCCAATTGAATTAGAGTGTTCCGAAACACCGAAGCCAGGGGATCGCAATGAAGGCATGCCTGAACCGGACGATTGCAGCGGCGGGGCTTGCGGTGCTGCTTGTCACGGGCGCACTCCTGCCGGCCTCCGCCGCCGACCCCGGCTGGCACACGAGCTCGTCGCTTAACGGCCCTTCCAAATATGGCGACGACTTCAAGCGCTACGACTACGTCAATCCCGATGCCCCCAAGGGCGGCACGCTGAACTCCACGGTCGGCGGCACATTCGACAGCTTCAATCCCTACATCGTCCAGGGCGCACCGGCTGCGGGCTTTACCGGGTTCGGCGGCGGCCTGCTGTATGAGACGCTGATGGAACAGTCACTCGATGAGCCCAGCATCAGCCACGCGATGGTCGCCGACGCCTACAAGTTTCCCGATGACTTTTCGTCGGCGACCTACCGCCTCGACCCGCGCGCCAAGTGGCACGATGGCAAGCCCATAACGGTCGAGGACGTCATCTGGTCCTTCAAGGTCCTGAAGGCCAACAGCCCGCAATACAGCCAGTATTATGTGAACGTGAAAGAAGCGGTGGCGATCTCCGACCGAGAGGTTGAATTCCGCTTCGATCAGAAAGGCAACCGCGAACTTCCCAAGATCATGGGCGACCTTGTGGTCCTGCCCAAGCATTGGTGGGAAGGCACGGACGCTTCGGGCAAGAAGCGCGACATCACCAGGCCGACGCTTGAAATCCCCTTGGGTTCTGGCTCCTACAAGGTCGAAAGTTTCAAGCCCGGAACCGAGATCGTCTGGCGGCGCGTCCCCGACGCCTGGGCCAGCGACGTCGGCGTCAATGTCGGCCGCAACAATTTCGACAGGCGCCGCTACACCTATTTCCTCGACGAAAACGCCGACTGGCAGGCGTTCACCAAGGGTGGGCTCGAAGACATCAAGGCCGAGAACAGCTCGCGGCGTTGGTCGACGCAGTACAACTTTCCGGCCTTCCAGGCCGGCGATGTCGTCAAGCAGGAGTTCAAGACCACTTCAGGCGAGCCGTTCCAGGGCTATGCGCTCAACCTGCGCCGGCCGCAGTTCCAGGATCGCCGCGTCAGGCAGGCTCTGACCCTTGCCTACAATTTCGAGTACATGAACCGTACGCTGTTCTTCGGCCTGAACACGCGCACAAGCAGCTACTTCCAGGGCCAAGACCTTGCATCGAGCGGAGTGCCCCAGGGCAAGGAACTGGAACTCCTGACGCCGTTCAAGGACAAGTTGCCGCCGGAACTCTTCACCCAGGAATTCAAGCTCCCCGTCTACGACACACCTCAGGCGGAACGGCAATATCTGCGCCAGGCGATCACGCTCTTCGGCGAAGCCGGATGGCGCGCCAGCGGCGGCAAGCTGTTGAACGAGAAGACGGGCGAGCAGTTCAAGATCGAATTCCTGGGCAAAGACGCCACTGACGAAGTCATCGCGACACCCTTCATCGACAGCCTCCGCAGGCTTGGCATCGATGCGACGCTGCGCATGGTCGACACCACCCAATACATAAATCGTATCAATAACTTCGACTTCGATGTCACGACCACGATCCTCAACCAGTCGTCGTCGCCTGGCAACGAGCAGCGCGACTTCTGGAGTTCCAAGGCCGCCGCCAAGCCCGGATCGCGCAACATCATGGGCATCAACGACCCGGTGGTCGACGCCCTGGTCGAGCGCGTCATCTTCGCGACCGATCGCGACGACCTCCTGGCTGCCACCCATGCGCTCGACCGGGTGCTGCTGTGGAACTACTACGTCGTGCCGCAGTACCATCGTGCGGTTCTGTGGCTTGCCTACTGGAACAAGTTCGGCATCCCCGAGAAACAGCCGGGATTCATCGGTGCAGATCTCGACTCCTGGTGGATCGACAAGGACAAGGAGGCCGCGCTCGCCGCCAAGTACAAGGGGGTCAATTGAGCACGCGCCTGCCACGCCGCGACTTCCTGGCGCTGGGCGCCGCGGCGGCCGGCCTGCCCTTCCTGCCGGGCCGATCCTTTGCCGCCAGCGCCACCGGCACCGGCCTGCACGGGCTCTCGGCATTCGGCGACCTGAAATACGGGCCCGACTTCCGCAACTTCGACTACGTCAAAGTCGATGCGCCCAAGGGCGGCACCTTCAACTTCTCGCCGCCCAGCTGGGTGTTCAACCAGAGCCCGCTGACCTTCAACACGCTCAACACCTTCGTCAGCCGGGGCGACAGCCCGCCGCGCATGGACATGTGCTACGATTCGCTGATGGTGCGGGCGCTGGACGAGCCGGACGCGATCTACGGCCTCCTGGCCAAGACCGTCACCATCTCGGACGACCACAACAGCTTCGACTTCGAGCTGCGCCCGGAGGCGCGCTTCCACGACGGCACGCCCGTCACCGCCGAGGACGCGGCCTACGCCTTCAACCTGTTCAAGCAGGACGGACATCCGAGCCTGCTCCTGCCGCTCAGCCGGCTGCAAGAGGCCAAGGCGGTCAACCCGGCAACGCTGCGGCTCACCTTCGACGGCAAGCAGTCGGACCTCAACATCCTGGACGTCGCGACCTACCCCATCCCGGCCAAGGCCTTCTTCGACGCCAATCCCTTCGACGCGTCGCAGCTCAAGGCGCCGCTCGGGTCGGGTCCCTACAAGGTCGGCCGCTTTTCCGCCGGGCAGGTGATCGAATTCGAACGCGTGCCGGACTATTGGGGGCGCGACCTGCCGGTCAACCGCGGCCTCTACAATTTCGACCGCATCCGCATCGAGTTCTACCAGGACAGGCAGGCGGCCTTCGAGGCCTTCAAGAAGGGCGACATCCATTATCGACAGGAGGCCACCTCGCGCATCTGGGCGACGGGCTACGATTTCCCCGCCTTCAAGGCAGGCAAGGTCGTCAAGCGGGAATTTCCGGGCGAGAAGCGGCCCATGATGCAGGCGACGGCGCTCAACCAGCGCCGCGAACGCTTCCGCGATCCGCGCGTGCGCCGGGCGATCGCGCTCTGCTTCGACTTCGAGTGGACCAACCGCAACCTGTTCTACGGCGCCTATCAGCGGTCGCAGTCGACATTCGAGACGTCCGACTACCGCGCCGAAGGCCTGCCCTCGCCCGCCGAACTGGCGCTGCTCGAACCCTTGCGCGGCAAGGTACCGGCGGAGGCCTTCGGCGAGGCGGTGCTGCAGCCGCCGTCCGACGGCTCGGGACGCGACCGCAAGCTGCTCGGGCAGGCGTCGCGGCTGCTTGCCGAGGCGGGCTGGTCGCGCAAGGGCGGAAGCGTAGTGAACGCCAAGGGCGAAAGGCTGACGCTCGAAGTTCTGGTCGACGACGACATCTTCGTCCGCGTCTACTCGCCCTGGATCGAGAACATGCGCGCCATCGGCATCGAAGCCTCGGTCCGCATGGTCGATTCGTCGCAATACCAGGCGCGCCAGACGAGCTTCGACTACGACGCCATATCGACCGCGGCTTCGTTTTCCGCCACGCCCAGCCGCGACGAGCTCGCTGGCCTGTTCCATTCGCGCTCGGCCGGGCTGCAGGGCTCGACCAACCTGCCGGGCACGGCCGACCCTGCCATAGACGCGCTGATCGACGCCGTGGGCGCGGCCAAGGATCGCGCAGCGCTGACGGTCGCCATGCGAGCGCTCGACCGGGTCTTGCGCGCCCGGCAAGACTGGATTCCAAATTGGTTTTCGGCGAATCACCGTGCCGCCTTCTGGGACATGTTCGGCTTCAAGGAGCCGAAGCCGGATTTCGGCTTCCCCGTCGAGGCGATGTGGTGGTTCGACAAGGACAAGGCTGCACGTATTGGCAAGACCTGACATTTCGGCGCGGTGCGCCACCCTCCACCCTGTTCGGAGGGCAATCGCATTCGAAACGACCCCCACCCCTGGCCCCTCCCCACAAGGGGGAGGGAGACCTTGCGGCATGGCGGCCTCGCGCCAATCTGCAACGATCTTGGCGGCAACGGCGGCGAAATCGTCCTCCTCCCCCTTGTGGGGAGGGGCCAGGGGTGGAGGTGCCTGCCTGCGCGACCTATCCGTGCCCCGCTCTCCACGGCGGGAGGATACGCACTGATGGGCGCCTATATCCTCCGCCGCCTGCTGCTGATGATCCCGACCCTGTTCGGCATCATGGCGATATCGTTCGCGGTCGTTCAGTTCGCGCCGGGCGGCCCGGTCGAGCAGGTGATCGCCAAGCTGACCGGCCAGGGCGGCGACGCCGGCGACAGGCTTTCGGGCGGCGGCGGCGACGTCGGCGCGACCAACTTCGACCCAACCGCCGGCGAGGCCACCTCGAAATACCGCGGGGCGCAGGGGCTGGACCCGGAATTCATCGCCAAGCTGGAAAAGCAGTTCGGCTTCGACAAGCCGCCGCTGGAGCGCTTCGGCCTGATGCTGTGGAACTACGCCCGCTTCGATTTCGGCGAGAGCTACTTCCGCGACATCTCGGTGCTGGACCTGATCCTGGAGAAGATGCCGGTGTCGATCTCGCTCGGCATCTGGATCACGCTCTTGTCCTACCTCATCTCGATCCCGCTCGGCATCCGCAAGGCGGTCAAGGACGGCTCGACCTTCGACATCTGGACCAGCGGCGTGGTCATCGTCGGCTACGCGATCCCGGCCTTCCTCTTCGCCATCCTGTTGATGGTGCTGTTTGCCGGCGGCTCGTTCTTCAACTGGTTTCCGCTGCGCGGCCTCACCTCCGAGAACTTCAGCGAGCTGTCGCTCGGCGGCAAGGTCGTCGACTATCTCTGGCACGTCACGCTGCCGCTGGCGGCCCTGGTGCTGTCGGCCTTCGCGACGACGACCTTGCTCACCAAGAACTCGTTCCTCGACGAGATCCGCAAGCAGTATGTCGTCACCGCCCGAGCCAAGGGCCTGTCGGAGCGGCAGGTGCTCTACGGGCATGTCTTCCGCAACGCGATGCTGATCGTCATCGCCGGCTTCCCCGGTGCCTTCATCTCGGCCTTCTTCACCGGCTCGCTGTTGATCGAGAACATCTTCTCCCTCGACGGGCTCGGCCTGCTCGGCTACCGGTCGGTGCTCGAGCGCGACTATCCGGTGGTCTTCGCCAACCTCTACATCTTCTCGCTCATGGGCCTGGTCGTCGGCCTGATCTCCGACCTCACCTACACCTGGATCGATCCCCGCATCGACTTCGAGCGGAGGGACGTCTGATGACGGCGGTCGAGAACGTCGCGGCGCAGACCAGGCGCCCCCGGCTGTCGCCGATCAACCGGCGGCGCTGGCAGAACTTCAGGGCCAACAGGCGCGGCTACTGGTCGCTCTGGATCTTCCTGGTCCTGTTCGTGCTTTCGTTGTTTTCCGAATTCATCGCCAACGACCGGCCATTGCTGATCCGCTTCAAGGGCGAGTTCTTCTCGCCGATCGTGAGCGACTATCCGGAGGAGACGTTCCTCGGCGCCGACGGCTTCCTGCCGATCACCGACTACCGCATGGCGGTGGTGCAGGACGCGATCGCGGCCAATGGATGGGCGATCTGGCCGCCGGTCCGCTATTCCTACCGCACCACCAACAACGAGATCCCCGAGGCGGCCCCGGCCAAGCCGTCGTGGATGTATGCCAAGGATGTCCGCTGCCAGCGCTACGCCCTAGGCGTCGACGACCCCAACTGCACCATGGGCAACTGGAACTGGCTCGGCACCGACGACCAGGCCCGCGACGTGCTCGCCCGCGTCATCTATGGCTTCCGCATCTCCGTCCTGTTCGGCCTGATCCTGACGGCCGGCTCGGCGCTGATCGGCGTGTCGGCAGGCGCGCTGCAGGGCTATTTCGGCGGCTGGACCGACCTTCTGTTCCAGCGCTTCATCGAGATCTGGTCGGCGATCCCGGTGCTCTACCTGCTCCTGATCGTGGCGGCAGTGCTGCCGCCGGGGTTCTTCATCCTGCTCGGGCTGATGCTGCTGTTTTCCTGGGTGTCGCTGGTCGGCGTGGTGCGGGCGGAATTCCTGCGCGCCCGCAACTTCGAATATGTGAACGCGGCGCGCGCGCTCGGCGTGCCCAACCGCACGATCATCTTCCGCCACCTCCTGCCCAACGCCATGGTGGCGACGCTGACCTTCATGCCCTTCATCCTGAACGGCTCGATCTCGACGCTGACCTCGCTCGACTTCCTCGGCTTCGGCCTGCCGCCGGGCTCGGCCTCGCTCGGCGAACTGCTCAAGCAGGGCCAGCGCAACCTCAACGCGCCCTGGCTCGGCCTGTCCGGCTTCGTGGTCATCTCGCTGATGCTGTCGCTGCTCATCTTCGTCGGCGAAGCCACGCGCGACGCCTTCGACCCGAGGAAGACGTTCAAGTGAGCGGGCGCCCATGGTATAATCTCTTGCGTTTTCTACCATGGAGCCGGGCATGGGCATGAACATCAAGAATGAGCGGGTGGAACGGCTGGCAAAGGAACTCGCCGCCGAAACAGGGCTGAGCATCACCGCCGCCATCGAACAGGCTTTGGAGGCAGAGCTGAAGAGGCTAAGGACCGATGACGATTACGCAGCCCGCAAGGCACGCATCAAGGAGATACTGCGGCGCTCCGGTCCGACCCCATCAGGTCTTACCAGTGATCATTCCGACCTCTATGGCGACGATGGCTTGCCCGCATGATCGTAGATGCCTCGGCCATCCTCGCCATTCTGCTTGAAGAACCTGACGGCGATCTTTTTGAAGACAGACTACTTGTACCCAGGCAGAGCCATGCGATGTCGCCAGTCAACTACCTTGAAGCGGCTGTGAAGGCAGACGGCCTCAGGGACACGAGAAAGGGAGAGGAACTTGACAATCTGATAGCCGGCTTCGGCATCGAGATTGTACCGGTTACCTCCGAACAGGCATTTCTCGCCCGCGAGGCCTACCAGAAATTCGGCAAGGGCAACCACGCAGCCAAGCTCAACCTGGGCGACTGCTTCGCCTATGCGCTCGCCAAGGCGCGGCGCGAGCCGCTGCTGTTCAAGGGCGAAGATTTCCGCATGACCGACATCGAGGCCGCCATTTGACCTCCCCCCTGCTTTCCGTCCAGGACCTCTCGGTCGCCTTTTCCAGCGGCGGCCTGGCCACGACGGCCGTCGACCGCATCTCCTTCGACATCGCCAAGGGCGAGACGCTGGCGCTGGTCGGCGAATCCGGCTCGGGCAAGTCGGTCTCGGCATTGTCGGTGCTGAAGCTGCTGCCCTATCCGCCGGCCAGCCATCCCACGGGCCGCATCCTGTTCGACGGCCAGGACCTGCTGTCCCTGGACGAGAAGGCGCTGCGCCAGGTGCGCGGCAACAAGATCACCATGATCTTCCAGGAGCCGATGACCTCGCTCAACCCGCTGCACACGATCGAACGGCAGATCGTCGAGGTGCTGTCGCTGCACCAGGGCATGGGCGACAGGCAGGCGCGGGAACGAACCCTCGAACTGCTCGAAGAGGTCGGCATCCGCGAGCCCCAAAAGCGGCTCGACGCCTATCCACACCAGCTGTCGGGCGGCCAGCGCCAGCGCGTGATGATCGCCATGGCGCTCGCCAACGAACCCGACCTGCTGATCGCCGACGAGCCCACCACGGCGCTCGACGTGACCGTGCAGGCGCAGATCCTCGAACTGCTCGCCAAGCTCAAGGCGCGCAAGGGCATGTCGATGCTGTTCATCACCCATGACCTCGGCATCGTCCGGCGCATCGCCGACCGGGTCTGCGTCATGACCAAGGGCCAGATCGTCGAAAGCGGGCCGACGAAGGAGATCTTCGCCAACCCGCAGCACGGCTACACCAGGCACCTCCTCGCGGCCGAGCCGAAGGGCAGGCCGCCGGCGGCGAACGCGGCGGCCAAGACGGTGATGTCGGGCTCTGAGATGAAGGTCTGGTTCCCGATCAAGCAGGGCTTCTTCCGCAAGACAGTCGACCATGTGAAGGCGGTGGACGGCATCGACGTCGCCGTGCGCGCCGGCCAGACGGTCGGCGTGGTCGGCGAATCGGGTTCCGGCAAGACCACGCTCGGCCTGGCGCTCACCCGCATGATCTCGTCGCAAGGCCGGATCGACTTCGACGGCCGCGAGATCGACAAGCTCAGCTTCAACGCCATGCGTCCGCTGCGGCGCGAATTGCAGATCGTCTTCCAGGACCCCTACGGTTCGCTCAGCCCGCGCATGTCGGTGGCCGACATCATCGAGGAAGGGCTCAAGATCCATGAGCCGCGGCTCACCACCGACGAGCGCGACCGCCGCGTGGTGGAGGTGCTGCGCGAGGTGGGCCTCGACCCGGAGACCCGCTTCCGCTACCCGCACGAATTCTCCGGCGGTCAGCGCCAGCGCATCGCGATCGCGCGCGCCATGGTGCTCAAGCCGCGCTTCGTCATGCTCGACGAGCCGACGTCGGCGCTCGACATGAGCGTGCAGGCGCAGGTGGTGGACCTGTTGCGCGACCTCCAGGCCAAGCACGACCTCGCCTATCTGTTCATCAGCCACGACCTCAAGGTGGTGCGGGCGCTGGCCAACCACGTCATCGTCATGCGCAACGGCAAGGTGGTCGAGGCCGGGCCGTCCGAGCAGATTTTCGAGCGGCCGCAAACCGACTACACTCGGGCGCTGATCTCGGCGGCGTTCAAGATCGAGACCGCGCCGACCGGCGTGGTCAGCGAATAGCAGGGCATGAAGCACATGGCGGGCAAGGGCAAAATCCTTCTTTCGATCACGGGTTTCAACCCGCAGCGCTGGTACGAGATGCTGTCCGAAGATCGCGAGGTGGTGCTCGAGCCGGACGGGCCGGCCGACCCCACGATCGAATATGCGGTGGTGTGGAAGCAGAAGCCCGGCGTGCTCGCCAAGCTGCCCAACCTCAAGGTCATCTTCTCGATCGGCGCCGGCGTCGACCACGTCTTCGCCGATCCGAACCTGCCCCAGGTGCCGATCGTGCGGGTGGTCGCCGACAACCTGACGCAGTACATGACCGAATACGTGCTCTGGCGCGTGCTCGACCATCACCGCCAGGGCCAGCTCTATCGCGCCCAGCAGACGAAGAAGATCTGGCACGAGCCGCCGCAGCGCCCGGCCGAGGACATATCCGTCGGCATCATGGGTCTGGGCAATCTCGGCCGCTCCGCCGCCCGGGCGCTCACCGCCGTCGGCTTCCACGTCAATGGCTGGAGCCGCCGGCCGCAGGAGCTGCCGGGCGTCGCCACCTTCAGCGGCGATGCCGGACTGGTCCCCTTCCTCAACGCCACGGACATCCTCGTCGTGCTGCTGCCGCTGACGGAGGCCACCAGGGGCATCGTCAATTACGGCCTGCTCAAGGAACTGCGGCGGCGCAACGGGCTGGGCGGGTCCGTGCTCATCAATGCCGGGCGCGGCAGGCTGCAGCGCGATGCCGACATCCTGCGGGCGCTCGACGACGGCACGCTCAAGGAAGCGAGCCTCGATGTCTTCGAGGTCGAGCCGCTGCCCAAGACCAGCCCGCTCTGGGCGCATCCGAAGGTGTTCGTGACGCCGCACGCGGCCGCGACCTCCGACCCGGCGCACCTGGTCGCGCCGATGCTCAAGCAGATGGACGCCTTCGAGCGCGGCGGCCCGCTCGAGCATGTCGTGGATCGCGAAGCGGGGTATTGAGGCGGATTTCCTCCTCCCCGTTCACGGGGAGAAGGTGGCCCGAAGGGCCGGTTGAGGGGCCAAGCCCACTTCTCAAGATGTTCGCGCTGCCCCTCACCTGCCTGCGGCTAAGGCCGCCGGAACCCGGTGGGGCCGCCATAGAGATAGCCGATGCGGGCAATCGCCTCGCGCAGGCCCTCGCGGGCGACCGTCATCGTGTGCCCGTTGGCATGGATCATGTTCGTCGCGTCGGTCATGATCGCGACATGGCCCTTCCAGAACACCAGGTCGCCGCGGCGCAGCGCGGCATGGTCAGGGCCCGGGCCGAGCGGCGCACCCAGCGTCCCGGCCTGCATGTCGGAATCGCGCAGCACGTCGCGTCCGGCCATGTGCATGGACAGTTGCACCAGTCCGGAGCAGTCGATGCCGAAGGCGCTGGAGCCGCCCCAGAGATAGGGCGTGTCGATCAGCCGCTCGGCCACCGAAACGAAATCGCCGGCCACCGTGCCGATGGGCGCCAGGTGCTGCAACACGATCGCCTCGCCGGACGGCAGCAGGCCGTAACGCGTGCCGCGCGTCTCGGCCTCGCCCGCAACAGTCACACGCGAGCCGATCGACAGGGCGCGGACGCGCGGCAGCTTCATGTCCGGGCCGGGATAGACGAAGCTGCGCGGCGCCGTCACCACATGGGTCGGATCGGCGGCACGCGGAGCGAGGTCGGCCGCAGCCACATAACCGACATAGCCGTCGCGCTCGGCCTGGAGCCAGGCAAAGCCCTCGGCCTCGTCGAACACCAGCACGTCGTCGCCGTAGAGCAGCTGGGTGTTGAGCCCAGCATCCGGCCGGGGCGCCTTGCGCACGTCGGCGACGGCTGCGCCGATGCGGGCCGGACGGCCGGCAACGAAGCGCTCGGCTGCAACCTCCCCTTCGAGGCGGGCATCCGCAAGGTCGGGGCGGAAGGCATGGAGGCGGTTGTCGCGGGCAGTCAAATCGGCAGCTCCTTGGCTTTGGCGATGATAGCATCGCCCAGACGCTCGACATAGAGAGCGCCCTCCACCGTGCGGCGGACGAGCACGTTGCGCTTGTCGAGTTCGTCGCGGTGGCGCGACACCAGCTTGAGCGCGCCCATGGTGTCGAGGGCGCGGGTGATGACCGGCTTGCTGACGCCGAGCCTGGCGGCCAGCCCGCGCACCGTGTGCGGCGGCGGGTCGAGATAGATGGTCAGCAGGATCGCCATCTGGCGCAGGGTGAGGTCGGGCGCGTCGTCACGCACCTCGGACAAGGCAAACTGCTGCAGCAGCCTCAGCGACTGGCTCGGACGCAACGCGATTGGCATGGCGCCAGCATCCACGGCAATTGTTTCGGTTCCGTTTCATTCAACGAGGGAATCTTGGCGAAGGCAAGGCGCTCAGCGTTCTGTCTCTGCAGGTGTGTCGCCCCTCATCCGCCTGCCGGCACCTTCTCCCCGTAAGGACGGGGAGAAGGGACAAGCGGGCACGTCGGCGCCCCCCTCTCCCCGTTCTTCACGGGGAGAGGGTAAGGGTGAGGGGCAGCCTCCAACTGTTATGCAAAGCGCGCCGCAATGACCCTTTCGAGCGCCCGGATCGCCTGGGCTTCGCCGCCGGCCGGGCCGTAGGCGCGGTCCGCCGGGTTCCAGGCGAAGATGTCGAAATGCGCCCAGCACGCCGTCTTCTCGACGAAGCGCTTCAGGAACAGCGCCGCGATGACGGAGCCGGCGAAGCCGTCGGTGGTGACGTTGTTCATGTCGGCGACCTTGGACGAAAGCTTGGTGTCGTAGGGCTTCCACAGGGGCATGCGCCAGATCGGGTCCTCGACCGCAGCGGAGGCAGCCGCCAGCTCGCCGGCGAGTGCGTCGTCGTCGGTGTAGAAGGGCGGCAAATCGGGGCCCAGCGCGACACGGGCGGCGCCCGTCAGCGTCGCCATGTCGACCAGGAGGTCGGGCTGCTCCTCGTCGGCGAGCGCCAGCGCGTCGGCCAGCACCAGGCGGCCCTCCGCGTCGGTATTGCCGATCTCGACGGTCAGGCCCTTGCGGCTCTGCAAAACGTCGCCGGGGCGGAAGGCGTTGGCCGAAATCGCGTTCTCCACCGCCGGGATCAGCACGCGCAGCCTGACGTCGAGCTTCGCCGCCATGATCATCGAGGCGAGGCCGAGGACATTGGCAGCCCCGCCCATGTCCTTCTTCATCAAGAGCATGCTGGACGCCGGCTTGATGTCGAGGCCGCCGGTATCGAAGCACACGCCCTTGCCGACAAGCGTGATCTTCGGCGCCGCTTCCCGTCCCCAGGTCAGGTCGATGAGCCGCGGCGCGTCGGCCGAGGCGCGGCCGACGGCATGGATCATCGGGAAGTTCTTGTCGAGCAGCTCATCGCCGAGGATCACGCCGACCTTGGCGCCATGCCTGGCCGCAAGCGTGCGCACGGCGGCTTCGAGGGCCGACGGCCCCATGTCGTTGGTCGGCGTGTTGACCAGGTCGCGGACGAGGAAGATCGCGTCCGCCAGGCGGCTCAGGCGGGCGGCATCGGCGCCCTCGGGCAGGGCAAGGCCCACATCCTTGCCCGGCTTCTTGCCGTAGCGGGTGAAGACATAGCCGCCGAGCGCCACGCCGAGCGCCGCAAGCTCGGGATGTGCCGGCCGGGTGGCGAAATGCCAGCTGCCCTGCGGCAGGCCGCGGGCGAGCGCGCCGAAGCCGAGGCCATTCTCCTGCTGGCCCGTACCGAACAGGACGCCGGCCAGCTTGCCTTCGGCTCCCGGGACCGCGAGCAGCTTGCCGGCATCGCCGGCAAAGCCGTTGGCTTCCGCCCAGGCAAGGAGCGACGGCGCCAGGCCGGCACGCTCCAGGCCATCCTTGGCGACGAGGTGGATCGGCAGGGAATCGGCTGTTTTCTCGTCGAGCAGTTCGACCGGCATTTCGGCTTCCTTCGATATCGGACGGCATGGGCCGCTAGGCGCTCTTAACCATCCGTTAGGGTTAACAGATTATTTCTCCAAGGCGGGGAAATGGCCGGCGAACGGCCACGCGGACCAATGGAGACCCGTCGCCGATGTTGACCAATCGCTCGATGAACGCAACGGGAAAACGCCTCGCCAGAACGGCTTTCCTCGCCCTGCTGGCCGCCGGCGTGGCCGGCTGCGGAACCAGCAAGATGACCACGGGCTCGATCTCGCGCCAGGCCAACACGGCGGAGGCGGCGTCGCCGGGCGACCTCCAGGGCACGGCCGACCAGCTCGGCCGCACCTATGTCAGCGCGCCCGACAACAAGCCCGTGGCGATGCAATACGCCTCCGTGCTGCAGATGAAGGGGCAGACCGACCAGTCGCTGGCGGTGATGCGCAAGCTTGCCATCGGCTATCCCAAGGACCGCGACGTACTCGCCGCCTATGGCAAGGCGCTGGCCGCCTCGGGCGAGCTGCAGCCCGCGCTCGACGCGGTGCGGCGCGCCCAGACGCCGGAATATCCGGACTGGAAGCTCGTGTCGGCGGAAGCCGCCATCCTCGACCAGCTGGGCCAGACCCAGGAGGCGCGCGGCCTCTACCGCAAGGCGCTGGACCTCAAGCCCAACGACCCCAGCGTGCTTTCCAATCTCGGCATGTCCTATGTCCTCGAAGGCGACCTCAAGTCGGCCGAGACCTACCTGCGGTCGGCCGCCGAGCAGCCCGGCGCCGACGGCCGCGTGCGCCAGAACCTCGCCCTGGCGGTGGGGCTGCAGGGCCGCTTCGACGAAGCCGAGAAGATCGCCAGCCAGGAGCTTTCGCCCGAACAGGCGCAGGCCAATGTCAGCTATCTGCGCACCATGCTGGCGCAGCAGAACGCCTGGAACCAGATCAAGGCCGAAGACAAGCCGACCACCAACTGAATCGGCATCGCCCGATACGAGCAAGGCCGCGCCCGACGACGCGGCCTTTTGCGTTTCCAAATCCGCGTGCCTACTCGCTGCTCGACTGCTGGTCGCCGAAGATGCCGCGCTGGCTGACCTGGATGCCGGCCGGGCCGAGGATGACGGCGAAAAGCACCGGCAGGAAGAACAGGATCATCGGGACGGTGAGCTTCGGCGGCAGCGCGGCCGCCTTCTTCTCGGCGGCGTTCATGCGCATGTCGCGGCTTTCGCTGGCAAGAACGCGCAGCGCATGGGCCACGGGGGTGCCGTAGCGCTCGGCCTGGGTCAGCGCCTGCGTCACCGACTTGACGGTATCCAGGCCGGTACGGGAAGCGAGGTTCTCGTAGGCGACACGGCGCTCGGACAGGTAGGAGAGCTCCGCATTGGTGAGCACGAACTCCTCGGCGAGGTCGACCGACTGCGAACCGATCTCGTCGGCGACACGCCGCAGTGCGGCCTCGACCGACATGCCCGACTCGACGCAGATCAGCATGAGGTCGAGCGCGTCGGGCCAGGCCAGCTGGATCGACTGCTTGCGCTTGGTGGCGCGGTTGTTGACGTAGAGCACCGGCGCATAGAAGCCGCCATAGGCGGCCAGGATGCAGACGAAGAGCTTGACGAAGAGCGGCTTCTCGGCGAAGCCGCCGAGCAGGAAGACGTAGACCGCCGCCAAGGCGAAGCCGACGAAGGGAAGCACCAGGCGGAAGAACAGGAACCGCGTCAGCGGGTTCTGGCCACGGAAGCCGGCGACCTTGAGCTTGTTGAGCGTGCCCTCGTCGACGAGCGCGCGGCGCAGGTCGAGCCGTTCGACGATGTTGCGCATGCCCACCGACTGCTCTTCGCGCAGCCCGGCGCGGCGCCGGCCCGTCTCCGCCGCCAGGCGCGCACGCTGCCTGGCGCGCAGTTCATCGCGCTCCAGCGCCACCGCCTTCATGCGTCCCTTCAGGGGATTGCCGGTCAGTGACGGCATGATCGTGAAGACGGTCGCGAACACCGCCACGCCGACCAAGAGGGCGATCAGGAACGAGGCGTCGGTGAATGCCTTGACGACTTGGTCGATCATGCCCGTCTAGACCTCGAAATTCATCATCTTGCGCATCACGAAGATGCCGATCGACATCCAAACGCCCGAGACGCCGAGGATCAGGTTGCCGGTGCTGGTGACGAACAGCGGCATGATGTAGTTCGGGCTCGACAGGTAGACGAGGAAGGCGACGATGATCGGCAGCGCGCCGATGATCGCGGCGGAAGCCTTGGCCTCCATCGACAGGGCCTGCACCTTGGCCTTCATCTTCTTGCGGTCGCGCAGGACGCGCGACAGGTTGCCGAGCGCCTCGGAAAGGTTGCCGCCGGCCTGGCTCTGGATCTGGATGACGATGCCGAAGAAGCCGGCTTCCGGACAGGGCATGGTCTCGGTCATACGAAGGGCGGCCTCGGGGATGGCCATGCCGAGCTGCTGCCCCTCGACGATGCGGCGGAATTCGCTGCGCACGGGTTCGGGCGACTCGCTGGCGATGAGGCGGATGCCGTCGTTGAGCGGCAGACCCGACTTGACCGCGCGCACGATGATGTCGAGCGCGTTGGGAAACTCCTCGAGGAACTGCTTGACCCGGCGCGCGCGCCGGAAGGCGACGAACCAGCGCGGCAGGCCCAGGGTCCCCGCTAGCAGGGCGCCGGGCAACAGGATGAGCGGCGCGCCGGCGAGATAGACGAGCACGGTGACGGCGAGGCCGCAGACGACCGAATAGACATAGAAGCGCTCGACCGTCACCTGCATGCCGGCCTGGCGGATCTGCACCCTGAGCGGCGGCTTCTTGATGTTGCGGTCCTTGGCCTTCTGCTTTTCCTCGAGCTCCTTGAGCGAGTCCTGGACGGACTTGCGCCGCTTGGCGACCTCGGCCGTCCGGTCGCGCGCAGCCTTGACCAGAGTGCGGTCCTGTTCGGTCTGCCGGACCGTGGACAGGCGGCGCTGAGTGTTGCTCTCGGCCTCGATGCGCTTGAACAGCAGTGCATAGGCCACCAGGCCGGCGCTGAGGCCGGCCAAGAGCACGAAGAGCAGGGTCGTGGGATCGAGGCCGAACATGGCGGCTAGCTCCTCGCCTCTCGCATGTCAGTCGGCACCCTTTTCCATGGCCTCCAGCGCGGCGGCGAGCCGCGCCTCCTCGCCATAATAGCGGGCGCGCTCCCAGAAATGCGGCCGTCCGATGCCGGTCGACACGTGCTGGCCGAGCAGCCGGCCGTTCTGGTCCTCGCCCTTGATGTTGTAGAGCACCAGGTCCTGGGTGATGACGACGTCGCCCTCCATGCCGATCACCTCGGTGATGTGGGTGATGCGGCGCGAGCCGTCGCGCAGGCGGGCGGCCTGGATGATGACGTCGACGGAGCCGACGACGATCTCGCGCACGGTCTTCTGCGGCAGCGAGTAGCCGCCCATGGCGATCATCGATTCCATGCGGCTGAGGCACTCGCGCGGGCTGTTGGAGTGGATCGTGCCCATGGAGCCGTCATGGCCGGTGTTCATCGCCTGGAGCAGGTCGAACACCTCGGGTCCGCGCACCTCGCCGACGATGATGCGCTCGGGCCGCATGCGCAGGCAGTTCTTGACCAGGTCGCGCATGGTCACCTCACCCTCGCCTTCCAGGTTGGGCGGGCGTGTTTCGAGGCGCACGACATGCGGCTGCTGCAGCTGCAGTTCGGCCGAGTCCTCGCAGGTGATGATGCGCTCGTCGCGGTCGATGTAGTTGGTCAGGCAGTTGAGCAGCGTCGTCTTGCCCGAACCGGTGCCGCCGGAGATGACGACGTTGCAGCGGACGCGGCCGATGATCTTCAGCACCTCGGCGCCCTGCGGCGAAATGGCACCGAACTTCACCAGCTGGTCGAGCGTCAGCTTGTCCTTCTTGAACTTGCGGATGGTGAGCGCGGTGCCATCGATGGACAGCGGCGGGGCGATGACGTTGACGCGCGAACCGTCGGGCAGGCGCGCATCGCAGATCGGCGACGATTCGTCGACGCGGCGGCCGACCTGGCTGACGATGCGCTGGCAGATGTTGAGCAGCTGCTGGTTGTCGCGGAAACGGATCGAGGTCTGCTCGACCTTGCCGTTGACCTCGATGTAGACCTGCTTGGAGCCGTTGACCATGATGTCGGCGATGTCGTCGCGCGCCAGGAGCGGCTCCAGCGGCCCATAGCCCAAAACGTCGTTGCAGATGTCCTCGAGCAGTTCCTCCTGCTCGGCGATCGACATCGCGAAGTTCTTGATCGCGATGATGTCGTTGACGATGTCGCGGATTTCCTCGCGCGCGCTGTCGGGATCGAGCTTGGCGAGCTGCGACAGGTCGATCGTGTCGATCAGCGCGGAAAACACCTGGCTCTTGGTGTCGTAGTAGCTTTCGCTGCGTTCGCGATGCGCCCGGCGCGGTTCGTGCACCGGGGGCATTTCCGCGCGCCGCACAGGTGCGGCGGGCACCGGCATCGGTGCCGGCGCCGCTGGACGCGGGGCCGTCAGCGTGTCGGCAGGCGCCGCGGCGGACGCAGGCTCCGGCGCCAGCGGGCGAAATGCCGGCGTCTGGCGGCTGCCGTCGTCGGAACCCCTTCTACCAAACATGGTCGACCAACGCCTCCGCTGCGCGCTCTATTTCTTGCGTGACTTGAGCCGGCCGAGGATCGCCCCGAGCCCGGACTGCTTCCGCATCTTCGCCTCGGACCGGCCGGTCAGGACGTGGGCGATCTCGTTGATCGACTGGACGACCGGGCTCTTGGCGTCCATCTCGCCCAGCATGCGGCCGTTGTTGGCAGCGTTGCCGAACAGCAGCGGCTCGAACGGGATCACCGACATCGGCTGAATGCCCAGCGGCTCGGCAAAATCGGCCGGCGATATCTCCGGCCGCTTCGGCACGCCGGCCTGGTTGAGGATGAGCCGCGGGGCCGGGTCGTTGGGACGCAGCCGCTTCAGCATGTCGATCAGGTTCTTGGTGTTGCGCAGGTTGGCCAGTTCCGGGGTCGCGGTGATCACGACCTCGTCGGCGCGCGTCAGCGTGGTCTTGCTCCAGCCGCTCCAGACATGCGGCACGTCGAGGACGATCAGCGGGGCGCTGCGCTGGGCGGTGTCGATGATCTGCGCGAACGCCTCGGAATCGAAGTCGTAGACGCGCTCGAGCGTGGAGGGTGCTGCCAGCAGCGACAGATGCTCGGCGCATTGCGCGAGCAGGCGGTCGAGATAGACCTCGTCGACGCGCTCCGGCGCGAACACCGCTTCCGCGATGCCCTGCGCGGGGTCCTGGTCGAAATTGATGTTGGCGGTGCCGAAGGCGAGATCGAGATCGGCGACGACGACGTCCGACTTGAACAGCGTCGACATGCTCCATGCGACGTTGTGCGCCATGGTCGAGGAGCCGACGCCGCCCTTGGCGCCGACAAACGCGATCGAGCGTCCGATCGGCTCGGCCTCGGGATCGACGAAGATCGAGGAGACGACGCTGACGATGTCGGCCGTCGTCACCGGTGCCACGACATATTCGGAAATGCCGGAGCGGATCAGCTCGCGATAGAGCGCCACGTCGTTGTAGTGGCCGATTACAACCACCTTGGAGCTCGGGTCGCAGAACTCGGCCAGTTCGTGCAGCCCTTCGAGCAGGCCTTTCGGCTCGCGGCGCGATTCCAGGATGATGAGATTGGGAGTCGGAGCGCCACGATAGACGTCGATCGCCGTCTCGATGCCGCCCGCGTGCACCTTGAGGTGGGCCTTGGCCATGCGCCGGTCTTCGCCGGCCCGCGCGATCGGTCCGGCGACGCTGTCGGACTCGCAGAAGGCCTGGATCGAAATGCGCGGCACCGGCCGCAGCACCTGCATCAGGGCCATGTCCTGCTGCGAGGGTTCTGTGCCGTCGGGCTGGGGATCGTAGGCCAGGTTGCTCATCTTGCCGCTCTTCCCATGCTCAGTAGCTGACTTCCGAGTTCTCGATGAACTCGCCAGGTATCTTGCGCGCGCGGTAAGCGTCGATCACCGCGCTGCGGTTCTCGGCATCGATCTCGCTCGGCTTGCGCGGCCCGAGCAGGTCGGCCGGATTGGCGATCTGGGCCGCCAGGTTGTTCTGATAGGAACAGCCGAAATTGGCATAGTGCTTGTTTTCGGCCGTGTTCAGGACATCTTCGGGCCAGCTGCCGCAGCGGCCGGTCTGGGCCCGCATGGCCACATAGGAGACGCGGACCGGCGACGGGGCGTCGGCATAGCTCGCCTGGTAGCTCGAGATCGCGATCCGGTTCTTCGGCACGCCGTTGACGATCGCCACGCGCGTCAGCGCCTTGGCGGCGGCGTTCGCAGCGCCGTCGTTCGCAGCGCCCGCCGGCACCAGGATCCTCAGCGGCGGCGCCGTGCGGCGGTCATAGCCGTTGAGGAAACCTTCGAAGGTGAGCTTCTGCCCCTGCGATATGCCGCGATCGTAGATTCCGACCGGAACGTCGAGCGTCTGGTTCTTCTCGGCGATCACGATCGGATGGTTGGTGCGATAGTCGTCCGGGATCGAGCCGACGGTGACGCTGTCGCGGCTGGCGCAGCCGGCGACGAGCGCCACGGCCGCAACCGCCAGCAGGGGACGAAGGATACGCACCCGGCCCTGCCCGGCACGCGTGGCGACGAATACTGCCTGAGACATGCGCCTATCCCCACTCACTTGTAGATGAAGCCGACGACGCCGTGGTAGCGCCCCATCGGCTTGTCCGTTTTCATGGTGCCGTAGACACGGTTGACGCGGCCGAGGAACATGCCGGCGCCGTCGCTCGCGGCGTTGAAGTTGTCGTCCGGCTTGGCCAGGTCGTTGCGCGCCACCGGCCGGGCCAGATAGGGCGTCACGATGATGACCAGCTCGCTCTCGTTGCGGACGAAGTCGCGGCTGCGGAAGAGCGTGCCGAGCACCGGGATCTTCGACAGGCCGGGCAACCCGTTGACCGCCTGGCGGACGTCGTCGCGCACCAGGCCCGCGATCATCATCGACCCGCCGGACGGCAGCTCGACCGTGGTGTCGGCCAGGCGCTTGCGGATCGACAGCGCCGTCATGCCCGGCGTGTTGAAGCGTGATCCTTTGGAGAAGCCACCCGAGAGCGACACGGATCCTTCCGTCGTCGGCTCCGAAACCTGCGTCCTGATCTTGAGGCTGATGCGCCCGGGCGAAAGCACGACCGGCTGGAATTCGAGGCCGATGCCGTAGTCGATCTTCTCGATCGAGTAGGTCCGGCCGCCGCTGCCGCTGGCTTCCTGGTTGCTGACGATATTGAACTCGCCGCCAACCTTGAAGGTGGCCTTCTCCCCGGAAATGGCGGTGAGCGTCGGTTCGGCCAGGGTCTTCATGACGCCGGCCTGCTCCATGGCATTGACGTAGGCGTCGAGCATCGAGGTCCCGAGCGATATCTGCGAGGCCCCCAGCGGCTTGCCCAGGCCGGGGATGCTGTCGCTGATCGCGCTCCAGGTGATGCCGTTGCCGTCGCCGCCGCCGATCATGTTGACGCCGAGCTGCTTCATCACCGTGCGGCTGACTTCGGCCACGGTGACCTTCAGCATCACCTGGTCCTCGCCGATGATCTGCAGCAGGTTGACGATCTTGCTCTTCTGGCGCGTCTGGTCGGGGTTGTCGATGTCGACACCGCCGTTCTCGGAACCACCGGTCGCGGTCTGCGAATACTGGCCCGTCGTCGCCTCACCGCCGGTGACGAAGATGGTCGCGAGATCCGCCGCCCGCTTGGCATCGAGCGGCGTCTCCACCGTTCCGGTGAGCACGACGTTGTCGTTCAACAGTTCGACGGTGATGTCGGAGTTCGGGATGAAGCGCTTGAGGTAGTCCTCGAGGCCGGCGACGTCGCGCTCGACCGCCAGGTCGAGGCTGACGATCTGCTCGCCATTGGGGCCGAAGACGAAGATATTGGTCTCGCCGACCGACTTGCCGAAGAGATAGATCCGGCGCGCCGTGCGGGTGACGGCATCGGCGACCGCCGGATTGGCGACGAGGATGTCGTAGGCATCGCTCGGCAGGTCGACGACCACCGACTTGTTGAGCCCGAGCTTGACCCGCTGGCTCGCGGTGTTCGCCCCCACCTTGGCGTCGGGCGCTGCCGATGCCGGCGCCAGGCCGAGGGAAAGCGAGGGGACGGCGAACGCGGCGAATGCGGCGACGGTTGCCAGAAGCCTGACGCTGGACCTCATTTCCTCGCTCCCGTTTCGGAAATCTCGCCGGACTTGATGAGGCGCACGGTGCCGCGCTTGCCGCTGCCGGAGATCAGGTAGTCGGCCTCGGCGAGGTCCTTTTCCTGGGTGTCGGCCACGGAGCGCAGCGCGAGCGTCAGCCGGTCGGCCATCTGCTGCGCCACCGTGATGATCTCCGCCTGCTGCGGCGTGAGCTCAAGGGTGGCGGTCTCGCCGACCTTGACCTTCTTGCCTTCCTCGTCCTCCTGGATCGCCTGGTCGATCGCCAGCACGCGGATGTTCTTGAGGATCGTCTCGGTGGTGAAGCCCGTGCCGGACTGGGCCGCGTCGGAGCGGCGGGTCATGATCACGTCGACATAGTCGTTGGGCAGGATGAAGCCGCCGGCCGACGTATCGGCAGAAATCGTCGTGGCGACGGCTCGCATGCCCGAAGGCAGGACCGCCGACATGAAGCTCTGCCCTTCGCCGATGAGCTTGGACTTGCGCAGCGGCTCGCCGCCGTACATGGCAAGGCGGGCGAGCGAATTCTTGTATTTTTCGAGCGCGTCCGGCTCGGTGCTGCGCGTGATGAAGTTGGGGTTAACCGCATCGCTGGGCCAGGGCTGCCAGGCGATGTTGCCTTCGGTCGAGCCGCCGATCGGGACGTCGCCGGTCAGGACCAGCACGTCGGTCATGGCGATCTGCGGCTGCTGCGGACCGGACTCGACGATCACCTGCGGGGGCGGCGCGGCCGACATGTTCTTGGCGACATAGCCCGCCCCCCCTGCCGCGGCAACAGCCACGCCAAGAATCATGAGTCGCGATGCTGCCATTGTCCGAACCTCGCCCCGGCATACCCAACCAGCCGAGGCGACTTTGCATAGGCAATCGTCAAATTATGGTTAATGCGATCCTTATATACATGATTAATGATCCCTTACGCCGAGCGTGCGGAGATCACTGTCCCGTCAGGCGCGCCATCGCCCAGACCATCAGGGGTGAGCTGGGGTACGTGACCAGGCCACCTATGCCCAGTGCAATGCCGTAGGGTACGCCGCCGGCGTCCTTGGAAAAGTTCCTGAGGAACATGTTCTGGCTGGCGATGTGGGAAAGTGCGGAACTGCGGAAGGACAGGATCGCAAGCGTCAGCAGCCCGCCAAATACCGCCGATGTGAGCAGATACTGCATCAGCGGCATCCCGAACCCCATCCAGACGGCGGTCGCGGCGATCAGTTTGGCGTCACCGCCGCCCATGCCGCCGAGCGCGAACATGGCGAAGGTGATGCTGAGCATCAGGGCACCCGCGGCCAGATGCATGCCGATGTCGGCCCAGGCCATGCCGGTGAGCGGCGCGACGACGAGGAAGACGCCGAGCAGCAGCAGCGGCACCCGGTTGGCGATGGTCATCGACAAGACATCGGAGACCGCCGAATAGACCATGCAGAAGGGAAAGACGACAAAGATCAGTGCTTCGAGCATCGTCAATTTTCCGACTTCATTGTATCGAACCAGCTTAACTCGACGCCGTTAAACCGAGATGAAGGAGAGGCAAGCACGTCATGGCAGCGCCAGAAGCGAGAAAGGCTGCCCGAAGACAGCCTTTTCGATGCCAGTGGCGGCGTCCGCAGATCGTTAGTTGGCGGGCGCTGCCGCTGGGCCAGCTTCGTCGATCGCAGTGGAGATTTCCCTGAACTTGGTGTCAAGCGAGGTACCGACAAAGCCAGCGCCAACGATGATGGCGACTGCGATGAGGGCGGCGATCAGACCGTATTCGATGGCGGTCGCGCCGGATTCGTCCTTCACAAAACGTGCGATAAGGTTAGACATCGTAAGCTCCTAGCTCCGTGTTACAGCACTTCCGTCAACATTTCTCTTGCCGTCGATCGGATGACTGCAACCTAGCGGGGAGCCCTTGCAATCGGCTTAAGAAACACCCTTACCAATTCCTTTCGGCCGCGGAAGCCTTGATGTGGTTAACCATGGGCTAAGCGCGGAACGGACTTTGCCGATGGCGGGGAACGGCGGCGAACCGCCAGTTGCAACGGTTTTGCACTCCCCCCGGCCGCTTGCCGGCGAAGGCGGGCCGGCACATTCCGCGGCGACCTGGCCATCTCACTTAACCCTTGCTTCACCAAAATCGTTCATCTTCCATTGAACAGTCGACACCGAGCCGTCCGAGAGGCGCCGCAATGGCACAGCCGACATATCTTTTCCTGGGGTCAGCCCTGATCGCGGCAGCCATCGTCGCTCCACAGCAGGCGCATGCCGGCTCGGGCATCGAGGTGACGATGAACCAGGCCAAGATCGTGCGGCTCGCCCGCCCGGCCGACACCATCGTCGTCGGCAATTCGGCCATAGCCGACGCCTCGGTCCAGGATGCCTCGACCATCGTGCTGACCGGCAAGGGCTTCGGAGTGACCAACCTGGTCGTGCTCGACGCCGACGGCAGTCCCATCGTCGATGAACAGGTGACGGTCGTCCGCCAGGCGGCCTCTTCGGTACGTATCTACAGGCGCTCGGAAATCCAGACGCTGTCGTGCACGCCCTATTGCGAAAGCTCGTACAAGAGCGACGCCGAGCGGATGTCCGAGAGCGAGATGAACGCCAGCCAGTAGCGCCGCGGCCCGAATTCCGGGCCTGCAAGGTTAGCGCCGGGTAAAGTCGCGGCTTAAGAATTTCAGCACCATCCAAACCGCGCCTCAACGGCTTTCGTCTATCTTGAGTTCCGGATCATTCGAGACGGTCGGGTACATGGGCAAAGAGCCAGTGGTAGGACAGGATTGCGCGGGGCACGGCAAGCGGGGCCTCTTCGCCCGCTTCCTGCATGAGCGCAGCGGCAGCACGGCGATCGAATTCGTCATGCTGGCGATCCCCTTCTCCATGCTGGTCTTCGCCATCCTCGAAAGCAGCATCGCCTTTGCCGGGCAGCAGGTGCTGGCCAATGCGGCCGACGATGTCGCGCGCCAGCTCCGCACCGGCCAGATCAAGGCCGCGGACGCCACCGAAATCGCTGTCAAGAAGATGATCTGCGACAGGCTCGAGGTCCTCGTCGCCAAGGATTGCCCGGGACTCCTGGTCGACCTGCGCAGCTACAGCACCTTCGCCGACGCGGCGAAGGTCAAGATCAAGCTCACCTCCGACAGGGACATCGACACCACCGGCTTCACCGTCAAGCCGGGGCCGTCGATGTCGAAGAACATGCTGCGCGTGTTCTACAAGTGGCCTGTCATCACCGACTTCATGCGTGCCTCGATGTCCAACCTGAAGGGCGGCAACACGCTGCAGTTCGCGACGGTCACCTGGCAGAACGAACCGTTCAACGACTGAATTCAACCCGTTCGGAACCGGCAGGAGAAGACGCAAGACATGTCTATCAGGGCCGTGGTGCTCTCGATGCTGAAGCGATGGGGCGCCGCTGCGCGGGCGCTGGCCTCCGACAGGCGCGGCATCGCGGCGGTCGAATTCGCCTTCGTCGTGCCGCTGCTCCTGGCGCTCTATTTCGTCACCATGGAAGTCTCCCAGGCGATCGAGACGAACAAGAAGGTGAGCCGCATCGGCTCCATGGTCGCCGACCTCATCACCCAGCAGCAGTCGATCACCAAGTCGGAGATCGACGCCATCATGCAGATCGGCGAGTCGACCCTCCAGCCCTATAACCGCAGCGTCGGCACGATCGTGGTGACGGCAATCGACATCACCACCGACGCCACGCCCAAGGTCCAGGTGGCCTGGTCGCGCAAACTCGTCGACGGCACGGCGGGCGTGGGAGCGCCCAAGGGCACGCCCACCACCGTCCCGGACGCGCTCAAGGTCGCGGGCACCTTCCTCATCCGCGTCGAAAGCGATCTCGCCTACAAGCCGGTGATCACCTGGGCGGCCGAGGACAAGCCGGTGCTCGGCCTTGCAGCCGCCTTCGACGGCATATCCATGAACGAGAGCTACTACCTGCGCCCGCGCATGAGCCAGAGCATCGGCTGCGGCGACTGCTGACGCCTTTCGCCAGTTGCCGCTGACCGGTCGCCGTGCCGGATAATTGCCAAGTTGCGGCCCGCAACTTATGTCTGTCGGGAACATCCCAACCGAGAGCCCGACCGCGATGGCGCGTGCATTTGTCTTCGTCCTGGATTCCTTCGGCATCGGCGGCGCTGCCGACGCGGAGCGTTTCGGCGACGTGGGCGCAGACACGTTCGGGCATATCGCTGCAGCCTGCGCTGTCGGCCGCGGCGACCGCGACGGCCTGCGCGGCGGCCCGCTCGCCCTGCCGCACATGACCGCGCTCGGGCTCGGCCGCGCCGCCGGGCTGGCCACGGGCTTCGAATTCGACGCCTCCGCCGCGCTCAGGCCCGGCGCCTTCTTCGGCGCCGCGCAGGAGGTTTCGAGCGGCAAGGACACGCCTTCGGGCCACTGGGAGATCGCCGGCGTGCCGGCCACTTTCGACTGGGGCTATTTTCCGCAGACCGTGCCCGCCTTCCCCACGGCACTGACCGAGGCGATCGTCCGCGAGGGCAAGGTGCCGGGCATCCTCGGCGATTGCCACGCCTCGGGCACGGAGATCATCGAGCGCTTCGGCGAGGAGCACATCCTGACCGGCAAGCCGATCTGCTACACCTCGGTCGATTCGGTACTGCAGATCGCCGCCCACGAAACCCATTTCGGCCTCGAGCGGCTCTACGCACTCTGCAAGGTGGTGCGCCGCCTCGTCGATCCGCTCAACATCGGCCGCGTCATCGCCCGCCCCTTCGTCGGCGAGACCGTTGCCACATTCGAGCGCACGCCCAACCGCAAGGACTATGCGACACCGCCGCCGGAGCCGACCCTGCTCGACCGGCTGACCGAGCGCGGCAGCAGGGTCATCGCCATCGGCAAGATCGGCGACATCTTCGCCCATCGCGGCATTTCCGAGGTGCGCAAGGGGGTCGGCAACATGGCCATGTTCGACAAGGCGCTCGGCGCGATGGACGACGCCGCGGACGGCGACTTCGTGTTCGCCAACTTCGTCGACTTCGACACCGAGTTCGGCCATCGCCGCGACGTGCCGGGCTATGCCGCAGCCCTCGAGGCCTTCGACAGGCGCGTGCCCGAAGCCCTGGCCAGGCTCGGGCCCGGCGACCTGATGCTCTTCACCGCCGACCATGGCAACGACCCGACCTGGCGTGGCACCGACCACACGCGCGAGCGCATCCCGATCATCGGCATGGCGCCGGGCCTCGCCGGCGGCGATGTCGGGCTGAGGCCCACCTTCGCCGACATCGGCGCCACCGTCGCCGAGCATCTCGGCCTTGCGCCGGGACGCCACGGTACCCCCTTCCTGAGGACGATCGCCGCCCATGCCTGAACTGCCCGAGGTGGAAACCGTCCGGCGCGGCCTGCAGCCGGTGATGGAGGGCGCGCGCATCGAGCGCGTCGAGACGCGGCGCCCCGACTTGCGCTTTCCCTTCCCCGAGCGCTTTTCCGAACGCCTCGCCGGCCGTCGTATCGCCTCGCTCGGCCGACGCGCCAAGTATCTCACGGCCGACATAGACGACGGCCCCACGCTCATCTGCCACCTCGGCATGTCAGGCTCCTTCCGTATCGAAACCGACACGGACGGCTCGACGCCGGGTGCCTTCCATCACGAGCGGCCGAAGGCTGCAGCGCACGACCACGTCGTCTTCCACGTCGCCGACGCCAAGGGTGCACCGGCCCGCGTCATCTTCAACGACCCGCGGCGCTTCGGCTTCATGCTGTTTGCCGAGCGGGACGCAGGCGTCCACCCGATGCTCGCCGGCCTCGGGGTCGAGCCCACCGGCAACAGCCTGGACGGCGACCTCCTGGCGGAACTGTTCCGCGACAAGAAGGCGCCGCTCAAGGCAGCCCTGCTCGACCAGCGCCTGATCGCCGGCCTCGGCAACATCTATGTGTGCGAGGCGCTGTGGCGCGCGGGGCTTGCGCCCACGCGCGCGGCCGGCACCATCGCCGCCACCGGCAAGGTCGCCCGTGAACGCGCCGGCCTGCTCGCCACCTCGATCCGCGAGGTGATCGCCGAAGCGATCGCCGCCGGCGGCTCGTCGCTGCGCGACTATGTCCACACCGACGGCTCGCTCGGCTACTTCCAGCATTCCTTCTCCGTCTACGACCGCGAGGGCGAGGCTTGCGCGCACAGCGGCTGTGCCGGCCATGTCGAGCGGATCGTTCAGAGCGGGCGCTCGACCTTCTATTGCCGTCACTGCCAGCGGTAAGCTAGAGCGGGTATCGAACCCGGTGGCTTCGCAAAGGGAGAGCGGCATGGCCTATGAAACGATCCTCGTGGAAAAGCGCGGCAAGGTCGGGCTGATCACGCTCAACCGGCCCAAGGCGCTCAACGCGCTGAACTCGCAGGTGCTCGGCGAACTTCTCGCCGCGACCGGCGAATTCGAGGCTGACAACGGTGTCGGCGCCGTCGTCATCACCGGCTCGGAAAAGGCCTTCGCCGCCGGCGCCGACATCAAGGAGATGCAGGCCAAGACCTACGTCGACGCCTACATGGAAGACTTCTTCTCCGGCTGGGAGGCCTTCACCCGCAACCGCAAGCCGATGATCGCCGCCGTCGCCGGCTACGCGCTCGGCGGCGGCTGCGAACTGGCCATGATGTGCGACTTCATCATCGCCGCAGACACCGCCAGGTTCGGCCAGCCCGAGATCACGCTCGGCGTCATGCCGGGCATGGGCGGCTCGCAGCGCCTCACCCGCTTCGTCGGCAAGTCGAAGGCGATGGACATGTGCCTGACCGGGCGGATGATGGATGCCGCCGAAGCCGAGCGCTCCGGCCTGGTGTCGCGCGTCGTGCCGGCGGCCGATCTGATCGAGGAGGCGATGAAGGCCGCGACCAAGATCGCCGACTTCTCGCTGCCGGCGGTGATGATGTGCAAGGAAGCGGTCAACCGCTCCTACGAGCTCACGCTCGCCGAAGGGCTGCGTTTCGAGCGCCGCGTCTTCCATTCGATGTTCGCGCTCGAAGACCAGAAGGAAGGCATGGCGGCCTTCGCCGAGAAAAGGTCTGCGAATTTCCGCAACCGCTGATCTGAATCGCGTTGACGCGCCGGGCAAGCTGAACTATAAGCCGCACCAACCGAGGCGGCCTCAGGGACGCCCGAGCAGTTTTTGCGCTCCGCGGGAACCCGCTCGCGCCACCATAGAGATCAACAGAGAGGCACAATGGCCAACACCTCCTCGGCCAAGAAGGCTACCCGCAAGATTGCCGCCCGCACCGCGGTCAACAAGAACCGCCGTTCGCGTGTCCGCACCTACCTTCGCAAGGTCGAGGAAGCCCTGGCTTCCGGCGACAAGGCCGCAGCGCAGGCCGCCTTCATCGCCGCGCAGCCGGAACTGATGCGCGCCGCCACCAAGGGCGTGCTGCACAAGAACACTGCCTCGCGCAAGGTTTCGCGACTGGCACAGCGGGTCAAGGCGCTCTCCGCCTAAGCCCCGCAAGCAATTGGATTTCTGAAGAACCCGGCCTAACCAGCCGGGTTTTTCTATTGCCGAAACGGGCCTGGAAAAGGGGGCCGGAAGAGGCAACTAGATGTGCCGCAATGATACATGAAACTTTGCCGGCATATGCGGTTATTCTTATAAGTACAACCGCCACAGGTGGCTTCGGGCCGGACTCACCGTGACAGAAATTTTCCTTTAAATTCATATACTTGCTAACAGTCATCCACAGGTTGTTCAACCTCGCGCCGGGCTGTGGGGGACAAGTTGGTGTCAAGCGGATTCTTTTAAAAATTTTTCCTGCCGGGCGCGTTTTTTTTCGCTTCCCGCAAAAGGGTTTGAATCACAAGGGCTTTGCTTGCGAAGAGGGTCGGAACGGCCTCTGAATCCGGGCCGGAGCTAACCAGATTCATTAAAAATGGGTTAGACCCGCCCTTGCCGTGTCCACAGCGATTTTTGTAAGGTCTGTCCATCGAAGAGACGGGCACGAAGCCCTCTGCCAAGCCTTAAAAATCGGCGGCGTTCTCGGCGTGGGTAGAATCCGCGATCGGGGGAGGTGTGCCTGCTTCGTAATACTTGGGGTGTGGGGATAAGACATTATGGCGACGAGTAGCGCGCCGGCGTCTTCGCCGGTCGTTAATGTATTTGCCTGTAGCTGCCGCCCCCGCAGCGACAGTCTCCCTGCGCGGCCATAGGCCCTGGGGAGGCACGATTGGGGCTCGGCCGATAGCGGCCTGCTTCCCAGAAGAACTTTCCGGTGGAGGTGCGAGCGGCGCACCCCCGCATGGGCAACGAGGACCGAAGGTTAGGGATCGTAAATATGCAAAGCGGCATCGAAAGCGAAGCAAAAGCGGGCTTTCTTTTTACCGGCGAGCTGATCGAGGGCAATGGAGTGACAGCCGTCAGCGCCGCGGAGAAGATCTTTGACAGGGTCAAGACGCAGCTCCAGGCTCGCCTGGGCAGCGAAGTCTTCTCGAGCTGGTTCGGCCGCATGAAGCTGGCGGAAGCCTCCAAGGGCGTCGTGCGCCTTTCGGTGCCGACCGCCTTTCTGCGCTCCTGGATCAACAGCCACTATCTCGATCTGATTTCCGAGCTCTGGCGCCAGGAAGAGCCCGAGTTGTTGAAGCTCGAGGTCATCATCCGCACCGCGACGACGCGTGCGGCGCGTCCCGCCACCGAAGGCGATGCGGCCGCCCTGCGCAACAAGCCGGTGCGCCAGGCCCAGAGCGCGCTTGCCACCAGTACCGTGGCCGCCGGCCGCGTCGAGCGCCCCGCCCCTGTCCGCAGCGGCGCGGCGGAGCCTGAGTTCAAGCAGAGCGTGCTGGGCTCGCCGCTCGACCCACGCTACACCTTCCAGTCCTTCGTCGAGGGCCCGTCGAACCGGGTGGCGCTCGCTGCGGCCCGCGCGGTGGCGGAATCGAACTCGCGCTTCAACCCGCTGTTCCTCCACGCCACCGTCGGCCTCGGCAAGACCCACCTCCTGCAGGCGATCGCGGCCGAGTCGCTGCGCCAGAATCCGAAGTCGCGCGTCGTCTACCTGACCGCCGAATACTTCATGTGGCGCTTCGCCACCGCCATCCGCGACAACAACGCGCTGACGCTGAAGGAGCAGCTGCGCGACATCGACCTCCTGATCATCGACGACATGCAGTTCCTGCAGGGCAAGTCGATCCAGCACGAGTTCTGCCATCTCATCAACATGCTGCTCGACAGCGCCAAGCAGGTGGTGGTCGCGGCCGACCGTCCGCCGGCGGAGCTGGAATCGCTCGAGCCGCGCGTCCGCTCGCGCCTCAACGGCGGCGTGGCGCTGGAGATGTCGGCACCCGATCTGGCCATGCGCCTGGGCATGATCCAGCTGCGCTATGCCGGCGCGAAGGCCGAGGATCCGAACCTCAACATCGGCGAGGACGTGCTGGCGCATGTCGCGCGCACCGTGACCGGCAGCGGCCGCGAGCTCGAGGGCGCCTTCAACCAGCTGGTCTTCCGCCAGTCCTTCGAGCCGCAGCTGTCGATCGAGCGCATCGACGAGATCCTCGGCCACATCTACCGCACCGGCGAGCCCAAGCGCGTCCGCATCGAAGACATCCAGCGCATCGTCGCCCGCCACTACAACGTGTCGAAGACGGAACTTCTGTCGAACCGCCGCACCCGCACCATCGTCAAGCCGCGCCAGGTCGCCATGTACCTCTCCAAGGTCATGACGCCGCGCTCGCTGCCCGAGATCGGCCGGCGTTTCGGCGGCCGCGACCACACCACGGTGCTGCACGCCGTGCGCAAGATCGAGGACCTGTCGGGCGGCGACAACACGCTGGCGCAGGAGCTCGAGCTGCTGAGGCGGCTGATCAACGACCAGGCCTGATCCCTTGCCGGGGCGGCGCGGCCGCCCCTGCCCGGGACTTATCCCCAACAGCGCCCGCGCCACCGCCCCAAAAGGCTGCGCGGGCTTGCCTTTCCGGGGATTTTACTGTCAGACTCGGCAGAATTCCGATCGTGTTGCGGGCTTTCCCCGGGCGCAGTTCGAGCCCGCGAGCCCGCACCTTCAAATAAGCGAGCCTGTTTCGTCATGCGTGTTATCCTGGAACGCTCCAACCTCTTGAAGTCGCTGAACCACGTGCACCGCGTGGTCGAACGGCGGAACACGATCCCGATCCTGTCCAACGTGCTGTTGCAGGCGGACGGCGCGAGCCTCGAGATGAAGGCGACCGACCTCGACCTCGAGGTCTCGGAAGCCACCCCAGCCAATGTCGAGCGTGCGGGTGCCACCACCGTGCCCGCGCATCTGCTCTACGACATCGTGCGCAAGCTGCCCGACGGCGCCGAGGTGATGCTCAAGACCGACGAGGACGGCAACGCCATGTCGGTGATCTCGGGCCGCTCGAGCTTCCGGCTGCAGTGCCTGCCGCAGTCCGACTTCCCCGAGCTTTCGGCCGGCTCCTTCTCGCACATATTCCGGCTCGACGCCCAGGCGCTCAAGGGCCTGATCGACAAGACCCAGTTCGCCATCTCGACCGAGGAGACGCGCTACTATCTCAACGGCATCTTCCTGCACACGCTGGAAAGCGCCGGCAAGCTGATGCTGCGCGCGGTCGCCACCGACGGCCACCGCCTCGCCCGCGCCGAGGTCGAGGCGCCGGCGGGCTCCGAGGGCATGCCGGGCATCATCATGCCGCGCAAGACGGTCAGCGAGATTCAGAAGCTGCTCGACGCCCCCGACGTGGCGGTGACCACCGAGCTGTCCGACACCAAGATCCGCCTGACCATCGGCAGCGTGATCCTGACCTCGAAGCTGATCGACGGCACCTTCCCGGACTACCAGCGCGTCATCCCGAGCGGCAACGACAAGAAGCTGACCATCGACCGCCAGAGCTTCGCTGCCGCCGTCGACCGCGTCTCCACCATCTCGTCCGAGCGTGGCCGGGCAGTGAAGCTCTCCATCGCCGACGGCCAGGTGACGCTCGCGGTCAACAACCCCGATTCGGGCAGTGCGACGGAAGAACTCGCCGCCGACTACTCCTCGGATCCCATCGAGATCGGCTTCAACGCCAAGTACCTGCTCGACGTCGCCGCCCAGCTTTCAGGCAGCGAGGCGCGCTTCATGCTGGCGGATGCCGGGTCGCCCACGCTCATCCACGACACAGCCGACGAGAACGCTCTCTACGTGCTGATGCCGATGCGCGTGTAGCGCGCAAACGCCCGTGCAGGACCTCGAAACGGGGGAGACGCGGAAACGCATCCCCTCGACGCATATCCGCAAGCTTGTGCTGACGGACTTCCGCAACTACGGCTCGCTCTCGCTCGACCTCAGGCCGGGCGCGGTGGTGTTCACCGGCGAGAACGGCGCGGGCAAGACCAACCTGCTCGAGGCGATATCCTTCCTGACCCCGGGGCGCGGCCTGCGCCGCGCGCCCTACACCGACGTCGCCCGCGAGGGCAGTTCCGGCGCCTTTGCCGTGCATGCGGCGATCGAGAGTCCGCTGGGCGACGTCGAGATCGGCACCGGCACCGCGCCCGAGACCGCGGGTGAAGCCGGCCGGCGCGTGCGCATCAATGGCGCCACCGCCAAGTCCGCCGACGAGATGCTCGAATGGCTGCGCATCGTCTGGCTGACGCCATCGATGGACTCCCTGTTCACCGGCCCCGCCGGTGATCGGCGCCGCTTCCTCGACCGGCTGGTGCTGGCGATCGACCCGGCGCACGGCCAGCGCGCGCTCGACTACGAGAAGGCGATGCGCAGCCGCAACCGCCTGCTCGCCGAGGACCGCCGCGACCGCAGCTGGTTCGAGGCGATCGAGACCCAGATGGCCGAGACAGGGGCAGCGATCGCCGCTGCCCGCGTCGAGATGGTGCGGCTGTTGACGGCCATGATCGGCAAGCTGCCGGAGACCGGCCCCTTCCCGCAGGCAGACCTCGCGCTTTCCGGCACGCTGGAACAGAACATCGGCCAGATGCCGGCGGTGGAACTGGAGGAGCGCTTCCGCCAGGCGCTCGCCGACGGCCGCGAGCGCGACCGGGCCGCCGGCCGCACGCTGGAGGGCCCGCACCGCTCCGACCTCGTGGTCCGCCACCGGCCGAAGGCGATGCCGGCCGAGCTCTGCTCGACCGGCGAGCAGAAGGCGCTGCTGGTCGGCATCGTCGTCTCGCACGCGCGCCTGACCGGTGAGATGGCCGGCGCCTCCCCCATCCTGCTGCTCGACGAGATCGCCGCCCATCTCGACGCCGGCCGGCGGGCAGCACTTTTCGCCATCCTCGAAGACCTCAACTGCCAGGCCTTCATGACCGGCACCGAACCGGCACTGTTTTCGAGCCTCGCCGGCAAGGCTCAGTTCCTGACCGTCGACCACGGCAGCGTGCGGCCTACCGATCTCTGAGGCTGCAGTGCAGCGCCGCAAGACAGCCTGACAAGCCCGGTCCGCGCCTATATGCTCCCGGCCATGAACCAGGCCGCCCCCCTCTCCCCCGAAGAACTCGAACGCTACGCGCGCCACATCGTGCTGCCGGAGATCGGCGGCCCGGGCCAGCAGAAGCTGAAGCGCGCCCGCGTGCTGGTGATCGGCGCCGGCGGGCTCGGCGCGCCGGTGCTCGAATATCTGGCCGCCGCCGGCGTCGGCACGCTCGGCATCGTCGACGACGACCACGTCTCGCTCTCCAACCTGCAGCGGCAGGTGATCCACGACACCCAGTCTGTGGGCCTCTCCAAGGCCGAGAGCGCCGCCGCCGCCGTCGCGCGCATCAATCCGCATGTGGCGGTCGAACTGCACCAGCTGCGCCTGACCGAGGCCAATGCCGGCGAACTCGTTTCCGCCTATGACCTCGTCATCGACGGCTCCGACAATTTCGAGACGCGCTATGCGGTGGCGGATGCCTGTGCCGCCCGCGAGCGGCCGCTGGTGCATGCCGCGGTCGGCCGCTTCGACGGCTCGATCACCGTGCTGAAGCCGTTCGAGACCGCCCCCGACGGCCGCCGCAACCCTTCCTATCGCGACCTTTTCCCCGAGCCGCCGCCGCCGGGCCTGGTGCCCTCCTGCGCGGTGGCCGGCGTGCTCGGCGCGCTGACCGGCGTGATGGGCACGCTGCAGGCGATGGAGGCGATCAAGCTCATCACCGGCATCGGCGAGCCGCTGGTCGGCCGCCTGCTGCTCTACGATGCGCTCGGCGCCCGCTTCGACACGGTGCGCTACAAGGCGTCCTGAGCATGGCCGACGTGACCATTTCCCGCCTCCCCGAGGACTTTTCGGCCTGGGACGAGTTGCTCGGCCTCATCAGGCGCTGCTTCGCCTACATGGACGGGGTCATCGACCCGCCGTCCTCGGCGCACAAGCTCACGCCCGAGGGCCTGCGCCGGAAGGCGGGGCAAGAAACCTGCTTCATCGCCACTGCCGACGGCCGCCTCGCCGGCTGCATCTTCGTCGCCGAACGGACCGACGCCTTCTATGTCGGCAAGCTCGCCGTCGACGAGCGCGCGCGCGGCGCGGGCCTCGGCCGGGGGCTGATGCAGGCGGCCGAGCGCCACGCCATCGAGCACGGCAAGCCGGTGCTCGAACTTCAGGCGCGAATCGAACTCGTGGCCAACCACGCCACCTTCGCCCGGCTCGGCTTCGTCGAGGTCGAGCGCACGGCGCATGAAGGCTACGACCGGCCGACCTCGCTCACGCTGCGCAAGCGTCTCGCCTGAGCCTCGGCCTCGCAGCGAGATAGCAGCCTATACCCTGACGAAGGTCAGGTAGGCCGGCACGCGGTTCTCGCGGATGGCCTTGGCCTCGTAGCGGGTGCGGGTCCAGCCGTCATAGGGCCTGTGCCAGTCCTGGGCGTCGGCCGCCTGCCAACCGAAGCCCGGATGGGCGCGGCAGTGCAACAGCGTCCAGTTGACATAGGTGTCGATGTCGGAGGCGAAGCGGAATTTTCCGCCGCGCTTCAGCACGCGGGCGAAGCGGTCGAGATTGGCCGGGCTGACGAAGCGCCGCTTCCAGTGCTTCTTCTTCGGCCAGGGATCGGGGTAGAACAGGTCGATGCCGTCGAGCGACGCCTCCGGCAGCCAGTCGAGCAGCTGCGTGGCGTCTTCGTCGTAGAGGCGGATGTTGAGCTGGAGGTGCTCGTCGAGCGCCGCCGTCATCTTGGCCATGCCATTGACGAAGGGCTCGACGCCGATGAAGCCGGCGTCGGGCGTGCTGGCGGCGATGTGGCGAAGGTGCTCGCCGGCGCCGAAACCGATCTCGAGCCGGACCTTGGTGACCGGCGCCTCGAACAGCGTGGTCAGGTCGGCGGGGGCCGGCGTTGCGAGGTCGAGGCCGAAGCGGGCGAGCCCCTTTTCAAGGGCGGCCGCCTGGTGCGGGCGGACAGGTTTCCCGCGCCGCCGGCCGAAGAAGGCTTCGCTCGTGCGGCTGCGGCGCGGTTCCTGTTCCATCGACAAACGCCGGTCGCCTCAGGCGGCGACAGCTTCCTTGCTTGCGACGGCGTCCTTGATCGCCTTGACCAGATCGGTCTTCTCCCAGGAGAAGGATCCGTCGCGGCCGGCCTTGCGGCCGAAATGGCCGTAGGACGATGTCTTGGCGTAGATCGGCTTGTTGAGGTCGAGGTGGCGGCGGATGCCCGACGGCGACAGGTCCATGACCTCGCGCAGGGCTTCCTCGATCGCTGCCTCCGACACCTTGCCGGTGCCGTGCAGGTCGACATAGACCGACAGCGGCTGGGCCACGCCGATGGCGTAGGAGAGCTGGATGGTGCAGCGGTCGGCGAGCCTGGCGGCAACCACGTTCTTGGCGAGGTAGCGCGCCGCATAGGCGGCCGAGCGGTCGACCTTGGTGGTGTCCTTGCCCGAGAAAGCGCCGCCGCCGTGCGGAGCCGCACCGCCGTAGGTGTCGACGATGATCTTGCGGCCGGTGAGGCCTGCGTCGCCGTCGGGGCCGCCGATCACGAACTTGCCGGTCGGGTTGATGTACCAGTTGCAGTCCTTGGCGATCTCGAGGTCGCCGAGTGCCTCGCGGATGTAGGGCTCGACCACCTTGCGCACCTTGGCCGAATCCCAGCTGTCGTCGAGATGCTGTGTCGACAGCACGATCTGGGTGACGTCATGGGCCTTGCCGTCGCGGTAGCGCACGGTGACCTGGCTCTTGGCGTCCGGGCCGAGCTTGCCGGCGTCGCCCTTGCCCTCATGACGGGCGGCGGCGAGCAGCTCGAGGATCTTGTGGCTGTAGTAGATCGGCGCCGGCATCAGGTCCGGCGTCTCGCGGCAAGCATAGCCGAACATGATGCCCTGGTCGCCCGCGCCTTCTTCGCCCTGGCGGTCGGCGGCGTTATCGACGCCCTGGCCGATGTCGGGCGACTGGCCGTGCAGCAGCACGTCGATCTTGGCGGTCTTCCAGTGGAAGCCGGCCTGCTCGTAGCCGATGGCGCGGATGGCCTTGCGGGCCACGGCCTTGAACTTGGACGGATTGACGACCGGGTGGCCGGCGGCGTCCTTGACGATCTCGCCGTTCTTGTCCTTCTTGAGCAGCGTGTCGGGCACGCGAACCTCGCCGGCGATCACGACGCGGTTGGTCGTCGCGAGCGTTTCGCAGGCGACGCGGACCTTCCACGGATCCATGCCAGTCTTCTTGGCTTCTCGGTAAACGAGATCGACGATCTCGTCGGAAATGCGGTCGCACACCTTGTCGGGGTGACCTTCGGATACGGATTCGGACGTGAAGAGATAGTTCTGCCGCGACACGGGATGTCCCCTCTTGGAAAGCGGCCGGCGCGATGCCGACCTTTTGGCGCGGCCATGTGTTAGCGAAGCCTGCCGGAACTCGTCAAGCAGGCTTTTCGCCACGTAAGGCAGGTTGTTGCAAATGCGTTGCGACGGCGCATCGCCGCCGCACGGTGTCACTGCTCGTCGTCGTCGGCCAGGACCTTGGCCAGTTCGATGACCTTGCGCCGGACTTTCGGGTTGGAAATGCGGGCAAAGGCACGGTTGAGCTGGAGGCCCTCGGCGCTCGAAAGGAAATCGACCACGAAGCTGGTGGATGCATCCTCGGCCAGCCCCCTGTGCTCGGTGCCTTCCTGGCCAGGGGCATCCTCGAAGAAGAATGCGACCGGCACGCCGAGGATCGAAGCTATGGCCTGGAGGCGGCTTGCTCCTACTCGATTCGTGCCTTTTTCATACTTCTGGATCTGCTGGAAGGTAATTCCCAGGCTTTCGCCCAGCTTCTCTTGGCTCATTCCTAACATATTGCGTCGCAGGCGAATTCGTCCACCGACGTGAACGTCGGTAGGGTTTGGTTTTTTCTTGTTTTCTTTTTCCACTGTCTTTCCTCGCCGGATTATTCCAGCATTATTATTGGGCAGATGCCCGTTTCAGGGCCGGTTGATCTTTCGGATACCGATGCCGACCGGAACGGCCTGAAGCCGCGCGACAGCATATGAGTTTCTAACAACCACAGTGTCAATTCGCCCTGAGCCTCTGCCTCAGCTTCAGGCCGCCTGCCGCAACGGCAAACCCCAACATGATCAGGAAACCGTTAACACGCCACGGTTGCGACGGCGCGGCGCTCGACGCGTCCACCGGAAGCGAGAAATCGATGATGCCGCGAGTATTCATCGCAAGTGCATCCACAGCTCGCCCGAACGGATCGACAATGCCGGAAATCCCTGTGTTGGCCGCGCGCAGGACCGGCATTCCATTTTCCACGGCACGGATCTGCGACTGCCGGAAATGCTGGTATGGGCCGGGCGTGTCGCCAAACCATGCGTCGTTTGTAACATTTACAATAATCTGCGTTGACGCTGCGTCAACAGCGACGAGCTCGGGAAAGATTATTTCGTAACAAATGTAGGCCGCCGCCTTGAGGCCACCGGGCAGATCGAACGGGCGACGGCTCGTGCCGGCTTCGAAATTCATCGGTCCGGCAACCAGTTGCGTCAGCCCGACACGCGCCATCAGATCGGCGAAGGGTATGTATTCGCCGAACGGCACGAGATGCACCTTGTCGACGGCGCCGACGATCTCGCCCTTGTCGTTGATGTTGGCGACCGAATTGTAATAGAGCGTCTCCCCGCCCGGGCCGTCCTCGGCGCGCACGGTGCCCGCCATCAGCATCTGGCCCTCGCCCAGCATCTCGCCGATGGCGACCAGTCCGTCGGGGCGTTCGGAGAACAGGAACGGCACCGAGGTCTCCGGCCAGACGATCAGCTGCGGCTTGTTGGCGCCGGCCTTCGGCGCCTCGCTCGAAAGCTTGAGCAGATCGGAGAAGATGCGCTCGCGGACGCGGCCGTCCCATTTTTCCGACAGGTCGATGTTGGGCTGGACGATGCGGACGTCGAGCGTACGGCCGGCTGGCGCTGCCGGAGCCGACAGTCGCAGATAGCCGTAGCCGGCATGCGCGGCTGCCAGCAGCACCGCAAGCGCCGCGCCGAGCTTCAGGTTGCGGCCGTCGGCCAGCAGCGCCGGCATGGCGAAGACGAAGACGGCCAGCACGTTCATGCCCGTCGTGCCCACCACCGACACGCTCTGCATCAGCAGCGGAATGGGCATGGCGCCGAAGCCTACGGGAATCCACGGGAAGCCGGTGAAGACGAAGGTCCGCAGCCACTCCATCAGGCCGAAGGCGAAGGCAAGCGCCACGACCCGGCCGATGCCGGCACTCCAGAACAGCCGCGCGATGGCCGTGGCAAAGCCATAGAAGAACGACAGGATCAGCGGAATGCCGACGACGGCGAAGGGCAGCGCCCAGGCAAAGCTCTCGGCTTCCACCAGAAGGGCGCCGCCGATCCACCACAGCCCGGCGAGGAAATAGCCGAAGCCGAACCACCAGCCCGTCGCGAATGCCGGCCTGAGACGGCGCAAGGCACCTGCCGGCGTGTCGGCGACCGCGCCGTCGATCAGCCACACCAGGATGGGAAAGGAGAGGAACCCGGCGAAGAAAAAGTCGTACGGCGCCTGCGCCAGCACCGCGACGGCGCCCGCCAGGAACGCCGTCAGGTTTCTCCTCCAACCAGAAAGCAGAATTATCCGTCCCGCAAAGCGCACCATTCGTCCCCCCTCAGCAGCAATTGGAACGAAGATGTAGCAGCAGGAAAATGCGGCGCCATAGGGGACGCGGCGCCGCAGGGGGCACTACGCCTGCTCGACCTTGGCGCGGCGGCGGCGCTCGCCCTTCTGGACATGGACGATACGGACGCGCTTGACCCGGCGCGGGTCGGCGTCGAGCACGTGGAACTCGAAGCCGGGGATCGCCTGCACCACCTCGCCGCGGGCGGGCACCCGCCCGAGCGCATTGAAGATCAGTCCGCCGATCGTGTCGACATATTCGGCGTGCTCGCCGGGCGAGAATTCCTCGCCGAGCACCTTGGCCACTTCCTCGATCTCGGCCTTGCCGTCGACCACATAGACGCCGTCGCCGGCCTGGGTGATCATAGGCTCGTCGTCGTCGTGTTCGTCCTCGATGTCGCCGACCACCATCTCGACGATGTCCTCGAGCGAGACCAGGCCGTCGGTGCCGCCATATTCGTCGATGACCAGCGCCATCTGCGTGCGCGTCGCCTGCATGCGTTGCATGAGGTCGGAGGCGAGCATCGACGGCGGCACGAACAGCACCGTGCGGATGAGGTTGAGCTCGCCGATGCTGCGGTTGAGGTCGACCTGGGCGAGATCGAGCTGCGCATCGGCGGCCTGGGCCTTGCGCGACCTGCCCTTCTTGACGCGGGCGCCGCGAGTGATGTGGGCGAGGATGTCGCGGATGTGGACCATGCCGCGCGGGTCGTCGAGGGTCTCGACATAGACCGGCATGCGCGAATGGCCCGACTGCTCGAAGACGCCGAGCACTTCGCCAAGCTTGGTGTTGAGTTCGATCGCCTCGATGTCGGCCCTGGGCACCATCACATCCTCGACCCGCACCTCGCGGAGCCTCAGGATGTTGTTGAGCATGGCGCGCTCGCCGGGCGAGAAGGATTCGGCGCCGCTCGCCGTGTCGGCCAGCGCGTCGGCGATCTCCTCGCGGATGTTGCTGCCGTTGCGGTGCCGGAACAGCCTTGTCAGCCGCTCGATGAAGGACGGCCGCTCGGCCTGCGGTTCATGCGCCGAATGCGGCGCGGTGCTCGTACTAGGCCCGTCTTCGGCCTGTTCGGAGGCTCTTGCCGCGGGCCCCGGCTCGGGAGAGGCGGCAATCTCAGGTTTCTCGTTCATCGTCTTCCGGTCGATTGTTCGTCCCTGTTACGCGTAGGGATCGGGAATGGCAAGCCTGGCGAGCGCCCGGCGCTCCAGCGCTTCCATCTCCTCGGCTTCCTCGTCGGTCTCGTGATCATACCCCAAAAGATGCAGGAGTCCGTGGATTATGAGGTGGGTGATGTGGTTTTCGAGCGGCTTGTCCTCTTCCGCCGCTTCGCGCGCCACGGTCTCACTGGCGAGCACGATATCGCCGAGCATCGGCGGCAGCGGGTCGCCCGGCGCGACCGGAAACGCCGGAAACGACAGCACGTTGGTCGGCTTGTCCTTGCCGCGCCACTCGGCGTTGAGCCTCTGGATCGCCGCGTCGTCGGTGAAGACGAGGCTGAGCTCGACGCCTTCCGCCGCTTCTGCCTCCGCTTCGGTGAGTGCTGCGGGCACGGCGCGCTCGACCAGCGCGCGGAGCGCGCGCTCATCAGGCCACGCCCCCGCCTCGACCATCAGGTCGATGTCGAGTTCGACGCCCGCGGCGGCGGGCAGTTGAATGCTGGACATCCCGATGGTTCCGATCAGTCTTCGCCGGCGAGGCCGCGCGCCATCTTGCCGTCGCGGTCGTAGGCCCTGACGATCTCGGCGACCAGCGGGTGGCGGACCACGTCGGTGTCGTTGAAGCGCACCGTCACGGCCCCCGGCACGCCGTCGAGGATGCGCAGCGCCTCGACCAGGCCCGACTTGGTGTTGGGCGGCAGGTCGATCTGCGACGGGTCGCCGGTGACGATCATGCGCGAGTTCTCGCCCAGGCGGGTGAGGAACATCTTCATCTGCATCGAGGTGGTGTTCTGCGCCTCGTCGAGGATGACGGCGGAATGCGCCAGCGTGCGGCCGCGCATAAAGGCCAGCGGCGCGATCTCGATCACCTCGGCGGCAATCGCGCGTTCGACCTTGTCGGCCGGCATCATGTCGTAGAGCGCGTCGTAGAGCGGCCTGAGATAGGGGTCGACCTTCTCCTTCATGTCGCCGGGCAGGAAGCCGAGGCGCTCGCCCGCTTCCACCGCGGGCCGCGACAGGATGATGCGCTCGACCATGCCGCGCTCGAGCAGCATGGCGGCATGCGCCACCGCCAGATAGGTCTTGCCGGTGCCGGCCGGGCCGATGCCGAAGACGAGCTCGGAACGTTCCAGGGCACGCATGTAGGCGTCCTGGTTGAGCGAGCGGGCATAGATGGTGCGCTTGCGCGTCGAGATCTGGGCGGCGGCCATCTTGCCCTTGCGCTCGAGCGTCGGCAGGGTGAGCTGGTCGTCGGGCGCCACGGCCATGCGGACGGCCCCGTCGACATCGGATTGCGCCACCTCGCCGCCCTTCTGCAGGATCCCATAGAGGTGATCGAGCGCCCGCCGCGCCTGTTCGGCGGCGGTGGCGCTGCCCTTGATGGTCAGCTGGTTGCCACGCGAGCGGATGTCGACGCCGAGCTTCTGCTCGAGCCGCGCTAGGTTCTCGTCGAACTGGCCGTAAAGCGCACTGGCAAGCTTGTTGTTGTCGAAGGTCAGTACGATGTGCGCCATGTCAGACGCCCCGGAGGGCAGGTTCTTGAGTTCAGCAGCGCTCAACCGTCTCTCCTCATCTGCCGGGCACCTCAGGCCACCTCGGCGAACAGGCTGTTGGTGCCCGTCTTCGTGATTCGCACTTCAACAATGTCACCGATTTCGCCGGCCTTTTCATCAACAATCACCGGCTGCAGCCAGGGCGAACGGCCGACGACCTGGCCGGGCTCGCGGCCGGGCTTCTCGATCAGCGTCGACATGGTCCTGCCGACCAGCCCGGCGGCAAAGGCGTGCTGCTGCTCGGTGATCAGCGCCTGCAGGCGCTGCAGCCGCTCGTCCTTGACCTTTTCCTCGACGTGGCCGCCCATCTCGGCGCCCGGCGTACCGGGACGCGGCGAATATTTGAACGAGTAGGCCGAGGCGTAGTTGGTGGCGCGGATGATCGCAAGCGTCGCCTCGAAGTCCGCGTCGGTCTCTCCGGGGAAGCCGACGATGAAGTCGCCGGACATGGCGATATCCGGGCGCGCCGCGCGGATGCGGTCGATCAGCCTGAGATAATCGGCCGCCGTATGCTTGCGGTTCATCGCCTTGAGGATGCGGTCGGAACCCGACTGCACCGGCAGGTGCAGATAGGGCATCAGTGCTGCGAGGTCGCGGTGCGCCGAGATCAACTCGTCGTCCATGTCGCGCGGATGGCTGGTGGTGTAGCGCAGCCGCGCGAGGCCCGGGATTTCGGCCAGCCGATAGAGCAGCCGGCCGAGCCCCCATTCGCTGCCGTCGGGGCCTTCGCCGTGCCAGGCATTGACGTTCTGGCCGAGCAGCGTCACCTCGCGCACGCCGGCCTCGGCCAGGCGCTCGGCCTCGGTGACGATCTGGGCGACCGAACGCGACACTTCCGAGCCGCGCGTGTAGGGCACCACGCAGAAGGTGCAGAACTTGTCGCAGCCCTCCTGGACGGTCAGGAAGGCGGTGACGCCACGCCTGGCGACTTCGGCCTTGCGGGGCTGCGGCAGGTGCTCGAACTTGTCCTCGAGCGCATATTCGGTCTCGACCACCTTCTGGCCGCCGCGCGCCTTCTTCACCACCTCGGGCAAGCGGTGATAGGTCTGCGGGCCGACCACGAGGTCGACCGCCGAAGCCCGGCGCAGGATTTCGCGCCCCTCCGCCTGGGCGACACAGCCGGTCACGCCGACGATCAGCTCGCGCCCGTTTTCGGCGCGCTCGGCCTTCAGCTTGCCCAGCCGGCCGAGCTGCGAATAGACCTTCTCGGCCGCCTTTTCCCTGATGTGGCAGGTGTTGAGCAGCACGAGATCGGCATCCTCGATGGTCTCGGTCGCCGCATAGCCTTCCGCGGCGAGCGCATCGTTCATGCGCTGCGAGTCGTAGACGTTCATCTGGCAGCCATAGGTCTTGATGAAGACCTTCCTGGCCGCACCGGTGCCTGCCGCGGCGGCATCGCCCGCCGGCATGATTTCAGAGATATCGTCGAGTTCCATTTGGCGGCTATTAGACCATTTCAGCGGCAAAAAACAGACGATGATGGCCCGCGCGTCCGGCCGGCCTGGCTAGCGCGCCGGATGCGGCTCGGCGAGCGACTGCAGCATCATCGTGCGCACCCGCTCCTCCATCAGCCGCGTCGCCTCCTTGCGGCTCGACCTGGCCGAAAAATCGATCGGCTCGCCGAAGCGGATCTCGACGTCGAGCCCACCTTCGGCCAAGAGCTGGCCGACATGCGGCACCAGGTCCATGTCGCCGATCCAGCTGGCGATCGGGCGGTGCTGGCGGCCCAGCGGCAGGCCGTGGATACGGGTGTAGGCGATCGACACCGGCTGGATGACGACATGCTCGGCAGCCCCCTCGGCGATCGCCATCGAGGCCGCGCCGAACAGCGTGCTCTTGAACGGCAGGAGCAGGTTGCCGTCGCCGGTGCTGCCCTCGGCGAACAGCACCATGGCGTCGCCGGCCGCCAGTCGCCGGGCGATCTCGCTCGCCTGGTCGCCCGACTTGCGCTTGCGCTCGCGCTCGATGAACACGGTGCGCTGCAGCCGCGACAGGAAGCCGAAAACCGGCCAGCCATTCAGCTCCGACTTGGCGATGAAGGTCACGTCGAACCGCGACCCGAGCGCCATGATGTCGGTCCACGAGATATGGTTGGAGGCGATCATCAGCGGCCGGGTCTTGACCATCTCGCCGACGACGCGAACGCGCATGCCGAGCGCCCATAGCATGGCGCGGTGCCAGATCTTGAGGATGACGGTTTCCGGCCACAAGCCGGTCTTCATCGAGATGACCTGCAGCGGCACCAGAACCAGCGAGGCCGCGACCATCCATGCCAGCGCCAGCCCTGTGCGGATCTTTCCGATCATGTAGCGCCTGACACCCTCGATTGACCGGGCATCTGGCTAGCGAAGATCGAGCCGCATGACAAGCGCGCCGGTCGCGCCTTGCGCCGACTGGTAATAGTTCGGGCGCTTGCCGACCTCGTGGAAGCCGAACTTGCGGTAGAGGCCGATCGCCGCGGCATTGGTCTCGTCGACCTCGAGGAACAGCGCCTCGGCGCGCTGGCCGTGCAGTTCGCGCAGCACGGCGTCCATCAGCCGCCAGCCGAGCCCGTGCCGGCGGTGGCTGCGGGATACGGCGATGGTCAGGATCTCCGCCTCGCCGGCTGCGAGCCGGGCCAGCACGAAGCCGGCCGGTGCTTCCGCGCCATGGCCGATCTCGCGGACGGCAAAACCGAACACCGTGTCCTGTTCGAGCAGCGCCGAAAACTCCTCGCCCGACCAGGGGCGCACGAAGTCCTCGCGGTGCAGGGGGGCGATGGCGGCACTGTCCTCGATCGTCAGGGCCTCGAGCGCATAGTCGCGCCGCCGCGGCCAGAAAGGCAATTTCATTTCTGTTCCCTCGGCAGCACGAAGCCGGCCTGCGGCTTGGCGTCCGGTGCTCTCAGATAGACGGGTTTCGGGCGATCGGCGGGGGTCTTGGCGGCGGCAAGGCGCGCATAGGTCCCGATATCGGCAGTGGCAAGCATCGGTCCGAACTCGAATGGCTTGTCGGTCGCCGCTGCGTCGGCAACCATGCGCGCTGCGGTGCCTACGAGCGCGATTGGCCCGGAAGCAGCGATGGCAGCGGCGTCCGTCAGGCTCAGCACCACGGGCTCGCGCAGCACAGCCCCCGTCTCGTCATAGAGGCCGGCATGGATTTCCTCGCGCCCAGCGTCGAGCACCGCAAACACCCTGCGCGGCCCAAGCGCATCGCGCGTCTCCCGGGCCAGCGCTTCGAGCGTGGTGACGCCGACCGCCGGCACCTTCAGCGCCAGCGAGAAGCCGCGCGCGGCCGAAACGGCGACCCGCACGCCGGTGAAGGAGCCCGGACCGGTCGAGACCGCGATCCTGCCGAGATCGGCATATGCCTTGCCGGCCTGACCAAGCGCCTCGTCAATCACGGCCATCAGGTGCTCGGCATGGCCCTTGCCGAGATCGCGGACGGAGCGGCCCAGCTCGCGATCGGCGTCAGCGTCGTAGACACTGGCGGCACACAGGCTCGCGGCGCAATCGATGACGAGCAGGATCATGCCGTGCTCCGGGAAGAATGTCGGAGGGCTGCGCGTTGCACACCCCCCTCTGGCCCTGAGCGCGTCGAAGGGCCGGGCATCTCCCCCACAAGGGGGGAGATCAGGCCTGCGCGAGCGTCTCGGCAGACACTCTTGCTGAAATGAACCCGCCCCCCTTTGGTCACGGCTGGCGGCTGCAGCTGCCAATCTCCCCCCTTGTGGGGGAGATGGCCGGCAGGCCAGAGGGGGGCGTGAAGAAACGCTGTCATGCGGAATAGGTTACCACGGACTGCCTAGCATTCCGTTGGCAATGCTCAGCCTTTCGCCTTCGCCTTCAGCTCCAGCCTGCGCTTGTGCAGGACCGGCTCGGTGTAGCCGTTGGGCTGGGCGCGGCCTTCGAAGACGAGGTCGCAGGCGGCGCGGAAGGCGGTGGACTGGTCGAAGTCGGGCGCCATCGGCCTGTAGAGCGGATCGCCGACATTCTGGCGGTCGACGATCGCCGCCATGCGCTGAAGCGAATCCATCACCTGGATGTGCGAGCAGACGTCGTGGCGCAGCCAGTTGGCGATGTGCTGGGAGGAGATGCGCAGCGTGGCGCGGTCTTCCATCAGCCCGACGTCGTTGATGTCGGGCACCTTCGAGCAGCCGACGCCCTGGTCGATCCAGCGCACGACGTAGCCTAGGATGCCTTGCGCGTTGTTGTCGAGCTCGCGCTGGATCTCGTCGGGCGTCCAGTTGGGACGGACAACGACAGGCACCGACAGGATGTCGTCGAGACGCGCCTTGGGACGGCTCTTCAGCTCAGCCTGCACCTGGTGCACGTCGACCTTGTGGTAGTGGGTGGCATGCAGCGTCGCCGCCGTCGGCGACGGCACCCAGGCGGTGTTGGCGCCGGCCTTCGGATGGGCGATCTTCTGCTCCAGCATCGCCGCCATCAGATCCGGCATCGCCCACATGCCCTTGCCGATCTGGGCATGGCCCGACAGGCCGCATTCGAGCCCGGTGTCGACGTTCCAGGCCTCGTAGGCATTGATCCACGGCGCCTGCTTCATGTCGCCCTTGCGCACCATCGGACCCGCCTCCATCGAGGTGTGGATCTCGTCGCCGGTGCGGTCGAGGAAGCCGGTGTTGATGAACACCACGCGTTCCTTGGCGGCGCGAATGCACTCCCTGAGGTTGACGGTGGTGCGCCGCTCCTCGTCCATGATGCCCATCTTGATGGTTTTCCGAGGCATGCCGACCAGGCGCTCGACGCGGTCGAAGATCTCCACCGCGAAGGCCACTTCCTCGGGGCCATGCATCTTCGGCTTGACCACATACATCGATCCGGCGCGGGAGTTGGCGCGGCGGCCATTCTTGCCGACGTCGTGCAGCGAGATCAGCGCGGTGATCGCCGCATCCATGATGCCCTCCGGCACCTCGTGGCCGTCGCGGTCATGGATCGCGGGATTGGTCATCAGGTGGCCGACATTGCGCACCAGCATCAGCGAGCGGCCGGGCAGCGAGACAGCCTTGCCGTCGGGGCCGGTGTAGGAACGGTCGGCATTGAGCTTGCGGGTGACCGGCTTGCCGCCCTTGTCGAAGGTTTCCGACAGGTCGCCCTTCATCAGGCCGAGCCAGTTGCGGTAGACTAGAACCTTGTCCTCGGCGTCGACGGCTGCGACCGAATCTTCGCAGTCCTGGATGGTGGTCAAAGCCGATTCCACGATCATGTCGGCGATGCCGGCAGGATCGGTCCTGCCGATGGCGCTGTCGCGGTTCACCACCACCTCGACATGCAGGCCGTTCTTGACCAGCAGCACCGCGTCGGGGTTCTTGGCCTCGCCACGATAGCCCGCGAACTGTTTTGCATCGCGCAGCGACACCGAGCCGGAAGCGGTGGCAAGCTTCAGCGCCCCGCCCTCGACCGAAAGCCCGGTCACGTCGCTCCAGCCGCCCTTTTCCAGAGGCGAAGACTCGTCCAGGAACGCCTTGGCCCAGGCGATGACCTTTGCGCCGCGCTTGGGGTTGTAGCCCTTGCCTTTCTCGGCACCGTCGGCGTCGGAGATCGCATCGGTGCCGTAGAGGGCATCGTAGAGCGAACCCCAGCGGGCGTTGGCCGCGTTCAGCGCGTAACGCGCGTTCATGACCGGCACCACCAGCTGCGGGCCGGCGACGGTGGCGATCTCGGGATCGACGTTCTCGGTCGTCACCGCAAAGGCAGGGCCTTCCGGCACGATATAACCGATGTCGGCCAGGAACGCCCTATAGGCGGCCATGTCATGCGGCGCGCCATGCTTGCGGTACCAGGCATCGAGCTTGAGCTGGAAGTCGTCGCGCTTTTCCAAGAGCGCCCGGTTCTTCGGCGCAAGATCATGCACGATCGCGGCAAAACCTTCCCAGAATTTCTCCGCATCCACTCCGGTCCCGGGCATGGCCTCGTCAACGACGAAATCGCGCAGCTCGCGCGATATCGAAAGGCCAAACAGCTCGACGGTCTCGGTCATAACATGCGCTCCAGAAGTCCAGTCCCGCGAGAGCGGTGAAAACAGCTTTTCAGGGGCGTTTGACATGCAAAGCGCGCAGGGTCAATTCGCCCAATGTTGCATGGCAGAATCTGATCGCCGCCTCGTGCAGAGAAAATCAATTCAGCCCTCAAACGGCAATGCGCGGCCGGCCGCTGGCGGTGGCGACGACATGCGCCTCGATGAACATGCGCTGGCCTTCCACGGTCGAGACCTTGAGGTCCGTCGCGACCTCGATCTCGGCGGCGTCGGTACCGGCGTCGCGCGCCTTGGCCGCAACGATCTCGCGCACTTCGGCCTCGGCCAGCGCCATCGCCGCGTCCTCATCGGCGAAGTCGCGCAGCAGCTCGCCGACGGCCAACCGGAACAGCCCTTCCTTGGGCTGGCTGACGCGGGCTTCCGCCGTGACCCGGACCTGGCCGACCACCGCGCCCAGCGCGTTGGCGACGTCGGTATCCTCGGGCACGACGCATTCGTTGCCGATAAGCTGCGGCAGGCCGGCATAGTGCAGCGGCGCCGAGGCGCCGAGCCCGATCACCGGCCTGTCGAGCGCGACCGTGAAGCGGGCGATGCCGGGATGGGCGTCGACCGCGCGCTGCACCAGCGCGTGCGCCACGGTGGCCGCGCCGTCGAGCCCGTCCTCGGCAAAGGCGGTTTCGAGGATCACTTCCGCCGACAGGCGGGTGAGCGCCGCCAGCACGCGCTCGCAGAGCGCCTCGGGCGTCGCCGCGATCGGCTGGCCGCGGCCGTCGCGCTTGCGGGCGAACAGCTCGGCGCCGAGCCGTGCCGCAGCCTCGTCCCAGTTGGCCTGGCGGCCGAGCGTGTGCGCCGCGTCCGACGGGGTGAAGCCTATGACATGGACCAGCCCGCGCGACACCAGCCGGTTGAGCGTGGCGTTCTGGGCATTTGAAGTCAGCAGCCGGTCGAGCGGCAGCGGCGTTGTTGCGATCGCCTCGTAGAGCTTGGCTTCCGGCGGCGTCAGGCCGGCCGCGAGCCGCTCCGGCACGCCGGTGCGGACGGCGAAGCGGCCGTCCATGCGACCGGGATTGGGCGCGCGCAGCTGGCGCTCCAGCTCGCCCGTCACCGCCTCGCCATGGACCATGCCGGCGAGCGCCAGCGGCACCACGCGGCGCGGCCCGAGTTTTATCCGCGGCCTCAGCCCGCCGTCCTCCAAAGTCACTTCCGAATCGCCGCCGAGCCCGAAGGTGCGCATGGCGACCGCCTCGACCATGGTGCGGAAGCCGCCGACGGTGGCGCCCTCGGGGTCGAGCCGCGGGCGGCCGTGGTCGAGGACCGCGACATCCGTGGTGGTGCCGCCGATGTCGGAGACGACCGCATTGTCGAGCCCGGTCATGTGGCGGGCGCCGACGAGGCTGGCGGCGGGGCCGGAGAGGATGGTCTCGATCGGCCGCTGGCGGGCGAACTCGGCCGACACCAGCGCGCCGTCGCCGCGCACCACCATCAGCGGGGCGTTGATCTTGCGTTTCTCCAGGAAGCCTTCTGTCGCGGCGACCAGGCGGTCGATCATCGCGATCAGGCGGGCGTTGAGCAGCGTCGTCAGCGCCCGGCGCGGGCCGCCCAGTTTGGCCGACAGCTCGTGGCTTGTCGTGACGGGCAGGCCGGTGCGCTCGCGGATCAGGTCGCGCGCGGCGATCTCGTGGGCGGGGTTGCGGGTGGCGAAATAGGCGCAGACGGCGAAACCCGACACGGACTTCGCCAGTTCCGGCAGCGCGGCTTCGAGCGGCGCGAGGTCGAGGGGCCGCGCGTTGCCGTGGACGTCGTGGCCGCCCTCGCACAGCACCAGCGGGTCGGTGCCGAGCGCGGTCTTCAAGCCGTCGCGGGCGAGATCGGCCTCGGAGAAGCCGATCATCGCCAGCGCCACGCGGCCGCCCTGGCCCTCGACCAGCGCGTTGGTGGCGAGCGTGGTCGACATCGACACCAGCTTGATGGCGGCGGGGTCGACATGGGCCTTGCCGAGCACCGCGTCGACCGCGCCCGAAATGCCCTCGGCGAGGTCGTGGCGGGTGGTCAGCGACTTGGCCTTGGCGGCCACCCCGTGTTGCTCGCTCCACAGCACCGCGTCGGTGTAGGTGCCTCCGGTGTCGATGCCGAGGAAAAGCGGGTGCGGGCGGTGGCTGGAAGTCATTCGGGGCGGTCCGGGCTTTGCTAATCCCGCCCGCCTTAGCCGATATGGCCGGCAAAGGGAAACCGGCCAGCGGCGGCAATCGACGAGGTCAGCCGCCGCCGCGCGCCTTGGCGGCGGCGTTGATGCGGCTGACCTCGGCGCGGATCTCGGCCCGCATCGCCTCGACCACCTTGGGATCGAGCGGCACGCAGGGCGGGATCATCGGCTTGAAGGCGAAGGACCAGTCGTTTTCGGCGCGGCGGCCGACGCATTTCCGCAGCCGCCGGCAGCCCGGCAGCGGGCATTTGCGGTGGAAGCCGAGATGGCCGGCGAGCAGCTGGAACAGGCCGAGATAGAGGCCCTTGACCTTGGCGTCGTGCTCCTGGTCGGCCAGCACGGCGGCCCATTGCGCGTCGGTGTATTTTCGATCGCGCGGAAAGGTGTTGACCTTGAAGAGAGGGTGCCAGGGTCTTTCCGTCGGGTGTTCGCTCATGAGGGGCTCCATTGGATTGGGTGGGTTGAGGGGGGAAGGGCCTTTTCGCGCGGCTTCGGGCGACCCCACCCCGATCCGCTATGCGGATCGACCCTCCCCTCGAGGGGGAGGGAAGGCGTCGCGCACTTCCCCCGCGCCACGCCCCGTTGCCGGTCTGGCCATTGAAAGGTGGGAAGACGGGCGGTCGCGGGGCCGCTCGGGTAGTTCTATGTGCGGTCTCGCGACCGCCCGTCCGGCGATTTCCGTTCCCGTCCGTTCCGCTTCCGGGGCGCGGGCTTTCGCCCCTGCCCCACTAGCGCATCGTCCAGCGCATCCGGGCCGTAGTGCCCAGAGGGGAACCCTTGGACGGAACCTCCCCGGGCGGCGGGCTACGTTGGCCCGTCGCCGGAGGCGCCGGCCCCTCCCCGCACAACCACCGTCATGATCGGCGTTCCCGCGGGAGGGACGGGATGGATTCTATGGGATGTTTTCAGGGGGTGGAGAAAGGCGGCGGGATTTCCACGGGGTGCGGGGCGTGCGGAGGCCGATCCGGAGGGCTCGCGATCCTTCGCACCCCCCTCTGCCCTGCCGGGCATCTCCCCCGCAAGGGGGGAGATCAGGCCTTCATGGCCCCCTCGCTTAACCGGATATGTCGAAAGCGAAATTCCCGCCCAAGCCTCAGGAAATAGCACGGCGATGACGCGACTGATCTCCCCCCTTGTGGGGGAGATGGCCGGCAGGCCAGAGGGGGGTGGGAAGGATCGCGACATCAAAAGAAAAATTTGCAGGCGTGGAAAGGCCGTCCCACGCTCAGCCTCGCGAAATCTGCTCGTCCTGCTCGACGGTGAGCGGCTTGACCCCGTCCGGCACCGGCTCGACCACCGGCTGCGGTGCGGCGACGGGGGCCGGCGGCACCGGCGCGTGGGCAGCGCAGGCGGGCAGGATGGCCAGGGCAAGGAAAATGGCTGCGGACTTCATGGAGCGGGCGTTAGGCGGAAGGTGTGGCACAATCGCGGCGGCAGGTGACCCCGAGGCCCTGCCAAGGTCAAGCAGTTCCTGACAGCTGCTGACGGAAGCCTGTCAACAGCCATCGCCTATCCTCCCGGAAACTTCTCGGAGAGGACGGCATGAGCGGCTTTGACGATTTCGATTTCCTGATCGGCGCGGTGACCAATGAACGCCTGCGCGGGCGGCTGGTGGGGTCGCGGAGACGTTTTCCGCCTTCTCCCGCGTGGAAAAGGTGATGCGGGCGCCCGGCGGCACCTTTGGCGGCAATCTCGACCAAGTGCCCGAGCGCGGCTTCACCGGCATGGCGCTGCGCCTCTACGACCCCAGGACAGGACTGTGGTCGATCTACTGGAGCGACACCAGGAGCTTTCAGCTGTTCCCGCCAATGGTCGGGCGGTTTAGGGACGGTCGCGGCGAGCTTTATGGCGACGATGTCGAGGGTGGTGTGCCAGTGCGCGTGCGGATTCTCTGGACGGGCGGGGAAAACCCGCGCTGGGGACAGGCGATGTCGGTGGATGGTGGGCAGGCGTGGGAGGTGAATTGGGTGAAGCGGTTTGGGACAGCGAGCACCGTACTCCGAGTTTCGCACAGGCTCAATCGAGTGACCTTGTATCCCTACTCTACGAAGAGGGAAATATTGCGAGTGAGTGCTTGCCTTGACGTTGCGGTCATGTCCTCGATTCTGGATAGCCTCAGCCTTCATTCCTTCCTTTCTTTAGAGTACGGATATCGAAGCGCTTTCGACTTGCTTTTGACTTTGCCGCAATGAGATTATTCATCCCGATTCGACAGCAATGGGGCAGACAATGACGGAACTTAAATTTCCAGCATTGTACAATGACGCGGACGTCGCTTCGGGAAACGCGCAGCGCGAATACCTACGCCTGGTAATTCTTGAATATTTATTGCTATTTATAGCTGCCGTCTTAACAATTCAAACATTCGATGAAACGCCATTTATTATCTTATATGCCCTTGTATTTATTGTATCCATGATCACGATGCTTATCAGAACTCTGCAGAAGCCAGATCAAGACTGGTACAAGTGCCGCGCACTTGCTGAGTCCATTAAGACGTCAACATGGCGCTATGCGATGAGAGCAGAGCCCTTTGATGACGCGAAGGCTCAAGACGCACGGACCGATTTTCGAAATATGCTCAAGGCGATATTCAATTCAAACCAACATATTGGGAATCGCATTTCCGGACTTCGCGCTGATGGAAAGCAAATCACTGAGGAAATGGACGAGTTACGGAATAAGAACCTAGATGAACGGAAAAATATATATCTTGAGGATCGTATTAGAGATCAGCGGGAATGGTACAAAAAGAAAGCAAAATTTAACAAGAAGGCAATGAACATATGGATCTTTGTTTGCATTTTTGTTTATGTATCGGCAACATCCCTTGTCTTGCTAAGAATAAAATTTCCTGACAACTTTGTGCCGACTGAACCAATTATTGTCATTGCATCATCTATTGTCGGATGGATGCAAATAAAGAAGTTTTCAGAACTATCTTCCTCGTACTCACTAACTGCGCACGAGATCGGTATAATTGAAGATCGCGCCAATGATGCGGACACAAACGAAGAATTCTCTGTCTTTGTCAATGAAGCCGAACTCGCATTTTCGCGTGAACACACACAATGGGTTGCGCGTCAACTTCAGGCATAGGATTCCGTTATGAGTTACAAGTCCCCAACTTACGTAATATTCGATGGCGACAATGACAAATGGGCCTACGGATACATGAAGGGCTGGAAGGCGAATGACAGGGTTGAATTTGACTTTAGAGACGCTCACGACCTCGATTCGATGACCGGAGCGGCCCAGAACGAGGCATACGTTAAGAGCAATCTTAAGAAGCGGATGCAGGCCGCATCGAGCGTCCTCGTATTGATTGGCGACAAAACCAGATGGCTTTACAAGTATGTTCGCTGGGAGCTTGAGCTCGCTATCGAGCTTGACCTACCAATCATTGCCGTCAATCTTGGCGGCAGCAGAGACATAGACGAGAAGCTCTGCCCGCCGATTATTCGCAGGCACTGCATTGTTAGAGTCCGTTTGGAAAGTCAGGGATGGGCATTCCGGCGTAGGAGGTTGCCGCCCATGGCGACGAGGATCATGGCCTGGGAGACGTCAATCCGCTT
>NZ_JBNPXB010000020.1:0-62377 GCF_050433525.1 Aminobacter sp. BE322 | reverse complement strand
CAAAGTCCCCATCAGCCATCGCATCAAGAAATGCGCCTGGAATGACGACTATCTAATCCAGGCGCTGACCCATATGCGATAGCCCTGCCCCACAAAGGGAGGGCAGCGCGCCTATTTCTTCCGTGACATGAAGGCCATGAGCGCCGCCCGCGCCTCGTCGGACTTGAGGCGAGCGCGGAAATGCTCGCCCTCTTCCTTGATGCGTGCCACCAGTTCCGCAGGGTCGCCGCGCATCAGGTCGCGCGCGATCTTCAGCGCCTGCGGCGGCTTGGCGGCGATCTCGCGGGCAGCGGAGAGCGTGGCGGCCTCGAGCTCGCCTTCTGCGACGACCTTGTAGATCAGCCCGCTCGCCAGCGCGCGCTCGGCCGAAAAGCCCTCGCCGAGGCCGAGCAGGGCAAAGGTGCCCTGGCGGCCGAGAATGCGCGGCGCAAGCAGGCTGGATCCGGCTTCCGGCACGAGGCCGAGATCGACGAAGGGCGTGCGGAAGACCGTTCGCGGCGTGGCGAAGGTCAGGTCGCAATGCAGGTTGATGGTGGTGCCGATGCCGACGGCGATGCCGTCGACGCCCGACACGATGGGCTTTGCGACCAGCGCGAGCGCGGCGAGGAAATCCCACACCTCGGTGCCGCCGTCGCCGCCGGTGGCGATCGCCATGAAGTCGGCGAGGTCGTTGCCGGCCGAGAACGCGCCCGGCACGCCGAGGAAGACATGGACCCGAACCGCGGGATCGGCGTCGCCCGTCTTCAGCGCCGCCGCCATCTCGGCATACATGGCGCGGGTGATGGCGTTCTTCTTGTCCGGACGGTTCATCCGGATGATCTGCACGGCGTCCTGCCGCTCGATGACAATGTGGTCGGTCACTTGTTCCCTCGTCCAGAATTCAAACCGCAAACAGGGCCTTGGCGGCCCCGGCGAGGCTTGCGGCACCCGTGGTGACGCGGTCCTTGAGCGCAGCCGTCTCGCCGAGCATGTTCTCGGCGAAGAAACGACAGAGCGCGATCCGCGCGGCGTCGCCCTCGGCCAGCGCCGCGCGCGCCAGATAGGCGCCGCCGGCGGCGAGCGCGAATAGCCGGAGATAGGGCGTGGCGCCGGCCAGCGCATCGTCCGTTCGGCCGTCCTCGAGCTGCCGCTGCAGGAAACGGGTGGTCTGCTGCAGGTCGTCGAGCGCCTGCTCCAGGCAGGTCGCGGTGCGGCCATAGTCCTCGCTGTTCAGCGCCGCGACCGCATTGGCCACCGCATCGAGCTCGCCGATATAATCGAAGACGTGGTCGCGATTGCCGAGCGGCAGCTTGCGGGTGACGAGGTCGATCGCCTGGATGCCGTTGGTGCCTTCGTAGATCGGCGCGATGCGGGCGTCGCGCAGCAGGCGTGCGGCACCCGTCTCCTCGATGAAGCCCATGCCGCCATGCACCTGAAGCCCAAGCGATGCCACGTCGACGCCGACATCGGTGGCGAAGGCCTTGGCGATCGGGGTGAGCAGATTGGCGCGGTCCTGCCAATAGGCTTTCGCATCGCCTTCCGACACACGTGCCATGTCGAGCGCGTGGGCGCAGGAATAGGCGATGGCGCGCGCCGTCTGGGTCAGCGCCTTCATGGTCAGGAGATTGCGCTGCACGTCGGGGTGATGGACGATCGGCGCCATGCCCTCGCCGCCGTAGGACGAGGCCTTGCCCTGGCGACGGTCGTTGGCATAGGCGAGCGCCTTCTGGAAGGCGGCTTCCGCCACCGCCACGCCCTGCATGCCGACCGAGAGCCGGGCATTGTTCATCATCGTGAACATGCAGGCGAGGCCCTTGTTCTCCTCGCCGATCAGCCAGCCGACGGCGCCGGGCGTACGGTCCTTGGCGAAGCCGTCGCCATAGATCATGGTGCAGGTCGGCGAGGCGTGGATGCCGAGCTTTTCCTCGATCCCCGAGCAGAACACGTCGTTGCGGGCGCCAAGCGTGCCGTCCGCGTTGGGCAGGAACTTCGGCACGAGGAACAGCGAGATGCCGCGGGTGCCGGCCGGTGCGTCGGGGAGCCGCGCCAGCACCAGATGCACGATGTTGTCGGTCAGGTCGTGCTCGCCATAGGTGATGAAGATCTTCTGGCCGAAGATGCGGTAGGTGCCGTCGCCCACGCGTTCGGCGCGGCTGCGCAGGGCGGCGAGGTCGGAACCGGCCTGCGGCTCGGTCAGGTTCATCGTGCCCATCCACTCGCCCGAGACGAGCTTTTCGAGATAGGTGGCCTTCAGTTCCTCCGAGGCATGCTTTTCCAGCGCCTCGATCGCCCCCATGGTCAGCGTCGGGCCGATGCCGAAGGCCATCGAGGCCGAGTTCCACATTTCGAGGGCGGCGACGGCGAGCATGATCGGCAGCCCCTGGCCGCCGAAATCCTCGGGGGCGTTGAGGCCGTTCCAGCCGCCTTCGATCCAATGCCGGTAGAGTTCCGTCCAGCCGGGCGGCATGGTCACCGCCGCGTCCTTGAGCCTCGCACCCACCTTGTCGCCGACCTCGTAGAGCGGCGCGACTTCCTCGGTGGCAAAGCGCCCCGCCTCGGAAAGGATGGCGTCGACCAGATCCTCGCCGAGATCGCCGAAGCGCCCGCCAGCCAGGGCCGCCTTCAGCCCGGCCACGTGCTTGAGCGCAAACCCTATCTCTTCCACCGGCGCGCGGTACATGACGCTTCCTCCTGCTGATGGGCACCGTGGCCGCAGGCCACCTGCACCGCACACTAAACGCCTTCGATCTCCGAGGGGAAGCTCCTTTTTACGTAAACGTCAAATTATAGGGCCGTGCTTGCACTAAAGTCGGGCGTTGCCAGAAGGGAGCAACAAAGAGGTTGCCATGCTCGCCCGTACCGATCCCTACAGCTGTATCGAATGCGGCCTGCCGTACCGTTAGGAAGGCTTCTGGTATCATGGCGGCAAGGTCGAGGACGGCGCCGCCTACTGGACCGATCGCGGCATATTGTGCTCGCCCAAATGCTCGCTGGCGCGTCATCGCAAGCGCCGGGCCGAAGGCAGCCTTCCGATGCAACCCGCTCCCGAGCCGTTCGAATTCGCGGCCCCGGGCCGGTTCAGTTGGCGGCCGCTTTCAACCCTAGGGCGGTGGTGCTTTATCAGCATTTCCTTAACCATGCGGGTTCAGGATCGATTACCGGTCACCGAGGGTCGCCTTTTGAGGGGATTGGCGTCTAAGCTACAGAGACTTGCGCTAACCGTGCTGCTCGCCGCGGGGACCTTCCACGGGACGGCGAAAGCCGCCGAGCAGGACTTCTCGGAACCCTGGAAGAAGGCCGACAGGGCGCTCGTCGTCGACGCTTACGAATACAATTCCATCGACTGGCAGAAGCTCTCCGGCGACAAGCGCATCATAGGCTTCATCAACAAGGGCTCCGACGGCCTGCCGCCGCCGTACGCCTGTTCGGGCACGGAAACCGAAATTCGGCTGTGCAAGGCACTGTGGAAGCGTCATGCCGTTGCGCGCGAGCTGTTCCACACCCGCAAGGTCGTCGCCAAGGCGCTTGGCCTCGAATGGGGCGCCTACCATCTCGGCCGTCCCGGCAATCCGATCGAACAGGCGCAGAACTTCCTCGATTTCGCCGAACCCGGCCCCGACGACCTGATGGCGCTCGATATCGAGGAAAACGACCCGGAGAAATGGATGTCGCTCGAGGACGCGGAGATCTTCGTGCGCTACATCTTCCAGCGCACCGGGCGCTATCCGATCCTCTACACCAACGGGGCGACCTCGCGGTACATCGCCGACAACCGCTATCGCTACCAGCTGCTGTCGCGGCTGCCGCTGTGGTACGCGCGCTACAAGCCGGAGATCGGCATTCATTTCCCGAAGGGCAACTGGCAGGGCTACACGCTGTGGCAGTTCTCGGCGCAGGCCAACTGCGGCGAGCGCCGCTGCCCCTATCGCGTCGCCGGCACGGGGAACGACATCGACGTCAACGTCGCCCCGATGGACGCGGACGCCCTGCGCAAGGCCTGGCCGTTCGGCCGGCTCATCGAGGCCACCGACGTGTTCGTGGCGAGCGTGCCGGTGCCGATTGCACGCGACGACGGCGTGAAGGGCGAGAGCCGGATCCGCTACGCTTCGGTCGCCTATCAGGTACGCCTCGACCTGCTTGCGAACGCTTTGCGCTCGAGCTGGAACAAGGCCGTGCTGGGCACGGTACCGGCCGTGAAGGCGCTCGGCAGCCGCTATGCCTATGGCATGGCCGAATATGCAGCCGTCAAGCTGGAGAGGCGCGAGCGGGCCGTCGCCTACCGCAGGGCCGATCTCGATCCGGTATCGACGGCCTCGACCGAACTCGACCGCGCCGCGCGCTAATCATTCTCGCGCTCGACCGCGCGCCAGCCGATGTCGCGGCGGCAGAAGCCTTCGGGCCAATCGATGAGGTCGACCGCCCGGTAGGCCTTCGCTTGCGCTTCACTGACGTTGCTGCCCGATGCGGTGACATTGAGCACGCGGCCGCCACTGGCGACCAGCTTGCCGTCCTTCAGCGCCGTGCCGGCGTGGAAGACCTGGGCGCCGGAGGCTTCGGCCTCGTCGATGCCCGAAATGGCAGAACCCTTTTCCGGCGTGCCGGGGTAACCCCGGGCGGCCATCACGACGGTCAGCGCGGCCTCGTCGCGCCAGCGCGCGGAGACGTGGCTCAGCTGGCCGTCGGCGGCGGCATTGAGCAGGACCAGAAGGTCCTCCTTCAGCCGCATCATCAAAACCTGGCATTCGGGATCGCCGAAGCGGGTGTTGTATTCGATGAGCTTCGGGCCGCTCTCGGTCAGCATCAGGCCGGCGAACAGCACGCCGGCGAATGGCGCGCCCATCTCGGCCATGCCGCGCATGGTCGGCTCGACGATCTCGCGCATGGTGCGCCCGACCGTCTCCGGGTCCATGACAGGCGCCGGCGAATAGGCGCCCATGCCGCCGGTGTTGGGGCCGACGTCGCCGTCGCCGACGCGCTTGTGGTCCTGCGCCGTGCCGAAGGGCAGCGCCGTCTTGCCGTCGCAGAGGCAGAAGAAGCTCGCCTCCTCGCCGGTCATGAATTCTTCCACGACGACCGATGCGCCGGCGCCGCCGAAGGCGCCCTCGAAGCAGGCGTCGACCGCCTCGACCGCCTCGTCGAGCGTCATCGCAACCGTCACGCCCTTGCCGGCGGCAAGGCCGTCGGCCTTGATGACGATCGGCGCGCCCATCTTCTCGACATAGGCGCGCGCGTCGGCCGCGTTGTCGAAACGGCCGTAAGCGGCGGTCGGAATGCCGTAGCGGGCGCAGAGATCCTTGGTGAAGCCCTTGGAGCCTTCGAGCTGGGCGGCGGCCTTCGACGGGCCGAAGACGCGGATGCCCTGGGCGCGCAGATCGTCGCCGATGCCGGCGACCAGCGGCCCCTCGGGGCCGACGACGACGAGGTCGATGGCTTTCTCCTTGCAGAACGCGGCCACCGCGGAATGGTCGGCGACGTCGAGCGCCACCAACTCGGCCTCTTGCGCGACACCGGGATTGCCCGGCGCCGCATAGAGCCTGGTCAGCATCGGCGACGCGGCGAGCTTCCAGGCCAGTGCGTGCTCGCGACCGCCGGAACCGATAAGGAGGACATTCATGCGGCAATTCCCCGTCCTGCAAGAGCCGCCCCTCCGCTATGGCCGATGATGCCGCGGGTCAAGGCTTGGCGGTCGCTTTTTGGGGAGGCGCCAGTCGCGCAAATCAGCAATTTCACTTTTCGAGGGCATGCGCTAGAAGGCGGCGGTATCCCGGAAAGGCCTGTCCATGTCGCACAACACTTTCGGCCATCTGTTCCGCGTCACCACCTGGGGCGAAAGCCACGGGCCGGCGCTTGGCTGCGTGGTCGACGGCTGCCCGCCCGGCATCCGCTTCACGCTGAAGGACATCCAGGACGAGCTCGACAAGCGCAAGCCGGGCCAGTCGCGCTTCGTCACCCAGCGGCGCGAGCCCGACGAGGTCAAGATGCTCTCGGGCGTCATCCTGGACGAGGACGGCGAGACGCTGATTTCGACGGGCACGCCGATCTCGATGATGATCGAGAACGTCGACCAGCGCTCCAAGGATTATGGCGAGATCGCCAGGCAGTATCGCCCCGGCCATGCCGACTACACCTATGACGTCAAATACGGCCTGCGCGACCATCGCGGCGGCGGCCGCTCCTCGGCGCGCGAGACCGCTGCCCGCGTTGCGGCAGGTGCCATTGCCCGCAAGGTCGTGCCGGGCCTGGTGGTGCGCGGCGCCCTGGTGTCGATGGGCACCAAGTCGATCGACCGCGCCAACTGGGACTGGGATTTCATCGGCGATGCCGAGAACCCGTTCTTCACGCCCGACCGCGCCTCGGTGCCGGTGTTCGCCGAATATCTCGACGGAATCCGCAAGGCGGGTTCGTCGGTCGGCGCCGTCATCGAGATCGTCGCCGAGGGCGTGCCGGCGGGGCTGGGCGCGCCGATCTACGGCAAGCTCGACCAGGACATCGCCTCGAACCTGATGTCGATCAACGCCGTCAAGGGCGTCGAGATCGGCAATGGCTTCGAGGCCGCGCGCATCACCGGCGAGGAGAATGCCGACGAGATGCGCATCGGCAATGACGGACAGCCCAAGTTCCTGTCCAACCATGCCGGCGGTATACTGGGCGGAATCTCGACCGGGCAGGCGGTGATCGCGCGTTTCGCGGTCAAGCCGACCTCGTCGATCCTGACGCCGCGCAAGTCGATCGACAAGGACGGCAAGGAGGTCGACGTCATGACCAAGGGCAGGCACGACCCCTGCGTCGGCATCCGCGCGGTGCCGATCGGCGAGGCCATGGTTGCCTGCGCCATTGCCGACCACTATCTGCGCCATCGAGGACAGACCGGACGGGGCTAGGGGAGTAGGGGAGTAAGGGAATAGGGCCGGATAGAAAATCCCCTACTTCCCTATTCACCTACTACCCTACTCCCCTCGTACAAGAGGAACGCCATGCCATACGACCAGAAGAAAGTAGTCGAAGCGCTGAGGGCCTTCGAGCGCGGTGAGATCGTGGTCGTGATGGACGACGACGGCCGCGAGAACGAGGGCGACCTGATCGTCGCCGCCGTCCACTGCACGCCCGAGAAGATGGCCTTCATCGTGCGCCACACCTCCGGCATCGTCTGCACGCCGATGCTGAAGGAAGATGCCCGCCGGCTGAACCTCGCGCCGATGGTGGCCGACAACGATTCCGCCCACACCACCGCCTTCACCGTCAGCGTCGACTTCAAGCACGGCACCACCACCGGCATCTCGGCCGAGGACCGCACGCTGACCGTGCGCAACCTCGCCAATCCCAACGTCGGCGGCGCGGATTTCGTCCGTCCGGGCCACATCTTCCCGCTTATCGCCCGCGAGGGCGGGGTGCTGATGCGCTCGGGCCATACCGAGGCCGCGGTCGACCTGTGCAAGCTCGCCGGGCTGCCGCCGGTCGGCGTGATCTCCGAACTGATGAACGACGACGGCACGGTGATGCGCGGCCCGCAGGTGGCGGCCTTCGCCGAGAAGAACGGGCTGAAGCAGGTGTCGGTCGCCGACCTGATCGCCTATCGCCAGCGCCAGGAGACGCTGATCGAGCGCGTCGACAGCTTCGACATCGACACGCCGGCGGGCAAGGCCAAGGCCATCACCTACACGCTGCCCTGGGACGTGATGCAGCACCTCGCCATCGTCTTCGGCGACATCCGCGACGGCGAGGACGTGCCGGTGCGGCTGCACACCGAGGACGTGGTGACCGACGTGTTCGGCACCAGCAACCGGCTGGCCGACATCATGAAGACCTTCGGCGAGTGCAACCGCGGCGTCATCGTCTATCTGCGCGAAGGCTCGGTGGGCGTGTCCAATCTCGGCCGCAACCGGCCCTCGGCCGAGCGCGAGGACCACGAGGAAGCGCGGCGCCGCGAGGACGAGTGGCGCCAGATCGGCCTGGGCGCACAGATCCTGAAGGACCTCGGCATCTCGTCGATCAACCTGGTCTCGTCGCGCGAGCGCCACTATGTCGGCCTCGAAGGCTTCGGCATCCGCATCGCCAAGACTGAAATCCGCTAGCCGGGAGCCGAGAGCCCGGGGCCGACGCGGCGATTGACTTCCGCCCGCGTCGGCGCATTCTCGTGCCGTCTCCTGGGGGCGAGTCGGCTATGTGGGATTTCGACGTCGGCAAGAGCCTGTCGATCATGGCGCGTACGTGGCCTTTCATCGTGCTGCGCATGGTCGTCTATTTCGGCATCACGCTCGCCTACATCGTGGCCACGGGCGCGGGCGCCGGCGTCGGCTACGGCGTCGGCCAAATCGCCTCCGACCCCGACGGGCCGGTCTCGTTTGCGCTGTGGGGCGGCATCGCCGGCTTCGGCGTGGTCTCCGTCGCGGTCTACTGGGTGCGCGAGTATATCCTCTACCTGGTCAAGGCCGGCCACATCGCCGCCATGGTGCATCTGATCGACGGGCGCGAGATCCCGGGCGGCCAGAACCAGATCGTCTATGCCCGCGAGGTGGTCACCGAGCGCTTCGCCGAGGCCAGCATCCTGTTCGTGCTCGACCAACTGGTGAAGGGTGCGGTGCGCGCGATCACCGGGCTGATCGGCGGGATTGCGGCGTTCCTGCCCATCCCCGGCCTCGATGGGCTGGTCAGGTTCGTCAACACGGTGATCCGCATGTCGCTGACCTATGTCGACGAGATCATCCTCGGCTACAACATCCGCGTCGGCAGCAATTCGCCCTGGCAGACGGCGCGCCAGGGCGTCGTGCTCTATGCCCAGAACGGCAAGACCATGGTCAAGAACGCCGTCTGGCTCTCGCTTTTCGTCTGGGTGGTGTCGCTGCTGATCTTCCTGTTCATGCTGGCCCCTGCCGGGGCCATCCTCTACTTCATGCCCGGCCAGCTCGCCGGCTGGGCCTTCGTGCTGGCGATCGTCTTCGCCTGGGCCTTCAAGGCGGCGTTCATCGAGCCCTTCGCCGTGGCGTCGCTGATGCAGGTCTACTTCCGGGTCATCGAGGGCCAGGTGCCCAATCCGGAATGGGACCGGAAGCTCGAGGAAGCTTCGTCCAAGTTCCGCGAACTCAAGGAAAAGGCCTTCGGCTCGGGCGAGGCCTCGCGCTGGGACGGCACGCCGCGCCGCGTCTGAAGCAGTGCGTGTGGCCGGCAATGCCCGTTCGAGGCGCGGCCGGCCGCCGCTTCCGTCTATTCCGCGGCCACCGGTGACGGCGCGCGGACGCCGCGATGCAGTTTTCCCTGGCCGACGAAGGTGATGAGCAGGGCGACGAAGCCGGCGGCAAGCGAGATCATGAAGCCGCTGGTCGGGCCGAGCACGTCGATGAACCAGCCGGAGGCCGACGAGCCCGCTGCCATGCCGATGCTGATGCCGGTGATCGCCCAGGTCATGCCTTCGGTCAGCTTCGCCGACGGCACGAGTTTCTCCACCAGCGCCATCGACAGGATGATGGTCGGCGACACGGCCAGGCCGGCAAAGAAGAACACGACGGCGAGCGTGGTGATGTCGGAGACCATCATCAGCGGCAGGGTCGTCAGCGCCGCGAGCGCGATCGCCATCAGCAACTGCCGGGCGAGCGGCATCCGAATCTTGAGCGCGCCGAAGGCGAGGCCAGCGACCAGCGAGCCCGCGGCATAGGCCGACAGCGCGAAGCCGGCGGCGGCCTTGTTGCCCTGGCCCTCGGCGAAGGCCACCGCCGTCACCTCGGCGGTGCCGAAGATCGCGCCGATGGCGATGAGCGTCAGCACGATGACCTGCAGCGAGCCGAGCCGGATCACCGAGGCGCCGTCGCTCCTGTTGCGCGCATGGACGGGCGGCTCGGTCGCCTTCTGCGCCGCAAACAGTATGTTGCCGATGGCGAGCAGGACGGTTGCGACCAGCGGACCCGCCTCGGGGAAGACGCCGACGCTGAGCCCGATGGCCACGATCGGGCCGGTCATGAAGATGACCTCGTCGACCACCGATTCGAAGGCGAACGCCGTGTGCAGCTTGGGCGTGCCGCTATAGAGCGCGGTCCAGCGCGCCCGTACCATCGCGCTCATGCTCGGCATGGCGCCGGCAAGCACCGCGAAGGCGAACAGCATCCAGTTCGGCGCGCCATAGCGGGTGGCCAGAATGAGCCCGCTCAAGGCGACGACGGTCAAGAGCGTGCCGGGGATGATGATCCTGCGTTGGCCGAAGCGGTCGACCAGCCGCGAAACCTGCGGTGCGATGAGGGCGTTGGAGAAGGCGAAGGTCGCAGCCACCGCACCGGCGAGCCAATACTCGCCATGGGTTTCGGAAAGCATGGTGACGATGCCGAGCGTGATCATCGACAGCGGCAGGCGGGCGATGAAACCTGCTGCCGAAAAGGCCTTCGCGCCAGGCGTGGTGAAGATCTCGCCATAGGGGTTTGGCATGGGAATATCCTGGAATTTCCGCCGCATGGCACTTACATACGGCGCGTATGTGAGTTAGTTAGGGGCGCAGGCTGGAAATGTCAAATTCACATACATTGCGTATGTCATTTAAGGGTTTGCTGATGCACAAGCCGCGCAAGGAGATGATCGCCGAGACGCGCGCCAAGCTCACGGCCGCCGCGCGCCACGCGTTCGGCACGGTTGGCTACGCCGATGCGTCGATGGACGACTTCACCGCCGCGGCGGGGCTGACGCGCGGCGCGCTCTATCATCATTTCGGCGACAAGAAGGGGCTGCTGGAGGCGGTGATCCTGCAGATCGACGCCGAAATGTCGGAGCGGCTGTGGGCAGTTTCCGCCCGGGCGCAAGACCCCTGGCAGGGCTTCGTCGACGAATGCATCGCTTACCTCGAAATGGCGCTGGAGCCGGAAATACAGCGCATCGTGCTGCGCGACGGCCCCGCCGTGCTCGGCGATCCCTGGAACTGGCCGACCCAGAGCGCCTGCATCCGCGCGATGACCGAGGGCCTGCGCAGGCTGGTCGAGGACGGGACGCTGGTCGACATCGACCCCGAGGCCGCGGCGCGGCTGATCAACGGCGCCACCATCCATGCCGCCCAGTGGATCGCCAATGCCGACGATCCCGAGGCCGTGGCGCCGAGGGCAGTAAAGGCCACCAAGGCGATGCTCGAAGGCTTGCGCAGCGGGGACGGTGCGGCTGCCAGGTGAAGCCCGCCGATTTTCCCCAGGGCTTTGACACGTATTGCGTGGTCTGGCCGGTCATTGCTGATAGAGTGAGGCGATGACCACGCGGCTCTACACCCATCCGATCTATCTCGAACATCTGACGCCCGCCGGCCACCCCGAGCGGCCCGACCGGCTGCGCGCCATCCAGCGCGTGCTCGACGACGAGCCTTTCGAGGCGCTCGACCGCGTCGAGGCGCCGGAGGGCGACGAGCAGACGATTCTCTACGTCCATCCCGAGCTTTTCGTCGAAGGCATCCGCAGGAAGGTGCCGGAAGAGGGCATGGAGCGGATCGACGGCGACACGGTGCTGAGCCCGAAGAGCTGGCAGGCGGCGCTGACCGCCATCGGTGCCGCCAATGCGGCCGTCGACGACGTGTTCGCCGGCAAGGCCGACAACGTCTTCGTCGCCTCGCGTCCGCCGGGCCACCATGCCGAAAAGACCACGGCGATGGGCTTCTGCCTGTTCAACAACGCGGCCATTGCGGCGCGCCATGCCCAGAGGCGGCACGGCGCCGAGCGCGTCGCCATCGTCGACTGGGACGTGCACCACGGCAACGGCACGCAGGACATCTTCTGGAACGACCCGACGGTGCTCTATTGCTCGACGCACCAGATGCCGCTGTTTCCGGGCACCGGCGCCAGGAGCGAGACGGGCGTCGGCAACATCGTCAATGCGCCGCTGTCGCCCGACACCGGCAGCGACCATTTCCGCGAGGCCTTCCGCTCGCGCGTGCTGCCGGCGCTGGACAATTTCGCGCCCGACCTGATCATCATCTCGGCCGGATTCGACGCGCACCATCGCGATCCGCTGGCCGAGATCAACCTGACCGAAGCCGATTTCGACTGGGCGACGGGGCAATTGATGGACCGCGCCGCGCGGCATTCGTCGAACCGCCTCGTCAGCCTGCTCGAGGGCGGCTATGACCTGCAGGGGCTGGCCTTCTCGGTTGCCGCCCACGTTAAACGCCTGATGAAAGGATGAACCATGGCCGTCGAGCCCAATGACGAAATCAAGGCGATGAGCTTCGAGCAGGCGCTGGCCGCTCTGGAAAAGATCGTCGACGACCTCGAGCGCGGCGACGTGCCGCTCGACCAGTCGATCAAGATCTACGAGCGCGGCGAGGCACTGAAGGCGCATTGCGACCGGCTGCTGAAATCGGCCGAGGACAAGGTCGAGAAGATCCGCCTGTCGCGCGACGGCAAGCCCGTCGGCACGGAGCCGCTCGACGCCGAGTGACCGGCGGCGGAATGGCTTGACGTCGCGGTATGTTGCGCCCAGTTAAGGGGTGCCCATAGGTTGATGAAGCCCGGGAGCAGGCGATGTGCCGCAACATCAAGACACTGTTCAATTTCGAACCGCCGGCGACGCATGACGAAATCCGCGACGCGGCACTTCAGTTCGTCCGCAAGCTGAGCGGATCGACGAAGCCCTCGAAGAAGAACGAAGAGGCGTTCTTCCTCGCGGTGGACCGGATTGCCGACGCCGCGCACGAGATGCTGCATGCGATGGAAACGCACCAGCATCCCCGCAATCGCGAGGAGGAGGCAGCCAAGGCGAAGGCGCGCTCGGCGCTGCGGTTCGCCTGAGTGGACCGGCTCCGGCGACAACCACGCTTCAACCAGCTCAGGATGAGATCATGAGTTTCTTCCCAGCCGAAGACCCGACACCGGGCGATGCCTTCTCCTGCGACCAGATCGAACTGATGGTCGTGCCCAACGCCAAGGACATAGACGGCTTCCAGGTTCGCCGCGCGCTGCCGACGGCCAGGCGCCGGCTGGTCGGGCCGTTCATCTTCTTCGACCGCATGGGCCCGGCGATCCTCAGGGCGGGACATGCGTTGGACGTGCGTCCGCATCCGCATATCGGCCTCGCAACCGTCACCTATCTGTTCGACGGCAAGATCAGGCACCGCGATTCGCTCGGCACCGAGATGGTGATCGCGCCGGGCGACGTGAACCTGATGACCGCCGGCCGCGGCATCGTGCACTCCGAGCGTACGCCGGAGGAGCTGCGCGGCGCGCCGATGTCGATCTCGGGCCTGCAGACCTGGCTGGCGCTGCCCGATGCCAGGGAGGAGATGGCGCCGCTGTTCGAGAACACGGCCGCCGCCGGGTTGCCGACATTCGACGGCGACGGCGCTTCCGGCCGCCTCATCATCGGCGAGTTCAAGGGCGTCAAGTCGCCGGTTCGCCAGGCCTCCGATACGCTCTATGCCGACATCCGGCTGGCCCCGGGGGCCAGGATCAAGATCCCGGCCGATGCCGAGGAGCGCGCGATCTACACCCTGGGCGGCGAGATCGACATTCTGGGCGATCGTTTCCCAATCGAGCGGCTGCTGGTGTTCCGCCCGGGCGACGAGATCGTGGTGTCGTCGGAGCGTGGCGCGCATTTCATGCTGTTTGGTGGGGCGTCGCTCGGGTCCAAGCGCTATATCTGGTGGAACTTCGTCTCTTCCTCCAGGGAGCGCATCGAGCAGGCCAAGAATGAATGGAAGACCGGCCGCTTCGATATCGTTCCAGGCGATGAGGAGGAGTTCATCCCGCTGCCTGAGGGGTGAGCGCGGTACCGCCACGCATTTACTTTCCAGGCCCGTCGCCGTATCTGCCGAAGTTCAACTGGTGCGGATTGATGAACGCAAAGCCCGAAACGCCACTGCTCGACAAGGTTCGCCTGCCGGCGGACCTTCGCGAGCTGGACGAAGCCCAGCTGCCGCAGCTCGCCAGCGAGCTGCGCGCGGAACTGATCGACGTCGTGTCGCAGACCGGCGGCCATCTCGGCGCGGGCCTCGGCGTGGTCGAGTTGACGGTGGCGCTGCACTACGTGTTCGACACGCCTGACGACCGCATCATCTGGGACGTCGGCCACCAGGCCTATCCGCACAAGATCCTGACCGGCCGGCGCGAGCGCATGCGCACGCTGCGCCAGGAGGGCGGGCTCTCCGGCTTCACCAAGCGAGCCGAGAGCGAGTACGACCCGTTCGGCACGGCGCATTCGTCGACCTCGATCTCGGCCGGCCTCGGCATGGCCGTGGCGCGCGATCTCCAGGGCGGCAGGAACAACGTGATCGCCGTGATCGGCGATGGCGCGATGTCGGCCGGCATGGCCTATGAGGCGATGAACAATGCCGGCGCGCTCGACGCCCGGCTGATCGTCATCCTCAACGACAACGACATGTCGATCGCCCCGCCCGCCGGCGCGATGAGCGCCTACCTGGCGCGTCTCGCCTCGGGCCGCACCTATGCGGGCGTGCGCGAACTCGGCAAGAAGCTGACCTCCTATCTCGGCCGCCGCGTCGACCGCGCCATCACCCGCGCCGTCGAGCATGCGCGCGGCTTCGTCACCGGCGGCACGCTGTTCGAGGAGATGGGCTTCTTCCACATCGGCCCGATCGACGGCCACAATCTCGAGCATCTCGTGCCGGTGCTGAAGAACGTGCGCGACAACGGCACGGGCCCGGTGCTGATCCACGTCGTTACCCAGAAGGGCAAGGGCTATGCGCCCGCCGAAGCGGCCGCCGACAAGTATCACGGCGTCAACAAGTTCGACGTCATCACCGGCGCCCAGGCCAAGGCGCCGGCGAACGCCCCGAGCTATACCAAGGTGTTCGCCGAGAGCCTGATCCAGGAAGCGCGCGAGGACGACAAGATCGTCGCCGTCACCGCAGCGATGCCCTCGGGCACCGGCCTCGACCTGTTCGGCCAGGCGTTTCCGTCGCGCACCTTCGACGTGGCGATCGCCGAGCAGCACGCGGTGACGTTTGCGGCAGGCATCGCGACCGAGGGCTACAAGCCGTTCGTGGCGATCTACTCGACCTTCCTGCAGCGTGCCTACGACCAGGTGGTGCATGACGTGGCGATCCAGAAGCTGCCGGTGCGCTTCCCCATCGACCGCGCCGGCTTCGTCGGGGCCGACGGCCCGACCCATTGCGGCGCTTTCGACACCGCCTATCTCGCGGCGCTGCCCGATTTCGTGGTGATGGCAGCAAGCGACGAGGCCGAGTTGCGCCACATGGTGCGCACGGCGGCCGAGTATGACGAAGGCCCGATCTCGTTCCGCTATCCGCGCGGCAACGGCGTCGGCGTCGACATGCCCGAGCGCGGCCAGGTGCTGGAGATCGGCAAGGGCCGCATCGTCAAGGAAGGCACCAAGGTGGCGCTGCTGTCCTTCGGCACGCGCCTCAAGGACTGCCTGCTCGCCGCCGAGGAGCTGGGCGCGGCCGGTCTCTCGACCACGGTTGCCGACGCGCGCTTCGCCAAGCCGCTGGACGAGGACCTGATCCGCCGCCTGGCGCGCTCGCACGAGGTGCTGGTGCTGGTCGAGGAGGGCTCGGTCGGCGGCTTCACCAGCCAGGTGCTGGATTTCCTCGCCCGCAACGGCCTGCTCGACAGCGGCCTCAAGGTCAGGCCGATGACACTGCCCGACCGCTTCGTCGACCACGCCAACCCCGACAAGATGTATGCCGACGCCGGGCTGGATGCCGCCGGCATCGTGCGGGCGGCATTCGCGGCGCTGGGCAAGTCGGTGCGGGCGGCGCGCGCCTGACCGGCGCTTGCGTTGCGGCTGCGCATTCGCCATTGAAGGCCATGGAAACATCTAGGCAAGCAAGCGCCGGCCTTAGGCTCGACGAGCTGTTGGTCAGCCGTGGGCTGTTCGCCAGCCGCTCGCGCGCCCGCGACGCGGTGGCGCGCGGTGCCGTGACGGTCGACGGCCAGCCGGCCAGGAAGCCCGGCCAGACGGTGTCGGCAAGTGTCGAGATTGCCGTCGACGATCCGGCGCAGGCCTATGTGTCGCGCGCGGCCCTCAAGCTGATCGCCGGCCTCGACCATTTCGGCTTCGATCCGGCGGGCACCCAGGCGCTGGACATCGGCGCCTCCACCGGCGGCTTCACCCAGGTGCTGCTGGAACGAGGTGCCGCGCATGTCGTCGCCATCGATGTCGGCCACGGCCAGATGGACGTGGAGCTGAAGGCCGATCCACGCGTCACCTGCCGGGAAGGGCTGAATGCGCGCAATCTCGTGCTCGACGATCTCGACGGCCGCCGGCCCGACCTGCTCGTCTCGGACGTGAGTTTCATTTCGCTCAAGCTGGCCTTGCCCAACGCGCTCGACCTGGCCGCAGCGGGCGCCAGCGGCGTGTTTCTGGTCAAGCCGCAATTCGAGGCGGGGCGCGAGGCGGTCGGCAAAGGCGGTCTGCTCAAGAACCCGGCCGACGGGCCGCGTGTGGCCGAGGAACTGCGGGCCTGGCTCGACGCCGTGCCCGGCTGGCGGGCGCTCGGCGTCTGCGCTTCGCCGGTCGAAGGCGGCGACGGCAACCATGAATTTCTGCTCGGCGGAGTGAAGGATCGATGACGGTGCGTTTCGAGATCGCGCGGCTGGGCGGGCACGGCGACGGCATCGCCGACGTCGATGGCGGCCATGTCTTCATTCCCTTCGCGCTGCCCGGCGAGACGGTAACGGCGGCGCGCGACAAGGACCGGGCGCAGTTGCTTGCCGTGCTCGAGGCCGCGCCCGAACGCATCGAACCCGCCTGCCGGCATTTCACCGAATGCGGCGGCTGCTCGATCCAGCATCTCGAAGACGGTGCCTACCGCGAATGGAAGCGCGGGCTGGTCGTCCATGTGCTGAAGGCGAGGGGCATCGAGGTGCCGGTCGGCGAACTCGTGCCGTGCGAGCCGCACAGCCGTCGGCGCGCCGCCTTCACCGCACGCAACACCGAGACAGGGCTCCACCTCGGCTACAACAAGGCGTTCTCCCACACCCTCGTCGACATCGAGGAGTGCCCGGTCTTGCTGCCGTCCATCGTCGAGGCGGCCGGCACCCTGCGGCATCTTGCCGGGATCATCGCCAACACATCCAAGCCTTTCAAGTTCCTGGTCACCGCCACCGCCACCGGTTTCGACGTGGCGGCCGCCGACTGCGGCAAGCCGACCGAAGCCATCCGCCGCGCCGCGACCGATTTCGTCATCAAGTCCAGGATCGCCAGGCTTTCCATCGACGGCGAGATCATCGTCGAGCCGGTGAAGTCGACGCTGTCCTTCGGTTCCGCCACCGTGACCCCGCCGCCCGGCGGCTTCGTCCAGGCGGTCGCGGCGGCTGAGGAGGCCATGGCCGGGCTCGTCGTGGAGCACCTGCGCAAGGCCAAGAAGGTCGCCGACCTCTATTCCGGTTGCGGGACATTCTCGCTGCGCCTCGCGGCGAAATCCGAGGTCCATGCGGTGGAAGGCGATGCCGCGTCACTCGCAGCCCTGGACCGCGGTTTCCGCTTCGCCAGCGGGTTGAAGCGCGTGACCGTCGAGCGCCGCGACCTCGACCGCCGGCCGCTGACCTTCAAGGAGCTCAACGCCTTCGACGGCATCGTCTTCGATCCGCCGCGGGCAGGTGCGGAGGACCAGTGCAAGCAGATCGCCCGCTCCGACGTGCCTTATGTGGCCGCCGTGTCGTGCAATCCGGCGACGCTCGCGCGGGATCTCAGGATCCTGATCGACGGCGGCTACACGCTGAAGAGCGTCACCCCCATCGACCAGTTCCTCTGGTCGCATCACGTCGAGGCCGTGGCCCTGCTGGAGAAGCCGAAGAAACGGCGGTAGAGGGCCGGGCAGGCCAGCGGCCCGGACCACGAGGCCTGCGGCGCGGGCAGGGCTCGGCAGGCATCTTGCTCGCCCCGGCGCGCCGGTCGGACGGCGGCGCCCGGCCGTTTGCCTCGTCGGCGACGGCGGCATAGAGTTCACGCCGCCCGTATGGGCTCGGCCCCAGTCGCCGCCGATCGCAAACGCCTCGCATTCCCCTGTTCAGGAGAAGTTGCCGTGAGCACCAACGCTGAAATCTACGCCCGCCGCCAGAACGCCGTGCCGCGCGGCATCGGCCACGCCACCCCGATATCGGCGGCGCGCGCGCTGAACGCCGAGGTCTGGGACGTCGAGGGCAAGCGCTATGTCGACTTCGCCGGCGGCATCGCCGTGCTGAACACCGGCCATTGCCATCCCAAGGTCATGGCCGCCGTGCGCGAGCAGATGGAGCGCTTCACCCACACCTGCTTCCAGGTGCTGCTCTACGAGCCCTATGTCGAGCTGGCCGAGCGCATCAACGCGCTGGCGCCGATCAAGGGGCCGGCCAAGACCGGTTTCTTCACCACCGGCGCCGAGGCGACCGAGAACGCCATCAAAATCGCCCGCGCCGCGACCGGCCGCTCGGGCGTCATCGCCTTTACCGGCGGCTTCCACGGCCGCACCATCATGGCCATGTCGATGACCGGCAAGGTGGTGCCCTACAAGAAGGGGCTCGGGCCGGCGCAGCCGGAGACCTGGCACGTGCCGTTCCCGAGCCCGCAGAACGACGTCTCGGTCGAGGAGGCGCTGAAATACCTGCAGTTCCTGTTCAAGGCCGACATCGACCCGGCCCGCGTCGCGGCCATCGTCATCGAGCCGGTGCAGGGCGAAGGCGGTTTCCACCAGGCGCCGGCCGACTTGATGCGGGGGCTGCGCAAGGTCTGCGACGACCACGGCATCATGCTCGTCGCCGACGAGGTGCAGACCGGCTACGGCCGCACCGGCAAGATGTTCGCCATGGAGCACTACGACGTCCATGCCGACCTGATCTGCGTGGCCAAGAGTCTGGCCGGCGGCCTGCCGCTGTCGGGCGTCATCGGCCGCGCCGAGATCATGGACGCGGCAGAGGCGGGCGGCCTGGGCGGCACCTATGCCGGCAACCCGCTCGCCTGCGCGGCGGCGCTGGCCGTGCTCGACGTGTTCGAGGAGGAGAAGCTTTTGGAGCGCGCCAATGCCATCGGCGCGCGCCTCAGGGCCCGCCTCGAAAGCTTCAGGACCCGCAACGACCTGCTGCCGACAGCGGCGGTGCGGGGCCCCGGCGCGATGGTCGCCTTCGACATCGTCCAGGACCGCGCCGGCGAGGTGCCGGACGCGGAGGCCACCAGGCGCGTCACCAGGGCCGCCTACGAGAACGGCCTGGTGCTGCTTTCCTGCGGCGTCAACGCCAACACCATCCGCATCCTGGTGCCGCTGACGGCGTCGGACGCGATCGTCGACGAGGGCCTCGACCTGCTCGAAAGGGCGCTCGCCGTCTGACCGATCCGAGGGGCGGCCAAACCGGAAGCGGGCTACGCTGCCGCCGGCGGTCGGCTACCTGTCATCGGGACGGATCGGCGACGTTGGGAGATAGCCTCGCAGGCTATTTCTCGTCCTTCGGGGGGGCTTCGCCGCTTGTCCAAAATTCGTGATGGAGCAGGTCTTCCGGCTTCTTCAGCACGAACTGGTTGTCGGCGACGATGTAGTTGTCGGCATGCAGCCGCGCGATCGGCTGGTAGACCTCGGGGCGGACATAGCGGCCGCGCTCGTCGAGGCACTCGTCGCGGACATACATCTGCACGACCTCGCCGACGACGATGGTGCGGCGGCCGTAGTCGAGGATTTGCGACACCCGGCATTCCATGGCGCAGGGCGATTCCTCGATGCGCGGCGCGGCCACCTTGACCGAAGGCGTGCTGGTCAGCCCGGCGAACTCGATCTCGTCGACATCGGCGGGGAAGTTGATGCCGGTGACGATCATTTCCCTGGCGATCGCCATGTCGACCATGTGGACGACGAACTCGCCGGAGCGGCGGATGTTGGCGACGGTGTCCTTGGCGGTGCCGTCTGGCCTGGTCTGCATGCCGAGGATCAAGAGCGGCGGCTCGTGCGAGAACACGTTGAAGAAGCTCATCGGCGCGGCGTTGTTGCAGCCGTGCTCGTCGATGGTGGTGACGAGCGCGATCGGCCGCGGCCCGACGAAGTTGCTGAGCAGCCGGTAGCGGTCCTTCTCGGGCAGTTCGGCGAAATCGAAATCCATGGTCTTTTCCTCAAATCGCCGTGTGGGCGACGCGCCGGCGCTCGTTGGCTGGAAACAGCCGGGCCGGAGCATAGCCGGACAGCTTCCCGACATAGGGCTTGGGCAGCGGATAGGCGAGATCGCCGACCTTCGAGGTGCGAAGGCCCATTCCGACGATCGCCTCGGCGAATTTCACGGCCGCGGCGACGCCGTCGATCACAGGCACGCTGAGCTCTCTTTCGAGAAATTGCGCCAGATCCGCCATGCCGGCGCAGCCGAGCACGATCGCCTCGGAGCGATCTTCGCGCAGCGCCTTCTCGCACTCGGCCAGGATGACGGCGCGGGCATTCGATTCCGGCCTGTCGAGATCGAGGACCGGCACGTCGGTGGCGCGCACCCGCCGGCAGTGATCCTGCATGCCGTAGTTGCGCACGAGATGCTCGGCAATCACGCGGGTGCGCTCGAGCGTGGTGACGACCGAGAAACCCGTGGCCACGAATGTCGCGGCGTGCATGGCGGCTTCGGCGATGCCTAAGACGGGAGATGCGGTTGCTTCGCGTGCGGCGAGCAAGCCCGGGTCTCCGAAGCATCCGATCACATAGGCGTCGGCCGGATCGCCCTCCAGGATCTGATCCAGGATGCCGAGAACGCTGAGGGCCTCGTCATAGTGTCCTTCGATCGACGCCGCACCCGAGCGCGACGTCGCGAGAAGAATTTCGCTGCCGGGTGCGGCCACCGCGCGAGCAGCTTCGCCCATGAGTTCGGTCATGGAGGCGGTCGTATTTGGATTTATTAGCTTGATCTGCATTTCCTACCCCTCGCGGTTATTGAAGTATACGATATTGCTTCTTGTTGTATGCAGTATCGTGGTCAGCAATAGACCTTCCACCTGCATTTTGACGCGATCGAAAACGGTGCCGATTTATGTCGGATGCCGCAAAAATCCTTGCAACGTGGGCTTCTGATGCTGCGCAATGGGCCTTTTGACAGGTATTTCACACGGTTGTGCCTAGGGAGCAGGCCCCGCGTTTCGCGGCGCGGTGATACATTCAGTGATCACAATCGCATTCCTATTAAAATACGATATTGACGAAAGATCGTATACATGACAGACATAATATGTCTATACAAAAAGAGCGCTTCTGACGTAACGGCAGATGAAAGGCGCCACGGGATCCACAAACTTAGAGAGGAGATACCTATGTCATTGAATAGGCGTACATTCTTGCAGGGCACATCTGGCGCCCTGGGGCTGGTCATGGCCGAGGCCGCCTTTACCAAGCTTGCCTATGCGCAAGGGGCGACCGGCACGCTGCGCGTGGCGATCGCCAAGCCGGCGGGCAATCTCGATCCGCAAAGCCACTTTGCGATCTGGGCCATCCAGGACCTGATGTTCGAGCCGCTGGTGAAATACGGCAAGGGTGGCAAGATCGAACCGTGCCTTGCCACCGAGTGGAAGCAAGAGGACGGCGGCAAGACGCTCCAGCTGACGTTGCGCCAGGGCGTCACCTTCCAGGACGGCACCGTCTTCGACGCGACTGCGTGCAAGTGGAACCTCGATCGCTGGATGGGGAAGGATCAGTTCAGCTGGATGAACTGCTCCAAGTACTTCCAGTCGGTCGAGGTGGTCGACGACTATCACATCACCCTGCGCTTCAAGGAAGCTCCGCTCGCGCTGATGCAGGAACTCTCCTACACCCGGCCGCCGCGCTTCCTGAGCCCCAAGTCCGTCGGGGCCGATGGCAAGTTCGGCGAACCCGTAGGTACGGGACCGTGGCGCCAGATCAGCGCCGACGACACCCAGAGCGTATTCGAACGCTACGACGGCTACTGGGGCGACAAGCCGTCCTATGACCGTCTCGAAGCCAAGGTCGTCCCCGATCCGCGCTCACGCGTCGCCGCACTGCGGGCCGGCGAACTCGATTTGATCGGCGGCTTCTGGGTGGCCGGACTGACCCCGGTCGAAGCCAAGCAGCTCGACGCGGCCGGAGTTCCCGTCGTCATCGATCCCGGCAACGTCACCCTGGTGATGGCCTTCAACCCCGATCGAGCCGAGGTCCTCAAGGATCCTCTGGTGCGCAAGGCCATCAGCACCGGCATCGACCGTGCCGCGATCGCGCAGGCGCTCTATCTCGGCTATGCCAGGCCGGCCGGCAACCTGTTTTCCGATGCACTGCCGTTGGCCGGCAAGCAATATGACGCTCCGGTCCGCGACGTGGCGGCGGCGTCTGCGCTGCTCGAGAAGGCCGGCTGGACCGGCGGTCCGGTGCGCTCCAAGGACGGCAAGCCGCTGACGCTCGAGATGGTCGTCAGCCCGGAGGCCATACCTGGCGCGCGCGTGGTGGCCGAGGTCATCCAGTCCGAGCTCAAGGAGATCGGCATCGACCTGGCCGTCCGTTCGGTCGACCATGCCTCGAAGCACACCGACATGCTGGAGAAGAAGTACGATCTCGGCTTCTTCCTGACCTATGGCGCGCCCTTCGAGCCGTTCGGAACCATCGTCGGTCTCTTCCTCTCCACGTTCAAGAATGACGTCGAGGGCAAGCTGGTCACCGATCCGGTCAACCTCGATCCGCTGATCAACGCCGCCGCGTCGGCTTCGGAAGAAGAGGTGCAGCCCGCCCTGCAGAAGTTCTACGACTGGCTGCGGGACAACGACGCGATCGCGCCGCTGATCTATGTCCCCACCATTTGGGCGCATTCCAAGCGGGTCCAGGGCTTCAGCGTTGCGGCCACGGAATACGACATGCCGTACGAAAACATCGTGCTGGCCGACTAACGGGAGGTTGAGTTGATCCACTTCATCAGCAAGCGGCTGAAGCACTCCCTGGTCCTGCTCTTCCTCGCGTCCGTGGTCTGCTTCACGCTCGTGGTTTCCGCCCCGGGCAATGTCGCGGTCCTGATTGCCGAACTGCGTGGTGCGGTCTCGGTTCCGGGATATGTCGATCAGATTGCCGAAGAGATAGGACTGAACAAGCCACTGCTGGTGCGGTACGTGGATTGGCTCGGCGATGCCGTTCGCGGAGACTTCGGCATCTCCTACCGGACCGGCCAGGAGGTCAGCGCGGACCTGCCAAAGCGCATGCTCGTCACGGGAACGCTCGTCGCCGGTGGCGGTGCGATCGCCACCCTGATCAGCCTGGCGCTTGGCTTCCTTGGGGCCCTCTGGCCATACAAACTGCCGGACCGCGTATCGCGCGGTCTGGCGCTCATCGGCGCCTCGACACCGACATTCTTCGTCGGGGCGCTGATGATCTACGGCTTTTCCGTCACCTTTCAGCTCTTCCCGTCCTTCGGCTTCGATGGTCCGGAAAGCTGGATCCTGCCCTGGCTCACCGTCGCCGTCCTGCCAGCCGCCGTGCTGAGCCGCGTCGTGCGCGTCGGGCTGGAAGAGGCGATGACCAGTCCGTTCGTGCTCACAGCCAAGAGCAAGGGTTTGGGCCGTACCGCGATCCTGTTCCGCGATGCGCTGCCAAACATCACGCCGGTGTTCATCAATGCGCTCGGCACCCAGGTCGGCCTGATGACGGCGACAGCCATCATCGTCGAACCGCTCTTCGCCTGGCAGGGACTAGGGGACTACTTCCTCAACGGCGTGCGCTTCCGCGACTTCATGGTGGTGCAGGCGTGCCTGCTCATCTTCCTCACCTTCTTCATCATCGTGAACCTGATCGTAGATCTCGCGGTTCTGCTGACCGATCCCCGCATTCGGCGGCAATGGAGCTGATCATGGAAAAACTCAATCCTATCCTGGCCCGGTTGAAGAAGATGCCGCGCGCGGCACTGATCACCATCGGCCTGTTCGTTGCCCTGGGCACCTTCGCGTCCTGGTTGGCTCCCCAGGATCCCAGCGCCCAGAACCTTTTGGACGCGAGCCTCGGGCCGAGCGCCGCACACTGGCTCGGAACCGACCATCTCGGGCGTGACACGCTGAGCCGGCTGATCATCGCCGCCAATACCTCGCTCGTCAGCGTGGGCTCGGTGCTCGGCATCGCCATGACGATCGGCATCCTGATGGGGACGATCGCCGGCTACCACCGCGGCTGGGTCGACGACCTTCTGATGCGCGTCGTCGACGTCGGCCTTTCCATCCCCAGCCTGATCATCGCGCTCGCCGTGATCGGCATCGCCGGCCCGGGCTACTGGACCATGGTGATGGCGCTGGCGCTCGCCTGGTGGCCGATGAGCGGCCGCATCAGCCGTGCGGTGGCCGTGAGCATCATGAGTAAGCCGCATATCGAGGCGCTGCGGGTGCTGGGCGCCAGCCCCTGGCGCATCTATTTCGGCCACCTGCTGCCCGGCACCATCGGCGCGGTGATGGTGTATGCGACGGCCGACGCCGGCACCGCCGCCCTTGCGGTCGCGACGCTGAGCTTCCTCGGCCTCGGCATCCAGCCGCCGACGCCCGAATGGGGCCAGATGCTCGTCGATGCGCTGCCTTACCTCGAATCCGACCCGCGCCAGGTGCTCCTGCCCGGTCTCGCGCTGACCGCAGCCGTCATCGGCTTCAACACGCTGGGCGAATCCATCGCGCTCAACCGCATTCCGAAGCCGCTCACCAGGCGCACGCTTGCGGCTCGCCGGCTCGAGGCCGCGGGCTGGGCCAAGGAGAATTCCGATGCATAACGAACCCCTCCTGACCGTCAGCAACCTGACGGTCGACCTCCTGACCGCAAAATCCGCGGTGCGCCCGGTCGACGGCGTGAGCTATTCGGTCCGCCAGGGCGAATGCCTCGCCATCGTCGGCGAGAGCGGCAGCGGCAAGACCGTGATGAACTTCGCCCCGCTCGGGCTGATGCCGACGGGCGTGACCACGGTGTTGTCGGGCTCGGTCAAGTTCGACGGGCACGAACTCATCGGCCGGCCGGAGTCGGAAATCCGCAAGTTCCGCGGCAGGTCCATCGGCTTCATCTTCCAGGACCCGATGAGCGCGCTCAACCCGGTGCGCCGCATCGGGCGGCAGATCGCTGAAATGGCGGAGCTGCATCTCGGCATGACGGCGAGCGCAGCCGAAGCGCGGGCCCTCGAACTGGTCAAGCTCGTCGGCATCTCGGATCCCGCGGCGCGTCTCCGGCAATATCCGCATGAGCTTTCGGGCGGGTTGCGGCAGCGCATCGTCATCGCCATCGCGCTGGCGGGCGAGCCGAAGCTGCTGATCGCCGACGAGCCGACGACCGCGCTGGACGTGACGGTGCAGGCGCAGATCCTGCGGCTGCTCAAGGACCTGCAGAAGCGTCTCGACATGGCCATGGTGCTGATCACCCACGACATGGGCGTGGTTGCCGGCGCCGCCGACAACATCGTCGTCATGTATGCGGCTCGCGCCGCCGAGCGCGGCCCGGTCGACAAGGTCCTGGTCAGTCCGCGCCACCCCTATACCAGGGGCCTGATCAACGCGATCCCGCGGCGGGAAGACCCGATCGGCTCGGAGTTCCGCGGCCTGCCGGGCGTGCCGCCGACGCTCGGCGCGCCGTTCAAGGGCTGTGCCTTCGCGTCGCGCTGCGAATTCGCCGTGGCGGCGTGTTCAGCCAGCCGTCCCCCTCTGGTGCCAACGCCCGACGGCAGCGTCTTCGTGGCCTGCCCGGTCGTCAATCAAGGAAAGGCAGCCGCATGACACACGCGCCTGTTCTTAAAGTCGAAAACCTGCAGACGCGGTTCAAGAGCGTGCAGCGGGGCAAGTTCGTGCATGCCGTCGACGACGTTTCCATCGAGCTGTACCCGGGCGAGATCGTCGGCCTGGTCGGCGAGTCGGGCTGCGGCAAGTCGACCCTCGGGCGCACGATCGTCGGGCTCGAAAAGGCGAGCTCCGGACGCGTGCTGCTCGACGGCGTGGACCTCAGCACGCTTTCGGGCACGGCGCTGCGGAACAGTCGCAGGGCTCTGCAATACGTGTTCCAGGATCCCTACTCGTCGCTCAACGACCGGCAGACGGTGGGCGAAGCCATCGACGAGGCCCTGCAGATCGACGGGATGAAGTCGAGGACCGATCGCGAGCGCCGCACCAAGGAGCTGCTCGACCAGGTCGGCCTTGCGGATGCGGTGAAGGACCGTCACACGCGGGAACTCTCCGGCGGCCAGCGCCAGCGCGTCGCCATCGCCCGCTCGCTGGCGGTCAATCCCCGCGTGCTGATCTGCGACGAGCCGGTCAGCGCGCTGGACCTGTCCATCCGCGCCCAGGTGATGAACCTGTTCCTGCGGCTGCAGAAGGACCTGGGCGTGGCCTGCCTGTTCATTGCCCACGACCTCGAGCTCGTCAGGCAGGCGGCCTCGCGCGTCTATGTCATGTATCTCGGCAAGATCGTCGAGCATGGACCGTCGCAGGAACTCTACGACCATCCGAGCCATCCATACTCGCAGATGCTGCTGGCTTCGGTTCCCGAGGCCGATCCCATCGCCGAAAGGCAGCGCAAGGCGCCGCTGATGATCGGTGAGGTGCCGAGCCCGACCAATCCGCCGTCGGGCTGCCGGTTCCGGACCCGTTGCCCGCTGGCGGTCGACGAGTGCAAGCAGCAGGTGCCGGCTGCCTACAAGCTGTCGCCCGGCCATAGTGCAGCCTGCACCTTTGCCGTGGATTTGCACCGGGGCAAGCGCACGGCATTGATCCAGCCAGAGGCAGATGCGGCTTGAGCTGAACCCAGGCGGCTCAACGCATCTTGATGCTCCGCGGGTGCATGCACCGTCGTCCAGGCGACGGGGCATGTATCCGCGGAGTTTCTTTGCCGGTCGGCGCGTCCGCGCCGGCAACTGGCAAGGTTGAGCAGCCGGCTGTTACGTGCGGGTGCCGCCGACCGTCATCTGGTTCATGCGCAGGTGCGGCTGGCCGACGCCGACCGGCACACCCTGTCCGGCCTTGCCGCACATGCCGATGCCGGTGTCGAGCTTCATGTCGTTGCCGACCATGGCGACGCGATGCATGGCGTCGGGTCCGTTGCCGATCAGCATGGCGCCCTTGATCGGCTGGGTCACCTTGCCGTCCTCGATCATGTAGGCCTCGGTGCAGCCGAACACGAACTTTCCGCTGGTGATATCGACCTGGCCGCCGCCGAAGGAGACGGCATAGATGCCGGTCTTGACCGAGGCGATGATCTCCTCCGGCGTCATGTCGCCCGAGGTCATGTAGGTGTTGGTCATGCGCGGCATCGGCTGGTGCGCATAGGATTCGCGCCGGCCGTTGCCGGTGGCCTCCATGCCCATCAGCCGCGCGTTCTGCCGGTCCTGCATGTAGCCGACCAGCTTGCCGTCCTCGATGAGCACGTTGCGGGCGCTTGGCGTGCCCTCGTCGTCGACGGTCAGCGAGCCGCGGCGCTCGGCGATGGTGCCGTCGTCGACGACGGTGACGCCCTTGGCAGCGACCTGCTGGCCGAGAAGGCCGGCAAAGGCCGAGGTCTTCTTGCGGTTGAAGTCGCCTTCGAGCCCATGGCCGACGGCTTCGTGCAGCATCACGCCCGGCCAGCCTGACGACAGCACGATGTCGAAGGTGCCGGCCGGGGCGGGGATGGCCTCGAGATTGACGAGCGCCTGGCGCAGTGCCTCGCTTGCCGCGCCCTGCCAGCTTTCCTCGGTCAGGAACTCGTCGAAGCTCTTGCGACCGCCGACGCCGTAGGAGCCGCTCTCCTGGCGGTCGCCATCGCCGACGACCACCGCAACGTTCATGCGCACCAGCGGGCGGATGTCGCGTACCACATGTCCGTCGCCGCGCAGGATCTCGACATGCTGCCACGACGAGGCGAGCGACGCCGTCACCTGGCGCACGCGCGGATCCTTGGCGCGGACCCAGGCGTCGATCTCCTGCAGAAGCTTGGCCTTGGCCTCGAAGGAAGGGGAGGGGATCGGGTTGTCCTCGCCGTAGAGGTGGCGGTTGGTGCGGGCGGGCGCGGCGGCAAGCGTGCCGCTGTAGCCGCCCTTGACGGCCGATACCGCGTCGGAGGCGCGCAGCAGCGCCGCTTCCGATAGCTCGCTCGCATGAGCATAGCCGGTCGCCTCGCCGGCGACGGCGCGCAGCCCAAACCCCTGGTCGGTGTTGAAATTGGCCGTCTTCAGCCGGCCGTTGTCGAACATCAGGGCTTCGCCCTCGCGATATTCGACGTAGAGCTCGCCGTCGTCGGCGCCCGCGATCGTGTCGGCGACGATCCGGCGCACGCGGTCTTCGGAGATGTCGAACTGGCTGAGCAGACTGGTCATGGCACGTCGCCTTTGATCCTTGGGAGGTCGTCTCCCCGATGTAGGCGACGCAGCGACGCCGGACAATGCCTCCAGGTCAATGGCTCACGGCAGCGCCGCGAAGCCCTCGGCGAAACCGTTCAGGTCGACCGGGATGCCGATGCCTTCTTCCGGAGTCTGGAAGACGATGAAGGTGGCGGCCTTGCCGGTCTTCAGCGTGTCGAGCAGCTGCTTCTCCAGGATCACCTCGGCATAGCAGCCGTCCTGGAAGCAGCGCACGAAATAGGCGCGGCCGATATCCTTCTGGTCGACGTTGAGGCCGAGGCCGTTGGGCAGGAGAACGCCGAGAGGTGCCAGCACGCGCAGGATCTCGGCCTTGTTGTCGGCGGTGCGCAGCACGACGACCGAAAGCCCCATTTCCGGGCGGTCCTCGGCGATGACGTTCTGCATCATCACGCATTGCTCGGTGCTGGCGCCTGCCGGCGTATCGCAGATGATGGACCACGCGCCGTGAGTCGACTTCACCTTGCCGCTCTGCTGCTGGGCGCCTGCCGGCAGCGGCGCCACGAAGGCGGCGGCGACCAACACCTTCGCCAAGGTTTTAAACAGCCCAGACTTCATGACGGCTCCATTGCGAATCACGACAATTTAGGTCGCGCGTGCGGCAAGTAAATAACAAGAGGCCCCGCACGCCATCCTGAAATCTGCACTTTTCCCAGACTTCCAGCCCAAATCGGCCCGAATTTGGGCATGCTGCAGGACTATGACCATGCTGTGCGGACGCATCGCCTTCCCGACCCGGCGCCACTAGGCCGGCCGTGCCGGGTTGTCCACCCTGCGCGCAAAAATGCCGCATGAGTTATGCCTCTGCTTCCTTGCGGATGCAAAGAGAGTATGGTTTGAACCTCCGAACGTCTCTGGGATTCCCGTCCCGGAGCGGCGAGATGTCCTTGCGGTCAGCCCGCGCGGAGTTGGGAGATACAGAGGGTAATGAGAAAGATCCTTGCTAGCGCCGTCACGGCGACTGCTTCCCTTGCCAGTGTCGCGGCCCTTGCGGCTCAGCCGACACCTTGGCAGGCCACGTTCCAGCCGGCCGCGACCGGCATCATGGAACAGATCACGTGGTTCGAGCGCTACACCCTGTGGTTCATCGTCCCGATCACGCTCTTCGTGCTGGCGCTTCTGGCCTATTGCATCGTGAAGTTCCGCGCGAGCGTCAATCCGACGCCGTCGCGGACCAGCCACAACACGCTGATCGAGGTCGTCTGGACCGTCGGGCCGGTGGTCGTGCTGCTGTTCCTCGCGGTTCCGTCCTTCCAGCTGCTGACGGCGCAGTACACGCCGCCGGAAGAGGCGAAGCTGACCATCAAGGCTACCGGCAACCAGTGGAACTGGGACTACGAGTACCAGGTCGACGAGCCGCTCTCGTTCAACTCGGCGATGCTCGCCGAGGGCGATCGCGCCGCGGCCGGCAAGGAAGACAAGGGCGCCTATCCGCGTCTCCTGGCCGTCGACAACGAGGTGGTCGTGCCGGTCAACACCACGGTGCGCCTGCTCGTCACCGCGAGCGACGTCATTCATGCCTTCGCCATGCCGGCCTTCGGCCTGAAGACCGACGCCGTGCCCGGCCGCATCAACGAGACCTGGTTCAAGGCGGAGAAGGAAGGCCTGTATTACGGCCAGTGCTCCGAACTTTGCGGCAAGGACCACGCGTTCATGCCGATCGCAATCCGCGTCGTCAACGATGCGCAGTACAACACGTGGCTGGCCGCCGCGAAGACCGATCTGCCGGGTGCCAACAAGGCGCTGATGGCCGAGGTCGACGGCGCTGCCAAGGTCGCGGCCGCCGGCAACTGAGCCGCGGTTGAATAGGGATCAGGGAACGGAGCGGAATATGGCAGGCGCTGCAGCTCACGACCACCACGACCACAAGCCGAAGGGCTGGGTCCGGTGGGTGTACTCGACCAACCACAAGGATATTGGAACGCTCTACCTGATCTTCGCGATCATGGCGGGGTGTGTCGGCGGATTCCTGTCCGTCATGATGCGCTGGGAGCTCGCCGAGCCGGGCATCCAGATCTTCCACGGCCTTGCCTCCATGGTCTACGGCGTCGAGGGCGACGCCGCGATAGACGCGGGCAAGAGCATGTTCAACGCGTTCACCACCGCCCACGGCCTGGTCATGATCTTCTTCATGGTCATGCCGGCGCTGATCGGCGGCTTCGCCAACTGGATGGTGCCGATCATGATCGGCGCGCCGGACATGGCGTTCCCGCGCATGAACAACATCTCCTTCTGGCTGCTCCCGCCGGCCTTCATCCTGCTCATCATCTCGGCCTTCGTGCCGAGCGCCCCGGGTGCCTACGGCGTCGGCGGCGGCTGGACGATCTATCCGCCGCTCTCGACCACCGGCCAGCCCGGACCGGCGATGGATCTCGCGATCCTGTCGCTGCACATCGCCGGCGCGTCGTCGATCCTCGGTGCGATCAACTTCATCACCACGATCTTCAACATGCGCGCCCCGGGCATGACGCTGCACAAGATGCCGCTGTTCGCCTGGGCCGTGCTGATCACCGCCTTCCTGCTGCTCCTGTCGCTGCCGGTCCTGGCTGGCGGCATCACGATGCTGCTCACCGACCGCAACTTCGGCACGACCTTCTTCGCACCCGAAGGCGGCGGCGACCCGATCCTGTTCCAGCACCTCTTCTGGTTCTTCGGTCACCCGGAAGTGTACATCCTGATCCTGCCGGGCTTCGGCATCATCAGCCACATCGTGTCGACCTTCTCGCGCAAGCCGATCTTCGGTTACCTCGGCATGGCCTACGCCATGGTCGCCATCGGCGCCGTCGGCTTCGTCGTGTGGGCTCACCACATGTACACCACCGGCCTGTCGCTCGACACGCAGCGCTACTTCGTCTTCGCCACGATGGTCATCGCGGTGCCGACGGGCGTGAAGATCTTCTCGTGGGTCGCCACCATGTGGGGCGGCTCCATCCAGATGAAGACGCCGATGCTGTGGGCGATCGGCTTCATCTTCCTGTTCACCGTCGGTGGCGTCACCGGCGTGCAGCTGGCCAACGCCGGTCTCGACCGTTCGCTGCACGACACCTACTACGTGGTCGCGCACTTCCATTACGTGTTGTCGCTGGGCGCCGTGTTCGCCATCTTCGCCGCCTGGTACTACTGGTTCCCGAAGATGTCCGGCTACATGTACTCGCCGGTTATCGCCAACACGCACTTCTGGGTGACGTTCGTCGGCGTGAACCTGATCTTCTTCCCGCAGCACTTCCTCGGCCTGGCCGGCATGCCGCGCCGCTACATCGACTACCCGGATGCGTATGCCGGCTGGAACATGGTGTCGTCCTACGGCTCCTACATCTCCGCCGTCGGCGTGCTGATCTTCCTGTTCGGTGTCTTCGAGGCCTTCTCGAAGAAGCGCGCCGCCGGCGCCAATCCGTGGGGCGAGGGTGCGACCACGCTGGAGTGGCAGCTGCCTTCGCCGCCGCCGTTCCACCAGTGGGAACAGCTGCCGCGCATCAAGTAAGGCACTGACTGAAATCGAAGCCGCCGGGCGACCGGCGGCTTCGGACAAACCGAACGACTGGACGCAGGTACGCATGGCCCTTGTCAACAACCGATTTGACGATCAGGCCTTCCGCATGTCGGAGGCGACGGCGGGCGATTTTCTCGCCCTGCTGAAGCCGCGCGTGATGTCGCTGGTTGTGTTCACGGCCTTCGTGGGCATGGTGGCCGCGCCGGTGACCATCAATCCCTTCCTCGCCGTCGTCGCTATCCTGGCGATCGCCGTCGGCGCCGGCGCCTCGGGCGCCCTCAACATGTGGTACGACGCCGACATCGACGCCGTCATGACGCGCACGGCCAAACGGCCGGTGCCGATGGGCAAGGTGAGCCCGCGCGAGGCGCTGACCTTCGGCCTCGTGCTGTCGGTTCTCTCGGTGATGACGCTGGGTGTGCTGGTCAACTGGCTGTCGGCAGCGCTGCTCGCCTTCACCATCTTCTTCTATGCCGTCGTCTACACGATGTGGCTGAAGCGCTGGACGCCGCAGAACATCGTCATCGGCGGAGCCGCCGGCGCGCTGCCGCCGATGATCGGCTGGGCCGCCGTGACCGGCAATGTCAGCTTCGAGAGCTTCGTCCTCTTCCTCATCACCTTCCTGTGGACGCCGCCGCACTTCTGGGCGCTGGCGCTGTTCAAGTCGGAGGACTACGAGCGCGCCGGCATCCCGATGATGCCGAACGTGGCGGGCGCCGCCTCGACCCGCAGGCAGATATTCGCCTATTCGCTGCTGCTTGCGCCGGTCGGCGTGGCGCCTTGGCTGCTTGGCTACACGACCGCCGGCTACGGCGCGGTGTCGGTGGCGCTGGGCGCGGGTTTTGTCTGGTACGCCTGGAAGGTGCTCCGGATGCCCGACACCGACAAGGCGATGAAGCCGGCCAAGGCGTTGTTTGCCTATTCGTTGCTCTATCTTTTCGCGATCTTTGCCGCCTACCTCGCAGACAGCGTCATCGGCCGAGTCGTTGCGCTTGGAGGCGTCTGAACATGACGGACAAGGAAATGGTTACGCTTACCGAAAGCCAGCAGAAAGCGCGGCGCAGCCGCAACATCGCCATCGGAATCGCGCTGGCGGCGCTGGTGATCATCTTCTACCTGGCCACGATCGCCAAGTTCGGTCCGGCCATCCTGGATCGTCCGCTATGAGCGAGGCGACCAAGGAGGCTCAGCCGGCCGCGGTGCGGAAGCCGCGCTCCAACGGGATGATCGCCGGCATGTGCCTGGCCTTCGTCGGCGGCATGGTCGGCATGGCCTATGCGGCGGTGCCGCTCTACGCCATGTTCTGCCAGATCACCGGCTATGGCGGCACCACGCAGCGCGTCGAACAGTATTCAGACCGCGTTCTCGACCGCGAGATCACCGTCCGTTTCGACGCCAATACGGCGGGCGTGCCGTGGGACTTCAAGCCGGTCGCGCGCGAGATCAAGATCAAGATTGGCGAGACGACGCAGGCGCAGTACAAGGCCACGAGCCTGTTCGACCAGCCGACGGCGGGCCGCGCCACCTTCAACGTCACGCCCGAACTGGCCGGAGCCTATTTCAACAAGGTCGAGTGCTTCTGCTTCACGGATACGACGCTGGAGCCGGGCGCCTCGATCGACATGCCGGTCGTCTTCTATGTCGATCCCGACATCGTGAACGTGCCTGAACTCAAGGACATCAAGACGATCACGCTGTCCTATACCTTCTTCCCGCTCGAGCGGGAGAAGCCAGTAGCTGCCGCGCCCAAGGTCGACGGCGAAACGACAACTGTTAATTCCGACGTAAAAGCCGGGGGATGAGATGGCAGACGCGCACGCAAAACCGCAACACGATTATCACATCATCGATCCCAGCCCGTGGCCCTTCCTCGGGTCGCTGGGCGCGCTCGTCATGGCTTTTGGCGGCGTCGCATGGATGTCGTACCTGAAGGGCGGCAACCTGCCGATCTTCGGCTACGACATGGCCAACGCCAAGTACTGGATCTTCGCCATCGGCCTGGCGATCGTGCTCTACACCATGTTCGGCTGGTGGTCGGACACGGTGAAGGAAGCCAACGAGGGTCATCACACCCGCGTCGTCTCCCTGCACCTGCGCTACGGCATGATCATGTTCATCGCCTCCGAGGTGATGTTCTTCGTCGCCTGGTTCTGGGCCTTCTTCGATGCAAGCCTCTTCCCGGGCGAGGCAGCCCAGGTCGCCCGTACCGCCTACACCGGTGGGGTGTGGCCGCCGAAGGGCATCGAGGTGCTCGATCCCTTCCACCTGCCGCTCTACAACACCATCATCCTGCTGCTGTCGGGCACTGCCGTGACCTGGGCGCACCATGCGCTGCTGCACAACGACCGCAAGGGCCTGGTCAACGGCCTCGCGATAACGGTCGCGCTCGGCTTGCTGTTCTCGTTCGTGCAGGCCTACGAGTACATGAACGCCCCGTTCGGCTTCCGTGACTCGATCTACGGCGCGACCTTCTTCATGGCGACCGGCTTCCACGGCTTCCACGTCATCGTCGGCACCATCTTCCTGCTGGTCTGCCTGCTCCGCGCGATGGCCGGCGGCTTCACGCCGAAGCAGCATTTCGGCTTCGAGGCGGCCGCATGGTACTGGCACTTCGTCGACGTGGTGTGGCTGTTCCTGTTCACCGCGATCTATGTCTGGGCTTCGTCCGGCGCGCCCATCGCGCACGGCGGCTGAGCGGGACCGCGAGGCATTGGAAGGCGGCTGCGGCAACGCAGCCGCCTTCGTCTTTTGGGGCAGGCGAGGAGAGTTGAATCATGGTTGAGGACAAGGCGATCTGGCCGCCGGTCGATCCCGTTTCCGCCGGGCTCAAGGGCAGGTGCCCGCGCTGCGGCGAGGGGAAGTTGTTTTCCAGCTTCCTCGAGGTAGGCAAGCAGTGCGGCGTGTGCCGGCTCGACTATTCCTTCGCCGACGCGGGGGACGGCCCCGCGGTCTTCGTCATCCTCATCATCGGCTTCGTGGTCGTCGGCCTCGCCTTGTGGACGGAGGTGTCGCTGGCGCCGCCGCTGTGGCTGCATTTCCTGCTGTGGATACCCCTGGCGGTCATCCTCAGCCTCACTGCGCTGCGCCTGCTGAAAGGCGTGCTGATCACCCTTCAATATCGCAACAAGGCAGCCGAAGGACGGCTGGATACCCGCGAATGAGCGTTCCCGTGACAGGTTCCGTTTCCGCCAAGCGTCCCCGGCGTGTGCTGGCCCTCGTGCTCGGCCTGATCGTCTTCGCCGTGCTGGTCGCGCTCGGCAGCTGGCAGGTCCAGCGCATGTACTGGAAGGATGCGCTGATCGCTCAGATTGACGGACGCATCCAGTCCGAACCGCTGCCGTTCGCCGAGATGGAGGTCAAGTACCGGGCCACCGGCGACGTCGACTACTGGCCGGTGACCGTGTCCGGCACGTTCCAGCACGGGGGCGAACGCCACTTCCTCGCCACCTGGCAGGGCCAGTCGGGCTTCTACGTCTACACGCCGCTGAGGCTGGACGACGGGCGCTACGTGCTGGTGAACCGCGGCTTCGTGCCTTATGACCGCAAGGACGCGGCAAAGCGCCAGGACGGCCAGGTCGCCGGCCCGGTGACGATCACCGGCCTTGCCCGCAATCCGCTCGACGGCAAGCCGGGCTCGCTGGTGCCGGACAACGACCTCAAGAAGAACGTGTTCTACTGGAAGGACCGCGACGCCATGGCCGCGACAGCGGGCCTGCCCGCCGGCGCCGTCGTCGTGCCGTTCTTCGTCGACGCCGACAAGGCGCCCAATCCCGGCGGCTGGCCCGCCGGCGGCGTCACTCTGGTCGACATGCCCAATAATCACCTGCAATACGTCATCACCTGGTACGGGCTGGCGGCGGCGCTGCTCGGGGTCATGGCCGTCTGGCTGCTGCGCAAGCCGGAACGCCAATGACGCCTGCCTGCCCTTGACAGCAGGGCGGCGCCCCATCATCTCGGCTCTGAACGGAACCAGATTCACATGCTCGACACCGCGACGAAACCGCCACTGACGATCAGGCTCTGCCAGCCGCGCGGCTTCTGTGCCGGTGTCGACCGCGCCATCCAGATCGTCGTCCTGGCGCTCAAGAAATACGGTGCGCCGGTCTATGTGCGCCACGAGATCGTGCACAACCGCTATGTGGTCGAAGGCCTGCAGAACCTGGGCGCGGTGTTCATCGAGGAGCTCAACGAGATCCCCGACGAGCATCACGACGCTCCGGTGGTGTTTTCCGCCCACGGCGTGCCCAAGTCGGTTCCGGCCGACGCCCAGGCGCGCAACCTGTTCTATCTCGATGCGACCTGCCCGCTGGTCTCCAAGGTGCACAAGCAGGCGATGCGCCATCGCCGCCATGGCCGCCACGTGCTGCTGATCGGCCATGCCGGCCACCCAGAGGTCATCGGCACGATGGGGCAGTTGGACGAAGGCGGCGTGACGCTGATCGAGACCGAGGCCGACGTCCAGAATTTCCAGCCGGCCGATCCCGAGGCGCTCGGTTTCGTGACGCAGACGACGCTCTCGGTCGAGGACACCGCCGGCATATTGCGGGCGCTGCAGGAGCGTTTTCCCGCTCTGCAGGCACCGGCCGCCGAATCCATCTGCTACGCCACGACCAACCGCCAGGAGGCGGTCAAGGAAACGGCCCCCGGCGCCGATCTCTATCTGGTCGTGGGTGCGCCCAATTCGTCGAATTCCCGACGCCTGGTCGAAGTGGCCGAGCGGGCCGGAGCGAAGATGTCGCTGCTGGTCCAGCGCGCGTCGGAGATCCCGTGGAGCGGGGTCGGCGACATCGCTACGCTTGGCCTGTCGGCGGGTGCCTCGGCGCCCGAGATCATAGTCGACGAGATCATCAACGCCTTCCGCGAACGCTTCGACGTGACCGTGGAACTCGCCGTGACGGCAACCGAGACGGAGGATTTCCCGGTGATGCGGGCTCTGCGCGACGTGGAACTGACCCCGGCCGACATGGCCTTCGTCAACGGTACCCGCTGATGGCCGTCTACACGGACGTGACGGAGGGGGAACTCGAGGCGTTCCTCCGCAACTATCCGGTCGGCGAACTGCTGTCCTACAAGGGCATCGCCGAAGGCACCGAGAACTCCAACTTCCTGCTGCACACGACGACGGGGTCGTACATCCTGACCCTCTACGAGAAGCGCGTCGAGAAATCCGACCTGCCGTTCTTCCTCGGCCTGATGCAGCACCTCGCCCACAAGGGCATTTCCTGTCCGCTGCCGGTCGACGGCAAGGACGGCAACGTCATCGGCACGCTGGCGGGGCGTCCCGCCGTGGTGATCACCTTCCTCGAAGGCATGTGGCTGCGCCGGCCCCAGGCAGTGCATTGCCGCGAGGTCGGCAAGGCGCTGGCCGAGTTGCACCTCGCCGGCCAGGATTTTGCGATGACGCGCCCGAACGCGCTTGCCATCGACGGCTGGCGCAAGCTCTGGGATGCGGCGCGGCCGGGCGCCGACGAGGTCGAGCCGGGGCTGGCCAGGGAGGTGGATGCCGATTTCGCCGAGTTCGAGAAGGGCTGGCCGAAAGGCCTGCCGTCGGGCGTCATCCATGCCGACCTGTTCCCCGACAACGTCTTCTTCCTCGGCGACGGGCTGTCGGGCCTGATCGACTTCTACTTCGCCTGCAACGACCTCTACGCCTACGACCTCGCCACCTGCCTCAACGCCTGGTGCTTCGAGAAGGATTTTTCCTTCAACCTCACCAAGGGCACGGCGCTGCTCGACGGTTATCAGAGCGTCAGGCCGCTGACCGAGGACGAGAAGGCGGCGCTGCCGATCCTGGCGCGCGGTTCGGCGCTGCGCTTCATGCTGACGAGGCTCTACGACTGGCTGACCATCCCCGACGGCGGGCTGGTGATGAAGCGCGATCCGATGGAATACATCCGCCGCCTGCGCTTCCACAGGGCGATCCGGTCGCCGCAGGAATACGGACTGAAATGAAGCACATCGAGATTTTCACCGACGGCGCCTGCTCGGGCAACCCGGGCCCCGGGGGCTGGGGCGCGATCCTGCGCTACAACGGCAAGACCAAGGAACTGTCGGGCGGCGAGGCCGAGACCACCAACAATCGCATGGAACTGCTTGCGGCGATCTCGGCGCTGAACGCGCTGAAGGAGCCGTGCGAGATCGACCTGCACACCGACAGCAAATACGTCATGGACGGCATCTCGAAGTGGATCTTCGGCTGGAAGAAGAACGGCTGGAAGACCGCCGATAAGAAGCCGGTGAAGAACGGCGAGCTGTGGCAGGCGCTCGATGAGGCCAACAGGCGCCACAAGGTCAAGTGGCACTGGGTCAAGGGCCATGCCGGCCATGCCGAGAACGAGCGCGCCGACGAGCTGGCGCGCGAGGGCATGGCGCCCTTCAAGGGCGGTCGCAGGGCATCCGCCTAGAGCCTGGCCGCCGTTGCGGCCAAGGCAGGGGCGTGTCGCCTCAAGACGGCGCGCCGGCCGCGTTTCAGAGCTGCTCGAGGATGCGCGCCGCGCCCGAATCGACCGCCTGGCCCGGAGCGCCCTCCAGGTTGAGCTGCGCGACCTTTCCATCTTCGACGATCATCGAATAGCGCTTCGAGCGCAGGCCCATGCCGTTGGCCGACAGGTCGGTGTCGAGGCCGATGGCACGGGCGAAATCGCCGCTGCCGTCGGCGAGGAACTGCACCTTGCCCTCGCCGCCGCTGAAGCGTGCCCAGGCACCCATGACGTGCACGTCGTTGACCGAGACGACCGCGATGGTGTCGACGCCGCGGGAGACGATGGCATCGAAGTTCTCGATGTAGCCGGGCAGGTGGTTGTTGCTGCAGGTCGGGGTGAACGCGCCCGGCACGGCGAACAGGACGACCTTCTTGCCGGCGAAGACGTCGTCGGTGTTGAGGCTCTTGGCGCCGTCGGCCGTCATCGTCTTGAACGTGGCCTGGGGCAGCTTTTCGCCGATGGCAATGGTCATGGTTCCTCGCATGTCGGTTGAAGGTATCGGATCAGACGTCCACCGAGCATTTCCGTTTTTCTTAGAAACGCGAAAGCGCTCCATCTCTCTGTCTGGACGCAATTCCGGACGGAAAACCGCTTCGCACTTTTCCGCGAATTTCTCTAGCGCAGATTGGCGGCCCAGGCCAACACCCGCCCGCCCCCGAACCATTGGCTCAGGGATAGGGCAGGAAGCCTTCGACCGCGGACGTTGCCGTCGTCAGCGTATAGGGGATGCCCTTGCCGGTCGGGGGCACATCCGGGCGGTCGATCACCTTGACCGTGAAGGTCAGCTTGCCCGCCTCCGCGTTCCGCTTCGGCACGCCGAACAGGTAGCCGTCCGTGCCGGCGACGAAGAAATCCACGCCCTCCGGACTTCCCGGCACGTTGGCTACGACCGACAGCATGCCGTCCCCGCCCGGGGCGGGCGTGACGCCGAAGTCGGCCTGCGCCGGAGCCGGCAGCGCCTCAAAGGCCGCCTCCACCAGCGCGACGTCTTCCGGGTTGTCCGGATCGGCCGCGGGGTCGACCTGCAACCGGGCCTGCACGGGCACGCAGATCGTCTCGCAGACCCCGAGGAAGACGTCCGCCTCGATCAGCGAGGGTTCGCCGGGCGAGGGGATGGTGAAGGTAACGGGCAGGCCCACCGGATAGTCGTAGCCGGCCCAGATCGAATAGCCGTCGTCGTGCCGTTGCGGCGCGGGAAACGACATCTCCACCGCCGACACGTTGCGCGAGGCCGTGACTTCGATCTGCGGCGGCACGCCGGAATCGCCGGGGTCGCGCCAGTAGGTCTTCCAGCCTGGCTTCAGTTCGATGAACAGCACGCCCTGGAGCTTGCCCTCCGCGTCGGGCCGGCCTGCGGTAACCAGGCGGAAGCGGCCGCCCTCGGTCGTGCCCCAGTCCGATGCGGAGGAATATGCCGGTGCGGCTGCACCGAACAGGACGAGTCCAAGGCCGGCGGCGAGAGTTTTCTGCGGTATCATGCCCGTGATTTGAACGTGTCGACGTGCAATCGCAATCGGTCACGTTGTCCTTGGGCAATCATATTTCCGTGACGGAATGTTCCGATCGGAACGCTTCGGCCCCGGCGCCGCCGCATCCCCATCTTTCAAGACGAAGGGAAACGCGTTACGCTGTCGGCATGGATATTCTGCGCCAGAAAAAGGGCGCCTCGCGGCGCGGTTTCCTCGACGACCAGTTCCTCATCGCAATGCCCGGGATGAAGGACGACAGGTTCGCGCGCGCCGTCATCTACATCTGCGCCCACAGCGACGAGGGGGCCATGGGGTTGATCATCAACCAGGTCCAGCCGCTGCTGTTCCCCGACCTCCTGGTGCAGTTGGGCATCCTCGACGAGCAGGAGGCAATCAGGCTGCCGCTGAAGGCCAAGGACTTCATCGTGCGCAACGGCGGGCCGGTCGACCGCAGCCGCGGCTTCGTCCTGCACACCGACGATTACAAGGTCGAGTCCTCGCTGCCGGTCTCGGATGCGATCTGCCTCACCGCGACCGTCGACATCCTGCGCGCCATCTCGGTCGGGCGCGGGCCGCGCCATGCCCTGATGGCGCTCGGCTACTCGGGATGGGGCGCCGGCCAACTGGAAGGCGAGATCGCCGCCAATGGCTGGCTGACCTGTCCGGCCACGCCGGAACTGCTTTTCGACACCGATCTCGACCGCAAGTACGACCGCGTGGTGGCTTCGCTCGGGATCGACCTGGCGCGGCTGAGCGGCTCAGCCGGCCACGCCTGAGCCGGTGGAGAACTGCTCCTTCAGGAGCTTCAGCGCCTGATCGCCGGGGACCGGTGCCCCGAACATGAAGCTCTGCACGTACTCGCAGCCCATCTGCCTGAGTTCGAGCGCGTCGCTTTCGTCCGAGATGCCCTCGGCTACGACCGACAGGCCGAGTTCATGCGCCATGTTGACCATCGACTTGATGAGCACGGCGCGCTTCGGCGAGGTGTCGTCGACGAAGCTCTTGTCGATCTTGATCGTGTCGAAGGGGAAGCGGGTGAGGTACGAGAGCGACGAATAGCCGGTGCCGAAATCGTCCAGCGACAGGCCGATGCCGAGCTGCTTGAGCTTGGTCAGGACGTGGTTGGTCTGCTCCGGATTGTCCATGACCAGCGATTCCGTGAGCTCGAGCCGGAAGCAGCGCGGCTTGAGATTGGCGCGGGCGATGACCGAGCGCACGTCGCTGACGAGGTCGCGGCGGATGAGCTGGCGGCTCGAAAGATTGACTGAAACCGACAGCGGCTGGTCGCCGATCTGCTTCTGCCATTCCGCCAGGTCCTCGGCGGCGCGCTGCATGGCGAAAAGGCCCAGCTGCACGATCAGGCCGCAGCTCTCGGCGACGGGGATGAAGTCGCCCGGCGGAATGAGGCCGCGGCGCGGGTGGTCCCATCGGAGCAGCGCCTCGAAGCCGGCGACGCTGCCGTCCTCGAGCCGCACGATCGGCTGGTAGGCGAGCGTGAACTCCTTGCGCTCGATGGCGCGCCGAAGATCCGATTCGAGCTGCAGTCGGTCGGTGCCCACCGTGCGGAAGGCGGGCCGGAACGGCTCGATGCGGTCGCCGCCGAAGCGCTTGGCCTGGTGCATGGCGAGTTCCGCGTCCTTGACCATGTCTTCCGCCGAGGCCTGGGCCGTGGTCCAGGTGATGAGGCCGACCGACGCGGTAAGCACGATCTCGCGCTTGGCGAAGGTGATCGGCGCCTTGATCGCCTGCTTGATGGCGTCCGCCACGGCGGCGATGCGCGAGGGGTCCTCTTCGGACAGCAGCATGAGCGCGAACTGGTCGCCGGCGAAGCGCGACAGCGAGTCCTTCGGCTTGAGCAGGCGGTGCAGGCGGCGCGCGATGGTCAACAGGATCGTGTCGCCGGCCGAGATGCCGAGACCGTCATTGACCTGCTTGAAGCGGTCGATGTCGATGACGAAGACCGAGGGCCTGACCTTCTCCTCGGTGCGGGCGATGGAGATGATCGCCTCCAGCCGGTTCATGAACAGTTCGCGGTTGGGCAGGCCGGTGAGGTTGTCGTGCACGGCGTCGTGCAGCAGCCGCTCTTCCGACTTCTTCTGCTCGGTGACGTCGACCAGCGTGCCGACGCAGCGGATCACTTCGCCGTCCGAGCCGATCACCGGCCGCGCCTTGAGCGAGAACCAGTGGTAGTGGCCGTCGGCCCCGCGCAGGCGGAAGCTCTGCGAGACGCGGCCGCGGCGGTGTTCGAGCACGACGTCGAGGGTGGTGCGGAACGTATCGCGGTCGTCGGCATGCAGCACCGGCAGCCAGTTGCGCGCGGCGCCGCCCAGGCTGTTGGCCGGAAGCCCGAGCTGGATGCTGACGTCGGGCCGGGTGACGACGCGGTCGCGCAGCACATCCCAGTCCCACACGATGTCGCCCGATCCGGCGATCGCCAGCGCCTGCCGCTCCATGTCGCTGAACAGGCCCTGGTGCAGGGCGCTGCCGGCGAATGCGTGCTGCATGACGGTGAAGCCGATGAGCAGGATGATGAGGATGAGGCCGCCGCCGAGGGCGGATTGCACGACGTCGTTGTCGAGCACGCCGGTGATCGCCATCCACGAACCGGCGAGCCAGATGAGCACCATCGCCCAGCTCGGGACCAGCATGATGGCCCGGTCGTAGCCGCGGATGCTGAGGTAGACGATCAGGCCGAGGCCGGTGATCGCTGTCGCCGCAAATGAGATGCGTGCGATGCCGGCGGCCACGGCCGGATCGATGATGGCGACGCCGGCGATCAGCAGCAGGCCGACGATCCAGACGAAGGCGCCGTAGCTGAAATGTCCGTGCCACCGGTTGAGGTTGAGATAGGCGAACAGGAACACCACGAACGTGCCCGCCAGCGCCACCTCGGTGCCGGCGCGCCATATCTGCTCGCTGCCCGGCGAGACCTCGATGACCTTGTTGAGGAAGCCGAAATCCACGCAGATATAGGCGAGCACCGCCCAGGCCAGTGCCGCCGTCGCGGGGAACATCGAGGTGCCCTTGACGACGAACAGGATGGTCAGGAACAGCGCCAGCAGGCCGGCGATGCCGATGACGATGCCGCGGAACAGCGTGTAGGAGTTGACCGTGTCCTTGTAGGATTCCGGATCCCACAGATAGACCTGCGGCAGCTTGGGCGAGGCGAGCTCGGCGATGAAGGTCACCACCGTGCCGGGGTTGAGCGTGACGAGGAAGACGTCCGCGTCGCTGCTCTGCTGCCGGTCGAGCGCAAAGCCCTCGCTCGGGGTGATGGAAGCGATTCGGCTCGAGCCGAGGTCGGGCCAGAACAGCCCCGAACCGACGAGCCGGAAATGCGGCGCGACGATCAGCCGGTCGAGCTGCTGGTCGGTGGTGTTGGCGAGCGCGAACACGGCCCAGTCGCCGCTCGAACGCTTGTCCTTTGCTTCGACCTCGATGCGGCGGACGATTCCATCCGGGCCGGGGGCCGTCGAAATCTGGAAATTCTCGCCCTGATTGCGATAGATCTCGACCGCGCCGGTAAGGTTCAGCGCGACATCGTCTCGTGAGATCTTGATTGCCTCCACGGCGGACGCCTGCGACGCCGCGAGGACGATCGCCACGATCGACAAGACAAACGCAAACAGCGGCGACAGCAGGTGCTTCGACAAGTTCAGCCCTTCGTGATGACAGCCTGCGGGTCGTCCGCGATCAGCGCGTAAAGATAGTGGTCGTGCCATTCGCCGTTGATCCGCAGATAGGATCGCAGAAGTCCTTCGCGCCGGAATCCGGCTTTTTCAAGCACGCGTACGGAGCGGGTGTTTTCCGGGATACAGGCAGCCTCGATCCGGTGCAATCTCAGCGTATCGAAGGCATGCCTTGCTAGCAGGCGCACGGCGTCCAGCATCAGGCCCTGGCCGGCATAGCGCTCGCCGATCCAGTAGCCGATGTGGCCGGTCTGGGCGACGCCGTAGCGGATGTTGCCGAGCGTGATGCCGCCGACGAGCTTACCGCCGGCATTTTCGTAGATGAAGAAGGCCGCCGAGGTTCCCTGGACGTTGTCGTCCTGGTAGCGGGCGAGGCGGACGCGCCACGCCGAGCGGTCCAGTTCATCGGGCGCCCAGCTCGGCTCCCACGGCACCAGGAAGGACCGGCTTTCGGCGCGCAGCGTCGCCCATTCGTGATAGTCGCGCGAGACCGGCATGCGCAGCGTAACGCGCTCGCCTTTCAGCGCCGGCGCTTCGCGGCGGAAGAACGGGAGCGAAAGCATGCCGCAAGCTCAGACCGCGAGCTTGCGCGCGGCGGTCTGCGTGCCCGGCAGGGAATCCAGGATCGATTCGTAGGGCGCGAGCGTGCCGACCGGTCCGACCGCGGTGATGGTCGGCCGGGTGGAGAACAGCCGCGAGGACAGGTCGGTCAGCCGTTCGACGGTAAGTGCCGAAAGCCGCTCCATCAATTCTTCCTTGGCGATCGGGCGACCGAACAGCAGGAGCTGGCGGGCGATCTGCGAGGCGCGGCTGGAGCAGCTCTCGGCCGACATGATCAGGCCGGCGCGATATTGAGCGCGGGCGCGGTCGAGCTCTTCCTGGAGGATGCTTTCGCCGGCCTTCTGCAACTCGCCGATGATGACCGGCAAAAGTTCGGCGATGTCGCTCTGGCCGGTCGCGGCATGGATGCCGAAGATGCCGGTGTCGGAAAAGCCCCAGTGGAACGCGTAGACCGAATAGCAGAGGCCGCGCTTCTCGCGGACTTCCTGGAACAGGCGCGACGACATGCCGCCGCCGAGAATCATCGAAAGGACCTGCGAGGCGTAGAAGTCGCGGACGTGATAGGCCCGGCCCTCGAAGCCCAGCACGATCTGCGCGTCCATCAGGTCGCGATCCTCGCGGAAGTCGCCGCCGACATATTGCGCATACTGGGGAATGGCGCTTTCGGCCTTGGTGCGGAAGTTGCCGAGCCGCTTTTCCACCTCGCGGACGAAGTCGTCGTGCTTGACGTCGCCGGCGGCGACCACGACCATGCGCTCGGCGCCGTACTGACGCTTCATGAAGTCGTGGAGCTGCGCCGAGGTGAACGACTTGACCGTCTCGGGCGTGCCGAGGATCGAGCGGCCGATGGTCTGGTGGCGGAAGGCCGTCTCGGTGAAGCGGTCGAAGACGATGTCGTCGGGCGTGTCGTGGGCGGCGCCGATCTCCTGGAGGATCACGTGCTGCTCCCGCTCGAGTTCGTCGGGATCGAATTCGGAATCCTGCAGGATGTCGGAGAGGATGTCGACCGCCAGCGGTACGTCGCCGGAGAGCACGCGCGCGTAGAACGACGTCGTCTCGACGCTCGTCGCGGCGTTGATCTCGCCGCCGACGTTCTCGATCTGCGAGGCGATCTCGAAGGCACTGCGGCTCTTGGTGCCCTTGAAGGCCATGTGCTCGAGGAGGTGGGCCATGCCATGCTCGTCGTCGCGCTCGTTGCGCGCGCCGGACTTGACCCAGGTCCCTAGAGCTACGGTCTCTACGCTTGGAAGTGTTTCGGTGGCTACTGTCAGGCCGTTCGACAGACGGCTTACCTCAACACTCATATGCAACGTACTCCCTAGCGTGCCGCTCGTGTGCGGCGGCTAATGTAATCTTCCACCATTTTTATCTCTGATGGAAGTACCGTGAACCTTTCGTTACGTTCCATCAGGCCGGAGAGCCATTTCGGCAAATTGGGTGCGATGCCCGACGCGGCCTCTACCGCCGCGGGGAATTTCGCCGGGTGCGCGGTGGCAAGCACGATCATCGGCGCGTCGCCGGCAGGCTGGCCCGCCGCGACATGCACCGCGGTCGCCGTATGCGGATCGAGCAGATAGCCGGTGCCTTCGAGCGTCCTGCGGATGGTGGCGGCGGTCTCGTCCATGGTCGCCCGACCGGCGGCGAATTCGCCGCGGATGCTTGCCAGCGCCTTTTGCTCGATGGTGAAGGCGCCCGACTGCTTGAGGCCGGCCATGTAGCGCCGCACGACGGCTGGGTCGCGGTCGGAAGCCTCGAACAGCAGGCGCTCGAAGTTCGAGGAAACCTGGATGTCCATGGACGGCGAGGTGGTCGCGACGACGCCCGTCGTGCGGTACTCGCCGCTCTTCAGCGTGCGGTCGAGGATGTCGTTGTCGTTGGTCGCGATGATCAGCCGGTCGATCGGCAGGCCCATGCGCTTGGCGGCGTAGCCCGCGAAGATGTCGCCGAAGTTGCCGGTGGGCACGGTGAACGAAACCGGCCGGTCGGGCGCGCCGAGCGAGATCGCCGAGGAGAAGTAGTAGACGATCTGGGCCATGATGCGCGCCCAGTTGATCGAGTTCACGCCCGACAGCCGCACGCGGTCGCGGAAGCCATGGTCGTTGAACATGTCCTTCACCAGGCCCTGGCAGTCGTCGAAATTGCCTTCGATCGACAGCGCATGCACGTTTGCCGCCGCCGAAGTCGTCATCTGCCGCTGCTGTACCGGCGAGACCCGGCCATGCGGGAACAGGATGAAGATGTCGGTGCGCTCGCGTCCGGCGAAGGCCTCGATGGCCGCACCGCCAGTGTCGCCCGAGGTGGCGCCGACGATGGTGGCATGCTGGCCGCGCTCGGCCAGCACATGGTCCATCAGGCGGGCCAGGAGCTGCATGGCGACGTCCTTGAAGGCGAGCGTCGGGCCATGGAAGAGCTCGAGCACGAAGCTGTTCGTGCCGGTCTGGACGAGCGGGCAGACGGCGTCGTGGCGGAAGGTGGCGTAAGCTTCCCTGACGAGCTGCTCGAACACGTCCTGCTTGATCTCCCCGCCGAGGAACGGGGTGAGCAGCCTGATGGCCAGGTCGGCATAGGACAGGCCGCGCATCTTGCGGATTTCGGCGGCACTGAAGGTCGGCCACTGGGCGGGGAGGTAGAGGCCGCCGTCGCGCGCGAGGCCGGCCAGAACTGCGTCCGAAAATCCAAGCGCGGGAGCTTCCCCGCGGGTGCTCACATAGTGCATATCTATCCGTTCCAAGGCGGTGCGTCCTGCCGGTCATCGGCGGGAAGGGGAAAACTGCGCTCCCTCAGTCGCATTTTTGCCGCGCGGTTGATATAGAACGACAGCTTTGCGAGAGGGAAGTGCAGTTCATGTTGTTTCGTAAGATCGACGGTCGCTTTATGGCGACTTTGGCGACCTCCAGCTTTATGCTTATCGTCGCAGCCTGCCAATCCGGCGGCAGCAGCGGCTTCTTTGCCCCTCCTCAGCCCAAGGATCCGAAGCAGATCGCCGAAGAGGAAGGCAAGATCCTGGCCAGCGAACTGCTCGCCTATTGCCCGAACGTGACGCTCCGCGACGGCACGGCCTTCTTCAACAGCTATGCCAAGGGCGGCCAGGACGACCCGGCCAAGCTCACCTACCAGTCGGCCATCACCGACGCGACCCGCAACTGCACCCGCACCGACACCACCATGAGCATCAATGTCGGCGTCGCCGGCAAGGTGGTCACCGGACCGGCGGGCGGCCCCGGCACCGTCAACATGCCGATCCGCATCGCGGTCATTCGCGGCGAGGAGGTTCTTTACTCGCAACTGCACAAGAACGCTGTGCAGGTCGCCGATCCGTCGATGGCGACCCAGTGGGTGTTCACCGTCCCGAACATCACCATCCCCAAGCCGACGGCGCGCGATGTCCAGATTTTCGTGGGCTACGACGAGGGCCCGCAGAAGAAGAAGCCCCAGGGCTGAGCCATCGGAGCGCCGGTCAACACGACCGGCGCTTTTGCTTTCAGGCGTGCTCCGACCACATGCTCAGCGCGGCAATGACGCCGCCGAGGTCGGCCCAGCGCCGGATCACCGTTTCGGCGCCCGCGTCGGTCAGCATGTCGGCATGGCCGGAATAGCTGTGCGCTCCGCCGGTGAAGCCGATCACCCGCATGCCGGCCGACACCGCGCCGGCGATGCCGTGGACGGAATCCTCGATGACGAAGGTGTTGGCCGGGTTCGCGCCGAGCGTGCTGACTGCGTGCAGGAAAACGTCCGGAGCCGGCTTCGGCCTGCGGCTCGGCGTTTCGAGCGCCGAGAAGATGCGGCCCTTGAACAGCGGCAGGATGCGGGTGCGATCGAGCATCATCTCGATGCGCTCGGATGTCGAGTTCGAGCAGATGCACTTCGGCGCGGTGACGCCGGCGACGGCCTCATGCACGCCGTCGATGGCGCGCACCTCGTTCTTGAGGCGCCGATCGACCAGTTCTTCGGCCTGGGTGATGAGCGAGGCCTGAAACGGGATGGCGGCCTTCTCTTCGATCTTGAGCAGGATGTCCTTGAAGGTGAGGCCGGCATAGGCCTCGGCGATCTCCTCGGCCGAGATCTCGAAACCTGCCGCGGTCAGCAGATCGGCCTCGACCCGCGCGGCGATGATTTCGGAATCGACGAGCACGCCGTCGCAATCGAAGATGACTAGGTCTGGCTGGTTCATGGCGATCCGGAAAGAATGGGCCGGCGCCTGGCGCGGGCCGGGGAACTCAAGGCGCGGCGATTACACCATTCCGGCCGGAACCGCAAATTCGGACGCCTGCTTCATCAATTGTTTACGCTGATCGGTAACCATAACGGCGAGTAAACAGTAACGCGTCATTTGGGTATCAGCATGTCAGCAGTGCGTCCTCTCAGCCAGCTTTCCCGCACGCCCCAGCCGTCCGAATGGCTCGACACCATCATCAAGGGCGACTGCATCGCAGCGCTGGACAAACTGCCTTCGGCCTCGGTCGACGTGATCTTCGCCGACCCCCCCTACAACCTGCAGCTCGACGGCGACCTGCACCGGCCCGACCAGTCCAAGGTCGATGCCGTGGACGACCATTGGGACCAGTTCGAGAGCTTCGAGGCCTATGACGCCTTCACCCGCGCCTGGCTGCTGGCGGCGCGCCGCGTGCTGAAGCCCAACGGCACGATCTGGGTCATCGGCTCGTACCACAACATCTTCCGCGTCGGCGCCAAGATGCAGGATCTCGGCTTCTGGATCCTCAACGACGTGGTCTGGCGCAAGACCAATCCGATGCCGAACTTCCGCGGCCGCCGCTTCCAGAACGCGCACGAGACCATGATCTGGGCCTCGCGCGACCAGAAGGGCAAGAACTACACCTTCAACTACGAGGCCATGAAGGCGTCGAACGACGACGTGCAGATGCGCTCGGACTGGCTGTTCCCGATCTGCACCGGCGGCGAGCGCCTGAAGGACGACAACGGCAACAAGCTGCACCCGACCCAGAAGCCGGAAGCGCTTTTGGCCCGCATCATGCTGGCATCGACCAAGCCGGGCGACGTCATACTCGATCCGTTCTTCGGCTCGGGCACGACGGGCGCGGTCGCCAAGCGGCTCGGCCGCCACTTCGTCGGCATCGAGCGCGAGCAGGCCTACATCGATGCCGCCCAGGAGCGCATCGCCTCGGTGCGCACGCTCGACGGTCCCGAACTCACCGTGCTGACGGGAAAACGCGCCGAGCCGCGCGTCGCCTTCGTCAGCCTGATCGACATGGGCCTGCTGGCGCCGGGCGCCACGCTCTACGACGCCAAGAAGCGCTGGGCCGCCAAGGTGCGCGCCGACGGCACGCTGGCGATCGGCGAAACCGCCGGCTCGATCCATCGCGTCGGTGCCGCCGTGCAGGGGCTCGACGCCTGCAACGGCTGGACCTTCTGGCACTATGAGCGGGCCGGCGGCCTGACCCAGATCGACGAACTGCGCCGCATCGTCCGCGTCGGCATGGAAAAGGCCGGGGCGTAGGCCGCTTCAAGATCGGCTTCCGTCGCGTTTCACCCACGCGGCGGATCAGGCTCCATGGCTTGTGCCATCTGGACCTTCAGAAGCCCTGCCAGACCTGGCAGAACAGTTCGAATTCCGGGCGCCCAGGCGTCTTAGGGTTCGCCGATCGGCCGGTTTCCAGTCACCGTCCGATCCCGAGACGCTCGAGGTCCGCCTCGAGCGTTTTCGCGTTTGTGAACAGCACCGCCTGCCAGCCCGCAGCAATCGCGCCGTCGACGTTCTTCTGGCTGTCGTCGATGAACAGCGACGCCTTGGGGTCGAGGTCGAAGGCGGCGGCGTGGTGTTCGTAGATGCGACGGTCGGGCTTGATCAGGCCGATGTCGCCCGAGACCGTCACGCCGCGCGGCGTCTCGAGGAAGGGGAAGCGGCCGCGCGCCTCGCGAAAGGTGTCCGAGGCCCAGTTGGTGAGCATGGTGACGTCGTGGCCGGCGGCGACCAGGCCTTCCATCAGGGCGACGCTGTCCTCGTAGTGGTGCGGCACCATTTCGTGCCAGTGCTCGCGGAAGGCACGGATGCTCTTCTCGTGCTCGGGGAAGTCGGCGATCAGCAGCGCCTCGGCCTCTTCCCAGCTGCGGCCGCGGTCCTGCTCGATGTTCCATTCGCTGGTGCAGACGTTGTCGAAGAACCAGCGGCGTTCGGCGGGATCCGGGATGATGCGGCTGAAGGGGAGGTCCGGGTCGTAGTGGATCAGGACCTTGCCGATGTCGTAGACGATGTGGCGGATCTCGCTCATTTCCCTAGCGTCCTCGTTGCGTTGCGCCCGGTATGGCAGCTTCGATGACCTTTTTCATGACGGTTGGCAAGGCTTCGCCATTTAGCGCGGCTGAAGCCGACCAGAAGTGACCGTCGACCGGCGTGCCCGACGACACGTCGGCGCGGAAGACTTCGAGGTCGAGCGCGAAATGGGTGAAGACGTGGCTGATGCTGCCGGCGCGTTGCCACTTGGCGGGGAAGGGGGCGCTGTCCGCACCGGTGGCGCCGTCGACCCGCGCGGTCCAGCCTGTTGTCGGAACCTCGGTCATGCCGCCGAGAAGGCCCTTGCCGGGCCGCTTGCGCAACAACACCGCGCCATCCGGTGCGACCGCGACGAAGGCTGCACCCCGACGCGTCGGCCGCTCGGCCTTGGGCGGCTTGACCGGGTAGAGTTCGGGGTCGCCATTGACGATCGCACTGCAGTCCTCCCGCAGTGGGCACAGCATGCAGCGCGGCCGGCGCGGCGTGCAGATCGTGGCGCCCAGGTCCATCATCGCCTGGGCGAAGTCGCCCGGCCGCGCGGCCGCCAGCATGCGCTCGACATGGGCGCGGATCCCGGGCTTGGCCTCGGGCAGGGGCGTGGCGATCGAGAACAGCCGGGTGACGACGCGCTCGACATTGCCGTCCACCACCGCCGCCGGCCGGTTGAAGGCTATGGAGGCGATGGCCGCAGCCGTGTAGGGGCCGATGCCGGGCAGTTCGCGCAGGCCGGCCTCGGTGTCGGGAAAGCGGCTGCCGGGGAGGGCGGCGACGGCCTCCGCGCAGGCCTTGAGGTTGCGGGCGCGCGAATAGTAGCCGAGCCCGGCCCAGGCTTTCATGACGTCCTCCGTGTCGGCCGAGGCGAGCGACCTGACATCCGGCCACTTCTCCAGGAAGGCACGGAAATAGGGTTTTACCGCCTCGACCGTCGTCTGCTGCAGCATGATTTCCGACAGCCACACGCGGTAGGGATCGGGCCGTTCGCCCTTCGCCAGCTGGCGCGGCGGCATGCGCCACGGCAGGTCGCGGTGGTGGGTGTCGTACCAGTCGAGCAGCAGGGTTGCGATCAGGCCGTCCGCGTTAGTCGCAAGCTTGCGGGTATCGTTTCGGAATGCCATTGATGGACCGGACTGCCTTCGGCGTTGCGTGTCGCCAGGCTCATATCTGGCGACATGTCATTTCTGGAGTACGACATGGCAGGGAACAAGTGGCGCGGCAATCCCGTGCCTGTCAGCGACCTCGCGAGCGCGATCCTCGATCCGGTGCTGCGCAAGCGCACCGGCATCTCGGTCGGCCTCATCCAGTCCTGGGAAGAGATCGTCGGGCCGAGGCTGGCGCTGAACTCGCGGCCCGAGAAGATCCAGTGGCCGAGGCGCCTGCATGAAGACGATCCCTTCGAGCCGGCGGTCCTGGTTGTCGCCTGCTCGGGACCCGCGGCCCTTCACCTGCAGCACGAGACCGGCGAGATCATCGGCCGGGTGAACGCCTTCCTCGGCTTCAATGCGGTGGGCCGCGTGCGCATCGTCCAGAAACCCGTCGCATCGATGGCGCCGGCCCGCCCTCGGCTGCGCAAGCTCAGCGATGCCGAGCGGTCGAAACTGTCAGGCACCGTCGGCAAGATCGAGGACGAAGGCCTGAGGGCCTCGCTCGAAAAACTCGGGGCCGCCATCGTCGCTTCCCGCAAGTAACCTTCCAGCCACTCGCAACATTGTGATCGGAAGCAGGGCGGCTGGCGATTGGCTTGGGGAAATCGATGCCTTAATTCGCGCCAACTCTCGCTTTCACGTATTCGCGTACTGCAAAATTCAACCATCGTCAGGTGATTCGCATGATCCGACCCATTTCCCGCAGGACCGCACTTACCGGGCTGGCAGCCGTTTCGGCGGCCACGCTCCTGTCCGCATGCAGCGACTCCAGCGAGGAGGCCAAGGCGACCGCGAAGCCTGCCGAACCTGCCGCCGCCTCGGGCCAGTCGGCCGCGCCGGCCGCAACGGTCCAGGCGCCGCCCTCGCAGGGCACCGCCGACATGGCCAAGCTGCTCGAGGCAGGTCCGCTGCCGGAGATGGTGCTCGGCAAGGCGGACGCGCCGGTGACCATCGTCGAATACGCGTCGATGACCTGCCCGCACTGCGCTCGCTTCCATGAAACGACCCTGCCGGAGCTGACCAAGAAGTACATCGACACCGGCAAGGTGCGCCTGCTCTATCGCGAGTTCGCCTTCGATCCGCTGGCCGAGGCCGGCTTCATGCTGGCGCGCTGCTCCAAGGACAACTACTTCCCGATGGTCGACGTGCTGTTCAAGCAGCAGCAGACCTGGGCAGCCTCGCAGAACCCCAAGGATGCGCTGCTGCAGATCGCGCGGCTCGCCGGCTTTACACAGGAGTCGTTCGAGGCCTGCTTGACGGATCAGAAGCTTCTGGACGATATCAGGGCCGTGCGCGCCCGCGGCGAAAAGGATTTCGCGGTGGACTCGACGCCGACGTTCTTCATCAACGGAAAGCTGTACAAGGGGGCAATGTCGATTGAGGAAATGTCGGCGATCATCGACGGCATGCTCTGACATTCTCGCGGCACCGAAGCGGTCCAGCTTCGGTGCGCCCTTCTGCGCGGGTTGGCGCGAATGAAGTTTTCGCGCCTCCGCCTCCTCGGATTCAAGTCCTTCGTCGAGCCCGGTGAGTTCGTCATCGAACGTGGCCTCACCGGCATCGTCGGGCCGAACGGCTGCGGCAAGTCCAATCTGGTCGAAGCGTTGCGCTGGGTCATGGGCGAAAGCTCGTACAAGAACATGCGCGCTTCCGGCATGGACGACGTCATCTTTTCCGGCTCCGGCACGCGCCCGGCGCGCAACACGGCCGAGGTGACGCTGTTCCTCGACAACAGCGACCGCACGGCACCTCCCTCCTTCAACGATGCCGACGAGCTGCAGGTGTCGCGCCGCATCGAGCGCGAGGCCGGCTCCGTCTATCGCATCAATGGCAAGGAAGCCCGCGCCAAGGACGTGCAGCTGCTTTTCGCCGACCAGTCGACCGGCGCCCGTTCGCCGTCGATGGTGGGGCAGGGGCGCATCGGCGAGCTGATCCAGGCCAAGCCCCAGGCGCGCCGCGCCCTGCTCGAAGAGGCGGCCGGCATCTCCGGCCTGCATTCGCGCCGGCACGAGGCGGAACTGCGACTGCGCGCCGCCGAGCAGAATCTCGAGCGGCTCGACGACGTGGTCGGCGAACTCGAAAGCCAGATCGAAAGCCTGAAGCGCCAGGCCCGCCAGGCATCCCGCTTCAAGAACCTGTCGGCCGACATCCGCAAGGCCGAGGCGATCCTGCTTCACCTGCGTTGGACGCTCGCCAAGACCCAGGAGGGCGAGGCGCAGTCGGCTCTCGCCTCGGCGACCGCGCTGGTCGGCGAAAGGGCTACAGCCCAGATGACGGCCGCCAAGGATCAGGGGGTGGGCGCGCACAAGCTGCCGGCGCTGCGCGAGGCCGAGGCGACCGCCGCGGCGACCTTCCAGCGCCTGTCGATCGCCCGTTCGCAGCTCGAGGAGGAGGCCGGCCGTATCGGCCAGCGCCAGAGCGAACTCGACCGCCGGCTGCAGCAGCTCGACGCCGATATCGCCCGCGAGCAGCGCATGATCGGCGACAATGCCGCTATCCTTGCGCGCCTCGACGCCGAGGAACACGCGCTGCGGGAAGAGAATGACGGCGCCGCCGATCGCGAGGCGACGACCCGCGAAGCCCTCGAAGAGGCGATGGCGACGCTGTCCGGGACCGAGGCCGAGCTGGGGCGGGCGACCGCCGAGCGCGCCGAGGCTGCCGCGGGCCGCACCCAGGCCGAGCGCGCGATGCGCGAAGCCGCCGAGCGGCGCGACCGCTTTGCCCGGCAACTGGCCGAACTCGACCGCGAGGCCGGCGAGATCGCCGCACGCATCGCGACGCTCGCCGACCCGGCGGAAAAGCGCATGCTCGCCGAAGCGGCGCAGGAAGGGCTCGAAGAGGCCGAATATGCGGCGACCGAGGCCGAGCGCGCCGTTGCCGAGGCCAGGCAGATTGAAGCTGCCTCGCGCCAGCCCCTGCAGGAGGCCAGGGCGGAACTCGCGCGCATCGAGACCGAGGCGCGGACGCTGGCCAAGATCATCAACGCGGCCGCGGGCGATACCTATCCGGCGGTTCTGGAGCAGATCGGTGTCGAGCGCGGCTTCGAGACCGCGCTCGGTGCGGCGCTGGGCGAGGACCTGGACGCGGCGCTCGACCCCGCAGCACCCGTCCATTGGGGCGACATGGGGCCGGCGGACGCCGCGCTGAAATTGCCGGTTGGCGTGCGCAGCCTTGCCGAAGTCGTGCGCGCACCGCGCCAGCTGGCGCGGCGTCTCGCCCAGATCGGCGTGGTGGATGCCGCCGACGGGTCGAGGCTCCAGCTGCTGCTGGCGCCCGGCCAGAAGCTGGTCAGCCGCGAGGGCGCGCTGTGGCGCTGGGACGGCTTCACGGCGAGCGCCGATGCCCCGACTGCCGCAGCCCAGAGGCTGGCCCAGAAGAACCGGCTCGCCGAACTCGATGCCGAGGCGGTCGAGGCGACGCAGCTCGTGCGCGCGGCCGAAGAGGCCTTGGCGCGTGCCGAAGCCGCCGTGCGCGCGGGCACCGAAGCCGAGCGGCTGGCCCGCCAGGCATGGCGCGACGCCCAGCATCAGGTCGGTGCGGCCCGTGACGCGCTGGCGCAGGCCGAGAAGGCGGCCGGCGAACTGGTCAGCCGGCGCGCGGCCCTTGACGAGGCCCGGGCCCGTGTTGCCGACGCGCACGAGGAAGCGCAGGCCGCCTATGTAGAGGCCGAGGACCTCTTGGGTTCCGCCCCCGATCTCGGCGAACTGCAAGCGCTGCTGGACCAGCTTTCGGCTGCCGTGGCGCGCGATCGCTCCGCGCTCGCCGACGCCCGCGCCGTGCACGATGGCCTCAACCGCGAGGCCGAGGCGCGGTCGCGCAGGCTGGGTTCGATAGCCGCCGAGCGGCAGAGCTGGGTGCAGCGCGCCGAAAGCGCTGCCGAGCAGATCGAGGCGCTGACCGAACGGCGCGAGGAAGCCGCCGCCGAGCGCGAGGCGCTGGCCGAGGCGCCCGACGAACTCGACGCCCGCCGCCGCATGCTGATGTCGCAGCTGACCCAGGCTGAGGCGCTGCGCAAGGACGCGACGGACAGATTGCAGGAAGCCGAGGCCAGGCAGGCGGCGCTCGACAAGTCGGCGACGGCCGCCATCCAGGGGCTCGCCGAGGCGCGCGAGGCGAGGGCGCGGGCCGAAGAACGCCTGACCGCCGCCGACGAGCGCCGCCGCGAGATCGAGGCGCGCATCCAGGAGGCGCTCAACACGCCGCCGCATCTCGTCTTCCGCCACACCGGCCTCGATGCCGACAGCCCGATGCCGGATCCGGTGGACATCGAGCGGACGCTGGAGCGGCTGAAGCTCGAGCGCGAACGCCTGGGCGCGGTCAACCTGCGCGCCGAGGAAGAGCAGAAGGAGCTGTCCGAGCGCCTCGAAGCGATCGTTTCCGAGCGCGAGGACATCATCGAGGCCATTCGCAAGCTGCGCCAGGGCATCCAGGGTCTGAACCGCGAGGGCCGCGAACGGCTGCTCGCAGCCTTCGACCTGGTCAACGGCCATTTCCAGCGGCTGTTCACGCATCTGTTCGGCGGCGGAACGGCCGAACTGCAGCTGATCGAGTCCGAGGATCCGCTGGAAGCCGGGCTGGAGATCCTGGCCCGTCCGCCGGGCAAGAAGCCGCAGACCATGACGCTGCTTTCGGGCGGCGAACAGGCGCTGACGGCGATGGCGCTGATCTTTGCGGTGTTCCTGACCAATCCGGCGCCGATCTGCGTTCTCGACGAGGTCGACGCTCCGCTCGACGATCACAATGTCGAGCGCTTCTGCAACCTGATGGACGAGATGTCCGCCTCGACCGAGACGCGCTTCGTCGTGATCACCCACAACCCCATCACCATGGCGCGCATGGACCGGCTGTTCGGCGTGACCATGGCCGAGCAGGGCGTGAGCCAGCTGGTGTCGGTCGATCTCCAGGCGGCCGAAGCGATGCGCGAGGCGAGCTGATACCGGGCGGCAGCCGCCAGCTTGGCGCTGTCCAACGTTGCCGGCGGTCTCGAAGCCGGCCGCCCCGCTCAGTTTGCCTCAGGGTCCTGCGACGCCGCGGCCTCCGCCAGCAGGTAGGAGAGCGTCATGCTGCGTTCATCTTCGTGCAGTATGTCCATGTCGAACAGCTTCATGCTGCGCAGGCCTTCGATCATCAGGAATGCGACGATGAGCTTGGCGGGATCCTTGCTTTCGGCCTTCAGGCTGTCGAGCAGGCGGCGCTTGTAGTTGCGGATGGGTTTGAGGAAATCCGGGTCCTCGGCGAGGGCCGCGACGACTCCGGCCGCGGAGGGGTGTACCTGCGCGCACTCTTCGGCGGACAACTCGATGTAGGCGGCAAGGCGGCTGACAGGACCGCCATGCTGGTTCGCGGACTTGGCGGCAAGGTCGGTATCGAACTTCGAGATGTAGTCTTCCACCAGCGCCTGCATGAGCTTGGCCTTGCTGGGGAAGTTGTAGATGAGGCCGCCCTTGGAAACGCCGGCGCGCTGCGCGACGGCGTCGAGCGAAAGGTTGCCCGGGCCGACGCAATCGGCGAGTTCGGCTGCTGCCGCGAGGATCTTCTCGCGGGAACTGGCTCTGTTTCCAGACATTAGCGGCACCTCATTTGTCAGCAGCATCTTTAACCCCGATTGACATTACCGTCCAGACGGTACAGTAAGCGCGCCTCTGATTTCATGATATGTCGAGCCAATGTGCATCGGGCCGCAGCCGGATGCAGATTCCTGACAGAGAATGGGGATCTCCTTTGATCAAGCGTCTCATCATCGCCCTCGTGCTGCTCGTCCTGGTCGTGGGCGGTATCGTCGGGTTCAACATGTTCCGCGACAAGGCCATCGAGCAATTCTTCGCCAACATGCCGGTCTCTGCCGTGACCGTGGCGACGGACAAGGTGGAAGCGGCGCCGTGGAAGCCTGGCATCGAAACGATCGGCACGGTGGGCGCGTCCCAGGGCGTCGACCTGACCGTGGAAGTGAACGGCATCGTCAAGGAGATCGGGTTCTCGGCCAACCAGCATGTCAAGGCGGGTGACATCCTGATCCAGCTCGACGACACCGTGCAGCGTGCCGACCTGGCCGCCGCCAAGACCCAGGCCGACCTGGACCAGCAGGCGCTCGACCGGGCCACCGAACTGCGCCGCCGCGGCGTCGGCTCCGACGTCGCGCTGGACGCGGCGCGCGCGACCGCGTCGACCTCGGCCTCGCAGGTGCAGAAGCTGCAGGCCGTGCTGGACCAGAAGCAGCTGCGCGCTCCGTTCTCGGGGATGATCGGCATCCCGAAGGTCGACAACGGCCAGTATGTCGCGCCCGGCAACATCGTGGCGACGCTCCAGGACCTCGACACCATGCGGGCCGACTTCTCGGTTCCCGAGCAGCAGCTCGGCCTGCTCAAGATCGGCCAGCCCGTGCAGTTCGGCCTCGCCGAGGGCGACATGCCGTTCAAGGGTGCGATCGTCGGCATCGATCCGAAGGTCGATCCCCAGAGCCGCCTGGTGTCCGTGCGCGCCGAGATCGCCAATCCCGAGGGCAAGCTGAGCCCGGGCCAATTCGTGCGCGTGCGCATCGTGCTGCCCGAGGAGGACGGCGTCGTCGCCGTGCTGCAGACCGCGCTGACCTCGAGCCTCTATGGCGATTTCGTCTATGTCGTGCGGCCGGCGGCACAGCCGGAGGCCGCCAAGGCCGAGGCAGGCGCCGCCCAGGCCCAGGCCCAGGCGCAGGCCGTGCCGACGCTTTCCGCCCACCAGGTCTTCGTCAAGGTCGGCCGCCGCTCGGAAGGACGCGTCGAGATTCTCGAGGGCGTGAAGCTGGGCGACGAACTCGTGATCGCCGGCCAGAACAGGCTGAGCAACGGAACTCCGGTCAAGGTTGACAACACCGTGTCGCCCGCGGCGTCGACCAATGCGCAGGCGGCATCGAAATGAATTTCTCCGACATCTTCATCCGCCGCCCCGTCCTGGCGACGGTGTTGGCCTTCATGATCCTGCTCGTCGGCTTCCAGGGTATCTTCAACCTGGCGGTGAGGCAGTATCCCGAGGTCGAGGAGACGGTGATCACCATCACCACCGTCTATCCCGGCGCCAGCGCCGACCTGATCCAGGGCTTCATCACCGCCCCGATCGCCTCGGCCGTCTCGACCACCGAGAACATCGACTACGTGACCTCGCAGAGCCGTCCGTCGTCGAGCACGGTGACGGTCCAGATGGAACTCGGCTCCAACCCCGACACGGCGCTCACCGAGGTCATGTCGAAGGTTCAGCAGGTGCGCGGCCAGTTGCCGTCGGACGCCGAGGACCCGACCATCGTCAAGGGCACGGGCATGCAGTTCGCCATCATGTACCTGGCGATGCAGAACCCCAACATGACGTCGGAGGAGCTGACCGAATACATCGAGCGGGTCATCCGCCCGCGCATGTCGACCATCAAGGGCGTTGCCGAGGTGCAGGTGCTGGGCGCGGCGAAGTATTCGATGCGCGTCTGGATCGATCCGGTCAGGCTCGCCGCGCGCGGCCTGACGGCCGCCGAAGTGCTGCAGGCCATCAACGCCTCCAACTTCCTGTCGGCGCCCGGCAAGACGAAGAACGAATACGTGGCCTATTCGATCACGATGAAGTCGACGCTGCAGACGCCGGAAGCCTTCGCCGAGCTGCCGCTGACGTCCAAGGACGGCAACGTCGTCAGGCTGCGCGACGTGGCGCGCGTCGAGCTGGCGGCCGAGAGCACGGACACGGTCGTCAACTTCAACGGCGAGCCGGGCACCTTCATCGGCATCTTCCCGACGCCTTCGGCAAACCCGCTCGACACGGCGGCCGCCGTCATCGACGAGCTGCCGGCGATCCGGGCCAGCCTGCCCGACGGCATGACCATCACCATGGTCTACGATTCGACGGAAACCATCGCCGCCTCGATCGACGAAGTGTTCAAGACGATCGCCGAGGCGGTCGCCATCGTCATCGTGGTCATCCTGCTGTTCCTGGGCTCGTTCCGGTCGGTGCTGATGCCGGTGGTGACCATCCCGCTGTCGCTCATCGGCGTCTGTTTCGTGCTGCTGATGATGGGCTATTCGATCAACCTCTTGTCGCTCCTGGCCATGGTGCTGGCGATCGGCCTGGTGGTCGACGACGCGATCGTGGTGGTGGAGAACATCCACCGGCACATCGAGGACGGCATGACGCCGATGCAGGCGGCATTCAAGGGCATGCGCGAGATCTTCGCGCCGGTGGTGGCGATGACCATCACGCTCGCCGCCGTGTTCGCCCCGCTCGTCTTCACCGGCGGCCTGACCGGTTCGCTGTTCCGCGAGTTCGCCATCACGCTCGCCGGCGCGGTGATCCTCTCCGGCTTCATCGCCGTGACGATCACCCCGATGATGTCGGCGCGCATCCTGAAGTCGGGCAGCCACAGCCGCTTCTCCGCCTTCGTCGACCGCACCTTCGAGCGTGTCACCAACCGCTACGAGCGGCTGGTCGCGGGTTCGCTCAATTACCGGCCGGTGACGCTTCTGGTCGTCGCGGCACTGGTCTCGGTGACGGCGTTCATGTTCTTCAAGACGTCGAGCGAACTGGCGCCCGAGGAGGATTCGGGCGCCCTGTTCGCGCTGGTGAAGGCGCCGCGCTACGCGACGACCGAATACACCAGCCTCTACACCGACCAGATCCGCGACCTCACCAAGGACCTGCCGGAACTCAAGACCACCTTCTCGATCGTCGGCATGGACGGCGGCACGAATTCGGGCTTCTCCGTCTGGGCGCTCAAGGACTGGGCGGACCGCACGCGCTCGCAGAAGGAGATCCAGGCCGACATCCAGGGCCGGTTGTCGAAGGTCAACGGCGTCGAGGCGCTGGTGTTCGCGCCGCCATCGCTGCCGGGTGCCGGCGGCGGCCTGCCGATCTCGGTCGTCATCCAGTCGACCGGCGACCCGAGCCAGGTCTACGAGGTGGCCGAGCAGATCCGCGAGAAGGCGCAGGCCTCGGGGCGCTTCATCGTCGTGCAGAACTCGCTGTCCTTCGATGCGCCGCAGGTCACCGTGACCATCGACCGCGACCGGGCGGCCGCGCTCAACCTGTCGGTGCGCGAGATCGGCCAGACCCTGAGCCTGCTCGTCGGCGGCGGATCGATCGCCCAGTTCGACCGCGATTCCAACAGCTACGACATCATCATGCAGGTGCCGCAGCAGTACCGCGAGAATCCGGAGAAGCTCGGCGAGTTCTTCGTCCGCAGCGTCAACGGCCAGATGGTGCCGCTGTCGGCGGTGGTGACGATCCGGACCAACGCCTCGCCGGCGTCGATCGAGCAGTTCAACCAGCTCAATTCGGCGACGATCTCGGCGCTGCCGGTTCCGAGCGTGACCACGGGCGACGGCCTGAAGACGATCGAGGAGATTGCCCGGCCGCTGCTGCCGGCCGGCTTCTTCATCGACTATGCCGGCCAGTCGCGCCTCGAGAGCGAGCAGGGCAACACCATCCTGATCGCCTTCGCGCTCGCGGTCGTCGTGATCTACCTGGTGCTGGCCGCGCAGTTCGAGAGCTTCCGCGACCCGTTCATCATCATGATGTCGGTGCCGCTGTCGATCTTCGGCGCCATCGTTCCGCTCAATCTCGGGCTGGGTACGCTGAACATCTACACCCAGGTGGGGCTGATCACGCTGATAGGCCTGATCACCAAGCACGGCATCCTTCTGGTCGAATTCGCGAACCAGCAGCGCGAGGAGCACGGGATGTCGCGCAAGGATGCGATCATCGCCTCGGCCAAGGTCCGCCTGCGGCCGATCCTGATGACCACGGCGGCGATGGCGCTCGGCGTCGTGCCGCTGATCATCGCCTCGGGCGCGGGAGCCGCGGCGCGCTATTCGATGGGCCTGGTGATCTTCGCCGGCGTGCTGGTGGGAACGGTGTTCACGCTGTTCGTGGTGCCGATGTTCTACACCTTCATCGCCCGCAAGGACGTCGCGCCCCACGCCGAGGTGCCGGACGCCAGGCAGATGGCGGAACCCGCGCATCACTGAGGCGGGGGAACGGTCCGAAACGAAAAAAGGCCCCGGAGCGATCCGGGGCCTTTTGCATTGGAAGGCTTGCGCCCTGCCACCACGACGCTGGCGGTGATCGGTCGCGGTCAGGCTACTTCGCTGCCGGCCCGCGTTCAGCCGGCTGGAACAATTCGACCAGGTTGCCCGACGGGTCCACGAGCAGGATCTGCTGCCCGCCGGGGCCGCTGACGACGTCGTTGCGGAAGATGACGCCGGCGGCCCGCAGCCGCGCGACTTCGGCGTTCAGGTCATCGACGATGAGATGGATGCGGTTCCAGCCGCCCGGACCCGGCCGGTCGCCGTCGGGCATCGGGCGGCCCGCCGAACTGGTCGGACCGCTGAGCAGCAATCGCAGCGCGCCCCGCGTCACGTCCGCGAAAGCCGGGGCAAAGTTGGTGAGGGGCGAGAAGCCCAGATGCCTGGTGTACCACTCCACGGCAGCCTGGACGTCGTCGACCATGTAGCGGACATTGACGGCAATCTCAGTCATTTTGGCCTCGCGATATTGATTGCACCACGCCGCTGTAATACGCCCCGCGCCATATCGTTCCCATGGCTGCCAAGTCTAGCAGAATGGTGGTGCTGCTGGGAACATGATGGGCCGAGCACGCGCACTGCCCAGATGAGTCGAATGTAGGGCGAGCAGCAGCGCGTGTATTACTGGATCAAAGGTCGAGAGATGTTCCGCAAGGAAAGGCCGCGGCCTATATTAAAAAATTTTAGTAAATATTATTATCTAAAACATCGAAATAATAACAACTATTATCCCGAACAATAAAGAGGAAAGTTGTATATATCTGGCCTGAAGCGGAGAAATTGATTTGTATGTTGACGAGAGTAGATCTGAAAACATAATAGGCTTTCTTCTGATAAGTGGAATTTTATTTATTTCATAGTATATCTCTCTTGAGATATGGAATGTAGCCAAAATAATTCCAAAAATTAGTATTGATATATTGACAATCAATTTGGAATCGATGTCGTTCACGTTTGCCTCTGGTCAACTTTAGATTGCATAGCACCTTCTTAGAGTCCGTTTGGAAAGTCAGGGATGGGCATTCCGGCGTAGGAGGTTGCCGCCCATGGCGACGAGGATCATGGCCTGGGAGACGTCAATCCGC
>NZ_JBNPXB010000019.1:0-84037 GCF_050433525.1 Aminobacter sp. BE322 | reverse complement strand
TGACAATCCACAGGATCCCGCGCTGCTCATCCATACGCCGTTCATGGTCCGTTCGGCCTTAGCGTACGATTTCGCACTGCTCTTGTTCGGACCCCAAATATGGTTTTCCGGTGAATTCGAACTGGACCGGCGAGACCAATACCGAGCTTGCGTCGGTGCCGCTCGAACTGTTTGAGCCCGAGGAGGATCTCATCGCGTTGAAGATCAGGCTGGTCGCCACGCTCACGCCCGAGCAGGCCGAAAGGCGCAGCCGTTATTTCGCGCTGCTCAGCGCCTGGATAGCCAGTACCCCTGGCGTGCACGGATGAGTGGCGAGCCGCTGTTCGTCGGCATCGACGCCGGAACGACCGGCGTCACCGTCGCCTTGTTCGACAGGCGCGGCCTCATGGTCGCCAGCGGCGACCGCGACTATCCCTGCATCTTTCCTCAGCCTGGCTGGGTCGAACAGGACATGGACGTCGTCTGGCGCGCCTTGTGCGAAGCCAGCCGCCAGGCCACGGCGGGGATCGATCCCGGCCGGATCGTTTCGGTAGGGCTGTCCAGCCAGCGCGGCACCTTTGCTCTGCTCGACGAGCAGTTCCGACCGCTGGCGCCTGCCATCGTCTGGAACGACGCGCGTGCCAAGGACATGGAAGCGACGATTGCGGCGAACATCTTGCCGGCAAGGTTCCGCTCGCTCACCGGCATGCCGATCGCAGCTTCCTGGGCCGTGGCCAAGATCGCCTGGCTGGCTGCCCACAGCCCGCAACTGCTCGACGCCACGAGGTGGATCTGCAACGGACAGGAATACCTGCTTCGCCTGCTGGGAGCAGAGCGGTTCGAAGGCGACCCGTCCAGCCTGACCTTGAACGGCATGCTCGACATACGCCGGCTTGGGTGGAGCGACGAGGTCTGCAAGGCCGCTGGTATCGACCTCGCCAAGCTTCCGCCGCTGGGCGAGCCGGGGGCCGAGGTCGGCGTGATTTCGAAGCAGGCGGCGGCGTTGACCGGACTGCCCGCCGGCGCAGTACTTTGCCGTGGAGCGGGCGACCAGCAATGCGCCGCGCTGGGTGCGGGCGTGGTGCGGCAGGGCATGGCCGAGATCACCATAGGCACCTCGGCGATGATGGTGGCTCACCTCGACCATCCCGATCTCGCGGTCGGAGAGCAGACCTACATCGGCGCGCATGCCATTCCCGGCAAGTGGGACCTGGAGGGCGGTTGCTTTGCCGTCGGCGCCTGCCTGCAATGGTGGCGCGACCAGTTCGAAGGTCCGGCGTCCGGTTATGAGCTGATGATGGCGGAAGCGGCCAAGGCGCCGGTTGGGAGCCAGGGACTGGTGTTCCACCCCTTCTTCGCCGGGCAGATCACACCTCACTACGATGCCACCGCCCGCGGGGCGTTTCTCGGCCTGACGCTGAAACACGCGCGCGCGGACCTCATCCGGGCCATGCTCGAAGGCTTCGCCTGCGAAATACGCATGATGGTCGAGGCCTTCGACGCCGACCTCAGGTCCGGGATCACCGATCTGCGGCTCACGGGCGGCGGCACGCGATCCTCGCTTTTCACGCAGACGATCGCGGACGTCCTGGACCGTCCGGTGACGCTGCTGCGCGAACGCGAATGCAGCGTACTCGGTGCAGCACTGCTGGGTGCCGTGGGCTCCGCCCATTTCGCCTCGATCGAGGAGGCGGCGGCGGAAATGGTCTCCGCTACGCATTCACTCGAGCCGAACATCGAGCACCGGGGCGTCCTCGACAACCTTTACGGCCTGTTTCGCGAGAGCTATTCGGCCCTGGCCGGGGCGGATTTCTATCGGCAGCTCGAACGGATGCGCCAATAGGTACTCCGCTCAGCGCAATCTTCCGTCCAGCTTGAGGGCCGCCACGGCGGCCTCGCTCTTGCGGATGTGATCGCCGGCGTCGGCCTGCCGTTGCACCAAGAGGATGAAAAGAAGGTCTGTCAGGGCAAGCTGGGCATCGCGGACGGTGATCGAGGATGAGCGGACGTCGTCCTCGTCGCTTGCCGTGTGCAGCACGATGTCGGCGATCGCGCTCAGCGGATTGTCCCTCAGCGATGCAATGGCCACGACCGTCGCGCCGCCTTCGTTGGCGAGTTCGGCGATGCGCAGCGTCTCGATGCTGGTGCCTGAATGTGACAGTGCGAGCATCACGTCCCTCGGCCCCAGCGATGCGGCGCTCGCCAATTGCACGTGGCTGTCGCTGTCGTGCAGTACGTTGCGCCCGAGCTTCATCAGCTTGATGGCGAAATCGCGCGCTACCAGCGAAGAGGCACTGACGCCGGCAAGGTGGATCCGGTCGGCTTGGTCGAGCAGGTCGAGAACGCGCGCCACGGTTTGTTCGCTGTTCACCGACATCGTCTGCTGCATCGCGGCCAGCTTGCCCGCCACGAGCTTCTGCTGCACGGCGACATAACCGTCGGCGCGGTCGATGCTGCCATGCACCATGCCGGGCGGCGCCTGCCATCGCTGGACCCGGGCCTCGCTGACCGCGAGCTTCAGCTGCTGGTAGCTCGGATAGCCCAGCTTCTGCGCGAACTTCACCACGCTCGACTGGCTGCGGCCTGTCTGTTCGGCAAGCGCGACGGACGACAGGCGCAGCATTTCGTCCGGCTTGTCGACGATGAACTGGCCGATCTGCCGGTCGGCCGGCGCCATGGTGTCGAGCGTCGCAAGGATTTTGGTGAGAACCGACATGAAGCTCCTCGCGCCCTCCCATCCGACAAAGAGTGGGAATAGAATATTCCATCCAATGTTGACAGGGAAGAATAATCCGATCAACTCTCTTGCCAGTTCGGCCGGTCTCGACCGGCTGCTGAACGGATCTTGAACATGGACAAGTTGCGAATAGTCGGTGGCCAGAGGCTGCAGGGGGCAGTCGCCATCTCCGGCGCCAAGAACGCGGCGTTGCCACAGATTGCTGCGTCGCTGCTGAGCCCCGAACCGCTCGAACTAACCAACCTGCCGGCAGTGAGCGACGTCGAGAACATGCTTGGCGTCATTGCCCAGCACGGTGCTGGAGTCAGCCGCCAGGGCCGTTCAGTCATCGTCGATGCGAGCGCTGCATTCGCCCGGGAAACCAGCTACGACACGGTGCGCAAGATGCGCGCCACGGTGCTGGTGCTGGGGCCGTTGCTTGCCAGGTTCGGAAAGGCCGAAGTGTCGCTGCCCGGCGGTTGCGCGATCGGCGCCCGGCCGGTCGACATGCATATCAAGGCGCTCGGCCAGCTCGGCGCCGACATCGGCATCCGGGGTGGCTCGATCGTCGCTTCGGTGCCCCGCAGCCTGACGGGCGCGCGCATCGTGCTCGGTTCGCCGTCGGTCGGCGCGACCGAGACGGCGATGATGGCGGCCACTGCCGCGCGCGGTGAGACGGAGATCGTCAATGCCGCCCGCGAGCCAGAGGTGATGGACCTCGCCGCTTGCCTCAACGCCATGGGTGCGAACATCGAAGGGGCGGGGACGCACCGTATCCTCGTCCAGGGTGGCACGTCCTGGCGCGCGGCCACCCACCATACGATTCCCGACCGGATCGAGGCCGGAACCTATGCCATCGCAGCTGCCATCACCGGAGGCCAGCTCGAGCTGACGAATGCGCGGCTCGAACATCTGGCATCGGTTGTGCAGGTGCTGGAGGCGGCAGGTGTCAGTGTTTGGCCCGGCGATCGCGGGCTCATCGTCTCGCGGGACGGCCCGTTGTTGCCCGTCGACATCACCACGGAACCTTATCCCGGATTTCCGACCGATCTCCAGGCGCAGTTCATGGCACTGATGTGCTGCGCGCCGGGTGCCTCGCTGTTGCGCGAGACGGTGTTCGAAAACCGCTTCATGCACGTGCCGGAACTCGTCCGCCTTGGCGCGAACATTACATTACAGGGCACGACGGCCCTGGTGCGCGGCGGAACTCCGCTGCGCGGGGCGCAGGTCATGGCAACGGATCTCAGGGCCTCCGTGTCGCTGGTGCTTGCCGCGCTGGTCGCGGAGGGTGAGAGCATCGTCAACCGCGTCTACCATCTCGACCGGGGCTATGAGAACCTCGACCGCAAGCTTCGCATGTGCGGCGCGACCATCGAGCGGATAGCAGGATGACCAGCGCCGCTGTGCCTCGCTTCTTCCTAGGCGTCGACGGCGGCGGCACAGGCTGCCGTGCCCGCATCGTCGACGCGGCCGGCAATGTGCTCGGCCAGGGCCTCTCAGGTCCGGCGACGACGCGGCTCGGCATCGACGTCGCCTGGGCGTCGATCGCGCGTGCCTTTGGCGCGGCGGTCGAGGAAGCCGGCTTCAGTGATGCCGAACTGGCGCACACCTTCGCCGGCATTGGCCTTGCCGGCATTGGCCGCAAGGGCGCGCTTGAGGCGTTGCAGGCGATCGAGCACCCGTTTGCCGCCATCGGCTTCGCCAGCGACGGCATGGGGGCCTGCCTTGGCGCACATTCGGGCAGGGACGGCGCGATCGTCATCGCCGGCACCGGTTCGATCGGCCTGGGCTTCGTCGAGGGGCGGGACCTCAGGGTCGGCGGCTACGGCTTTCCGATTTCGGATGAAGGCAGCGGAGCCGACCTGGGCTTGAAGGCGGTGCAGCTCGCGCTCCGCGCCCATGACGGCCGGCATGACCGCTCGGCGCTGCTGACGGAGGTCATGCAGCGGTTTCACGATGACCCGATGGAGGCGGTGGCCTGGATGGACAGGGCAACCGCCACCGACTACGCGGCCTTGGCGCCGACCGTCATGCGCCATGCCGACCAGGGTGACGCGGCCGGCCGCCGCATCGTCCAGACTGCCGCCGAGCAGATCGACACGATCGTCCGCACGCTCTTCGACAAGGGCGCACCCCGCGTGACCCTGCTCGGCGGGTTGGCGAGCCCTCTCGAACCCTGGCTCGCGCCCGACGTCCGCCGTCGTCTCAAGCCGGCCGACGGTGACGCGGTGTCCGGCGCCATCATCCTGGCCAGGCGGCTCGATCACTTGGCGGACGTGCCAGTCATTGAGGAATAATCCATTCCAAAGTTTGTTGACATGAGGAATATTGCATTCTAAAACGTTAATGAAAGCCTCATGGGATCCGGCCCGGCGAGGCTCTTGCATTTCAAGAACCGGGCAGGTGGCGAGCGTGTCGGAACAAGCCTTGATTTCGGAGCTGGGACGGTTGGTTTCCGAGGAGCGGAACCCGCGCACCATGGATATCGACCTCTTGCCGACGGTCGACGTCCTCAAGAAGATCAACGAGGAAGACAAGACCGTCGCCTTTGCCGTGGAGAAGGTGATCCCCGAGATCGCCGCCTGCGTCGATCGCATCACCGCGGCGTTCCGGCAGGGCGGGCGCCTGATCTACATGGGTGCCGGCACCAGCGGCCGCATCGGTGTGCTCGACGCGTCCGAATGCCCGCCGACATTCCGCGTTCCGCCGACGATGGTCGTCGGTCTCATCGCTGGCGGCTACAGCGCGCTGCTGAAGGCGACGGAAGGTGCCGAGGACAGCCAGGCCAAGGGTGCCGAGGCGCTGGCCGAGATCGATCTCTCGGCCAAGGACGTCGTGGTGGGCATCGCCGCAAGCGGCCGCACGCCCTACGTCATCGGCGGCCTCAGCTACGCCAAGAAAATCGGCGCGACCGCGGTCGCCCTGTCGTGCAACCCGCAGTCGGCCATTGCCGCGGTCGCCGATATCGCCATTTCGCCAGTCGTCGGTCCCGAGGCATTGACGGGGTCGACGCGGATGAAGTCGGGCACGGCCGAGAAGCTGGTGCTCAACATGCTGACCACCGCGAGCATGATCCGCATCGGCAAGACCTACGAAAACCTGATGGTCGACCTGAAGGCCTCGAACAAGAAACTCGTGGCACGCGCCGCGCGCATCGTCATGCAGGCGACCGATTGCACCCTGGAAGAGGCGCAACTGGCACTGGCCCAGACCGAAAATGACGTGAAGCTGGCGATCCTCATCGTCATGACGGGGATGAGCCTTGCCGATGCGCGCTCGGCACTGGAAGGGTCGAACGGCTTCTTGCGACAAGCAATACAGGATGCGAGGCAAGCGTCCGAGTGATCCGGGAGCGGCCATTCCGGCCGCACCGAGGGAAGAGCTAAAGGGAGGATGAAATGACCAGCAAGTTCAAGTATTTCCTTGGGGCAACGACGGCCGTGATGATCGGCATGTCGGCCGTTGCCGGCCATGCCGACGCGGCCACGCTGCGCATGGCCTGGGCGCAGGACGCGACCGGCCTCGACCCGCACAAGCAGACCGCGTTCTCGTCGCTGCGCCTGCTCGAACTGATCTACGAGCCGCTCGTGCGGCTCGACGCGGATCTGAAGATCGTTCCAGGCATTGCCTCGAGCTGGGAGTTTTCCGCCGACGGCAAGCAGCTCACCTTCAAGCTCGATCCCAAGGCGAAGTTCCAGAACGGTGCTGCCGTGACCTCGGCCGACGCCAAGGCATCGTTCGAGCGCATCCTCGACGAGAAGACGGGCGCCGCGAACCGCGCCAACTACCTGTCGATCGAAGGCATCGAGACGCCCGACGCCAGCACCGTCGTCTTCAAGCTGAAGCAGCCCGACGCGCCGATCCTGACGGCAATGACCGACACCAACTCGTCGATCGTTCCGGCCAGCGAGATTGCCGCCGGCACCATCGGCACCAAGGCAATCGGCTCGGGTCCGTTTAAGCTGGAGAAGTGGGATCCCAACTCCAAGGAAGTACTCGTCGCCAACAAGGAATGGGCTGGCGGTGCAACCGGCGTGGACGGCATCGAGATCAGCGTGCTGCCGGACGAGACCGCGATCCTGGCCGCCATGCGCACCGGCCAGGTCGACTTCGCGCTGCTGAACGATCCGCTGATCGCGACCCTGGTGCCCAACGAGCCCAAGCTTCAGCTCAACCGCGCCCCGCTGCTCGCCTATCACGTGCTCCAGCTCAACCCGGCGCGCAAGCCGATGAACGAGCTGGCCGTGCGCCAGGCGATCTCCTGTGCCGTCGACCGCCAGGCGGTGCTCGACACCGCATCGCTCGGTGAAGGCCGGGTGACCGGGCCGCTGACGATGCCGTTCTTCGCCTCCGATCCGAACTCGCTGTTCTGCTACAAGCAGGATGTCGAGAAGGCCAAGAAGCTGATGGCCGATGCCGGTTTCGCCGATGGCTTCACCGCCACCGTGATCGCCGCGACCGCCGAGCCGCCCACGGCCGCTGCCGAGGCCCAGGTGCTGCAGTCGCAGCTGGCCGAGATCGGCGTCAAGCTCGACATCAAGATGATGGAGCTGAACGTTTATGTCGACACCTGGCTGAAAGGCGACTTCGACATGGCGGTGGCGCTGAATGGCGGCCGTCCCGACCCCTACACCATGTACAATCGCTACTGGACCAAGAACGGCAACCTGCAGAAGGTCTCCAACTTCGCCGACGACACGCTCGACAAGCTGCTGCAGGACGGCCGCGCCGAGACCGATCCGGAGAAGCGCAAGGTCATCTTCGCCGACTTCGACAAGCAGCTCGCCGAGAAGGCGCCGTGGGTCTGGCTCTACACCGGCTACGGCTACACCGCCCAGCAGAAGAACGTGCAGGGCTTCGTGCCTATGCCGACCGGCTCGCTGTTCAGCCTCGGCAAGGTGACCATCCAGCAGTAGACAGCGTTTTGAGCGGTGGGCTCTCCCTGCCGCCGCTCGAAGGCGGTCGCCATCGCGTCGATGGCGACCGCCAAGGCAGCGCAAGTCGCTCACTGGCCGGCTCCGCTGCAGAACCGGCGCGGTTCCTCAACCCGATATGGGATGCATGCCATGAATTACGTGATACGTCGCCTTCAGGCCTTCCCATTGGTTCTGATCGGGGTCTCGGTCATCGTCTTCATCGCCATACGGCTTGTGCCGGGCGATTCCATCACGGCGATGCTTGGCACCGAGGCCGGTCTCTTGACGCCGCAGCAGCGGGATTCGCTGGCCGTCTATTTCGGCATCGACCAACCATGGCCGATCCAGTATTGGCGCTGGTTCACCGGCCTGTTCAGCGGCGACCTCGGCATTTCCGTGACCTACGGCAAGCCGGTGCTGACGGTCATCCTCGAACGCTTTCCGCTGACGCTTGAACTTGCGCTCTTGTCGATGCTGATCGCGCTGACGATCGGTGTTCCGGCGGGCGTCTTCGCTGCCACCCGCAATGAACGCCCCGCCGACCTCGGCGTCCGCATCGCCGCCATGATCGGCCAGTCGACGCCGAGCTTCGTCGTCGGCCTCGTCCTCATCTACATTCTCTCGGCCGGCTTCGGCGTGCTGCCGACGATGGGTGTCTTCACGTCGTTGTGGCAGGACCCGCTGCAGAATCTCGGCCAGATGATCCTGCCGGCGATCACGCTTGGCCTTGCATTCGCCGCTTCGGTCACGCGTGTTTCGCGCTCGGCCATGCTCGATGTGCTGAGCGACGATTATGTGCGCACGGCGCGGAGCAAGGGTGCTCCGGAACGCCGCGTCATCTGGCGCCATGCGCTGCCCAATGCGCTGGTGCCCGTCGTCACGCTGAGCGGCATCGAGTTCGGCTACCTGCTCGGTGGCGCCGTCATCGTCGAGCAGATCTATGCCTTGCCCGGCCTGGGGCGCATGGTGCTCGAGGCGATCCTGCAGCGCGACTACGCGCTCGTGCAGGGCGCCGTTCTGTTCATCGCCCTCAACTTCATGATCGTCAACCTGCTCGTCGACCTCGCCTATGCCGCGCTCGACCCCCGTATTCGCCTGGAGGGCCGCTGATGCGTGTTGTGAAGGCTATCTTTTCGCATCCCAGCGGGCGCATCGGCGGCGCCATCGTGCTGGTCTACCTGCTCGTCGCCTTGCTGGGCGCCGCTGGCGTGACGCCGCACGATCCGCTGACGCAGTACCGTATCGACCGCCTGCAGGCGCCTTCGTCCTCCTACCTCATGGGCACGGATCTGTTCGGCCGGGACGTGATGAGCCGCCTGATGAAAGGCGTCGGCCAGTCGTTCACGGTGGCCTTCTTCTCCGTCGCCCTGGCGACGCTTGCCGGTACCGTGCTCGGCCTCACTGCAGCTTGGTACGGCAAGCGCTGGGATACGGTGATGATGCGGCTGATGGACGTGCTGCTGGCGTTTCCCGCAATTCTGCTCGCGCTGCTGATCGTCACCATCATCGGCCCCGGCACCTGGACCAGCGTTGCGGCCATCAGCATCGTCTATACGCCGATCTTCACCCGCGTCGTGCGCGGTCCGGCACTGTCGCTGAAGGCGCGCGACTTCGTCGATGCCGCCCGCACCTTCGGGTCGAGCCGCTCCTACATCCTGACGCGACACCTGCTGCTCAATCTGGTGGCGCCGCTCACCGTGCAGGTGACGCTGGCGCTCGCCTGGGCGCTGCTCACTGAAGCCGGTCTCAGCTTCCTCGGCCTTGGTACCCAGCCGCCGGCCTCGTCGCTCGGCCTGATGCTGAGCGACAGCCGCAACCTGATGGAGCAGGCACCCTGGCTGCTGGCCTTCCCGGCTGTCGCCATCATGCTTTCCATCCTCGGCTTCAACCTGCTCGGCGATGCGCTGCGCGACATCCTCGACCCCAAGACGAGGAGGGCGTGACATGGGAGGGCATCAGATGAAGCCGATCCTTTCGGTCCGTGACCTGCACGTGAGTTTCGGCCCGGCAGCCAGCGCCAAAGAAGTGGTGCATGGCGTGAGCTTCGATGTCGGCGTCGGCGAGGTCCTTGCGATTGTCGGCGAGAGCGGTTCCGGCAAGTCCGTGACCGCGCTCTCCAGCAACCGGCTGATCGACTATGCCGGTGGCCGGATTACCAATGGCAAGATCGAACTGCTGCGCGCCGACGGCAGCGTCATGGACGTCACCGCCGCAAGCAAGCAAGATCTCGTCGGCATACGCGGCGCCGAGATCGGCGTGATCTTCCAGGAGCCGATGACGTCGCTCAATCCGGTGCTGACCATCGGTACCCAGATCGAGGAGTCGTTCCGCCTGCATCGCGGGCTGACCGGCAGTCAGGCCAGGGCCGCCGCCCGCGAGGCGCTCGAGCGGGTCCGCATCCCCGATGCCGAGCGGCGGCTCAAGGCGACCCCCAACGAACTCTCCGGCGGCATGCTTCAGCGCGTGATGATCGCCATGGCGCTGGCGTGCAACCCGCGCCTCTTGATCGCCGACGAGCCGACCACGGCCCTCGACGTCACCGTGCAGGCGCAGATCATGGCGCTGCTGGCCGAGCTGCGGCGCGAGACGGGCATGTCGATGATCTTCATCAGCCATGACATCGGCCTGGTCGCGGGCATAGCCGACCGCGTGATGGTGATGCAGGACGGCCGGGTGGTGGAGCAGGGGGAGCTCGGCCAGATCCTCGACGCTCCGCAGCATCCCTATACCCAACACCTGCTTCATGCCGTGCCGCATTTCTCCAGCGGCGTGGCGGTGAGAGCGGACGGAACGCGAAAGGCAGCGCCGCTGCCCAAGCCAACGCTCGAAGTCGACGACCTCGTCGTGCGCTATCCGCTGAAAGGCGGCTGGTTCAGCAAGCCGGTCGGCGCCGTCCATGCCGTCGATGGCGTCGCCTTCGACCTGATGCCGGGCGAAACGCTGGCGATCGTCGGTGAAAGCGGTTCGGGCAAGTCGACCACCGCACGTGCCGTGCTCGGCCTCGTGTCGCCGACTCGCGGCGCTTTCTCGGTCGAGGCCCAGGCCGCGCGGCCCGGCCAGAGCCGGCTTCCGGTACAGATGGTGTTCCAGAACCCCTACGCCTCGCTCAACCCGCGCCTCAACGTCGAGCAGATCCTGGCCGAACCGGTGATCGCCACGGGCCAGCCAATCGACGCCGAGGTTCGGACACGAATGGTGACGCTGCTCAAGCGCGTTGGTTTGCCGGAGGACAGCCTTGCGCGCTATCCGCACCAGTTCTCCGGCGGCCAGCGGCAGCGCCTGTGCATTGCGCGTTCGCTGATGCTCAACCCGTCGGTCGTGGTGCTCGACGAGGCGGTCTCGGCGCTCGACGTTTCCGTCCAGGCCCGCGTGCTCGAACTTCTGGTCGACCTGCAGCGCGAATACGGTCTCGCCTATCTTTTCATCTCGCATGACATGGCGGTGGTCGAGCGCATCGCCCACCGCGTCGCGGTGATGTATGCCGGCCAGATCGTCGAGATCGGCGACGCGAAGTCGGTGCTCGCCGATCCTCAGCACCCCTATACGAAGAAGCTCATCGCAGCCGTGCCCACCATCGACCGCCGTAAGCAGCACTTCGAGCTCGACACCCGCCAGGTCCCGTCGCTGGTGCGCCCCGTCGGCTTCGAGCCGCCGGCGGCGAAGTGGCTTCAGTTTGGCGCAGATCACAAGGTGCGGGCCGAGGCTTGAGGGAAACGAAGATGGCAACGGACGACCTGCCCAACCGTTTCGACCGCGCTTTCGCACTGCTTGCACATTCCGTCGAGACCGGGCGCATTCCGGGTGGCGTGCTGGGCATCGTCGACAAGGGCGGCCAGCGCATCACCAGGTCGATTGGCCTTGCGCAGCGCGTTCCCGCCTCGCGGCCGATGCGCGACGACACCTGGTTCGACCTGGCGTCGCTGACGAAGGTCATCTTCACCACGCCGCGCATCCTGGCGCTGGCCGAGGCCGGCACGATCGACCTCGACGCGCCGCTGATTTCGGTGCTTCCCGATCTGCGCCAATACGACCCCGACGCCTGGGAGAGGCAGGTCACCTTCCGCCAGTGCCTCGGCCACCAGACGCCGTTCCCCGCGGTCGAGCCGATCTACACCTACGGCCGCGACCCGGACCTGTTGCGGACCTTCGTCTTGCAGCGCGAGTGGCGCAAGCTGGCAGCTCCCGTCTATTCCGACATCAACTTCATCCTGCTCGGCCTCGCCATGGAACGCCTGTCGGGCAAGTGGATCCGCGACATGGATGCCGGCCCGGGCTTTGCTTTCGCTGCCGATCCCGACCGATCGGCGGCGACCGAGGACTGCACCTGGCGCCATCGCGTGCTGTCGGGCGAGGTCCATGACGACAATTGCTCGGCGCTGCAGGGCGCCGGCCATGCCGGGCTGTTTGGGACTGCCGCTTCGGTGCTGGACTTCGCACAAGGGTTGCTCGACGGCACCGGCGCATCGGCGCGCGCCATCCAGTTGATGCGCACGCCGCTGTCGGAAAAGCGCACCCACGGCTGGGAACACCCCTATGCCGGCTGGTTCGGCGGCGACCGCTGCAGCGCCGGCACCATCGGCCATACCGGCTTCACCGGCACGGCGCTCTGTATCGATTTCGACGCCGGCCGCGCCTGGACCCTGCTCACCAACCGTATCCACCCCACCCGCCATTTTGACAGCGGGATCGTCGATCTTCGCCGCCGGACCGGCGACACCATCAACGGAGCTTGAACATGAAACCCATCTGGTCGGTCGGGCTGATGACCGGAACCGTGCTCGACGGCAACATCGACGTCGCGCTGCTCAGGACCGACGGCGAACGCATCGAGGCGTTCGGTCCCTATGCGCTCGTGCCCTACGAAGCGTCGGTGCGGCCGATGCTGGAGCAGGCGCAGGCCGAAGCGCGGACCTGGAATTTTGAAGGCCCCGAGCCGGCGATCTTCGCTGAGGCCGAAGAAGTGCTCACTCGCGCCCAGTCGGCCGCTGTCAGGCACGTCGTCGAGGGCGCCGGAATGACCATGGCCGAGATCGGCGTCGTCGGCTTCCACGGCCAGACCGTGCTGCATCGCGGACCGCAGAAGGGCGGTTTGCGCGGCGAGACCCGGCAGCTGGGCGACGGCGCGCTGATGCACTCGCTGCTCGGCACCAAGGTGGTCTACGATTTCCGCACCGCCGACATCCGCGCCGGCGGGCAGGGGGCGCCGCTGGCCGCCGCCTACCATGCCGCCTTGCTCGGCACGGCCGGCGCGCGCGGCGACAGCGCCATTCTCAATCTCGGCGGCGTCGGCAACGTCACTTGGTGGGACGGCAAGTCAGATCTCGTCGCCTTCGACACCGGCCCGGCCAACGCGCCGATCAACGACTTCGTCAAGGCGAGGGGACTGGGCGAGATGGACAAGGGCGGGGCGCTGGCCGCCGCTGGTACCGTCGACGAGGCAAGGCTCGCACGCCTGCTCGAGCATCCCTATCTCGCCGCACCCTATCCCAAGTCGCTCGACCGCTTCGACTTCACAGCCGCAATGGCCGATGGCCTGAGCAACGAGGATGGCGCGGCACTGCTCACCGCCTTCAGCGCTGCCTGTGTCGGCAAGGCGCTCGACCTGTTGCCGCAGCGGCCGACGAAACTCTTCGTCTCCGGCGGCGGCCGACACAACCCGACCTTCATGGCTATGCTGCGGCAACGCGCCGGCGTCGACGCGGTCTCGGCCGACACCATCGGCTGGCGGGGCGATGCGGTGGAGGCGGAGTGCTTCGCGTTCCTCGCCGCGCGCGTCCTGCGCGGAATGCCGATCAGCTTCCCGAGCACGACCGGCGTGCCGCATCCGATGACCGGCGGTCGCATCGCCGGCTGACCTGCGGGCCGTACGAACAGACCGAGATGGACGACCATCAGCGGCCCAGATGGCCGCTGATGCTTCTTTTTCAGGCTCGCTGCAGGGGCTTCGCCAGGAATGTACGCGTGCGGCCCTTCGGAAAGTCCGGCAGCTCGCCGAACGGCTTGTAGCCCTGGCGTTGATAGACCTTCAGCGCGGTCGGATTAAACGTGTCGATGTAAGCGCCATGGCAGTCGCGCGCTGCGGCTTCGTCCTCGGCCGCCTGCAGCATGCGCGAAGCCGCGCTCTGCCCACGCAGGCTCTCGTCTACCCATAGCCACTGGACATAGAGCCAGCCCCAGGCCGTGTAGCCGGAAATGCCGGCGACGACGGAGCCATCTTCGCCGCGAACGAATACCGCCAACGGGCGTTTGTCGGCCGGTCCGACGTCGGCCGCATTGAAAGCGGTCAGGTGGTCGCCGACCGTGTCGAGGTCTTCGGACGATGGGCTGTCGGTGACTTCGATCTTCATGCGTTGCCTCTGTCTGTCCGGCCTAGTTGGCCTGCAACGCGTCGTCGATGCAAGGGGCAGGATCCGATGTCCACCGTAGCGGGAGCGGGCGTACGTGCCAGCCTGCCGATGGAGGTCATGCCCCCGTACTGGGGTGCCGCCCGATCGTTTGCCTGTTTGTCGGCGCGCAACGAAACGGCGCGCCGCTTCGTTCATCATCTGGCTTCAAAAACGGTGAACGACGATGAAGTCACGTTTCGACTACGACATGACGATGGATGTCATCATGCGGCGATGGCCAGGCACGATCAGGGTCATCCTCGGTCACGGCCTGCTTTGCGTCGGTTGCCCGATAGCCTCGTTCCATACGGTGATGGACGCCGCGCGCGAGCATTCCCTGGACGAGGACAGGCTGGCTGACGATCTCGCCAAGGCGATGAAGTAGGGGCCGAAGGTCAGCCCTTATCGGCCTGGCCTTCGGCGAGCGCGAACAGCCGATGGGGTTCGACCACGGTCACCTTCTGACGGCCGCTCTTGACCAGTCCCTTTTCCTCCCAGGCGGTGAGGAGCCGGCTGACCGTGTGCAGCGTCGTGCCGGTCATCTCGGCGATATCCTGCCGCGAAATCGGGAAATCGATGAGGATGCCTTCTTCGGTCTTCCTCCCCGTCTGCTTGACCAGCCTGAGCAGGGCGTGGGCGACACGCTGCTCGACCTGCTCGGTGGCGAGTTCGACGACGCGCGCCTGCGTTTCCTGGAGGCGGGCGCCGACCGTCCTGTAGGTGCCGGAACCGAAGTTCGGGAAGCTCGCCGCCATTTCCGGCCAGAGATTCCCCGGCCAGGCGAGCACCACGCAATCCACCGCGGCGACGGCACTGGCCGGATAGGTGGTGCGCCCGAGCGCGTGCGCAATGCCCATCAGCTCGCCCGGGCTGATGTAGCGGACGATCACCTGCTGGCCGTCGGGAGTGGTCTTGACCACGCGGACATGCCCGTCGAGCAGCAGGAAGAAGGAATGCGCCTCGCCTTCCTGTTCGAATACGGTCTGGTCCTTGGCGATGCGCAGCGATCGCGCTTTCTGGAGTATGCCGTCCAGGTCGGCCGGGGCCATTCCCTGGAATATCGGCATGCCGGCAATCAGCGAGCGATCTAGTCGGCTCAAGTGTCCCTCCTGGTCGGTGCGCGGACCCAGTGCTCGAATTCACCAACCGCTGTCGAGCGCCAGAATGTCACAGGCCGGCGGACTGCGGCAAGCGGCGCAGAATTCCTGAAATTCCAGTCAAGTTTGCGTTGGATCAAAGTTCTCGACACACGCGCGCCCTAGAGAGGGCCAACGGCTGGAGCCGTCATGCAAGGACAAAGGAAAAACACGATGAAACATGCAGTTGCCATTGCGGCCGCGTTTGCCGCCGCCCTCCTGACAGGTGCCGCCCAGGCAGCTGAGATCAAGATCGAGATGCTCAACAAGGGCGAGAAGGGTGCAATGGTATTCCAGCCCGATTTCGTCGTCGCGCAGCCTGGCGACACCATCACCTTCGTGCCCTCCGACAAGTCGCACGACGCCGAGAGCATCAAGGACATGATCCCCGAGGGCGCCACGCCGTTCAAGGGCAAGATGAACGAACAGATTTCCGTCACCCTCGACAAGGAGGGCGTCTACGGCGTCAAGTGCTCGCCGCACTATGGCATGGGCATGGTGGCGCTGATCGTGGTGGGCAAGCCGGCCAATCTCGAGCAGGCCAAGGCGGTCAAGCAGACCGGCAAGGCCAAGAAGGCATTCGAGGCGCTGCTGGCTCAGGTGCCCGCGGGCAACTGAGTCCCGGCGTTCACGCCGAACGGATTTTCAGAAACGGCCGGGTAGACAGTCTCTGCCCGGCCTTTGCTTTTCAAAGGAGTGCATCATGGCCATTCCTCGCGTCCGGCCGGGCAACTATCCTGCGATCCTGTCCTACGGGTTCCGACCGTTTTTCTTGCTCGGCTCGCTCTATGCCGGCCTCACCATCCTGGCGTGGCTGCCGATGCTTTCCGGTCGGCTCGACACCGCGAGCGGCTTTGCGCCGGTCGACTGGCATATCCATGAGATGATCTTCGGATATGTCGCGGCCATCGTCACGGGGTTCCTGCTTACGGCCATCCCCAACTGGACCGGCCGGCTGCCGGTGCAGGGCCTGCCGCTGCTGGCTCTGGCGCTGCTCTGGCTGGCAGGCCGCCTGGCGGTGTTCTTCTCGGACGATATCGGCTGGCTGGCCGCGGCCGTGATCGACAGCGCCTTCCTGCTTGCGGTCGCCGCGGCGGCCGCGGTCGAGATCGTCGCCGGCCGCAACTGGCGCAACCTCAAGGTGCTGGCGCCGGTGAGCGTCCTGTTCGCTGCCAATGTCATGTTCCATCTGGAGGTGCGCTTCGCGGGTGGTGCCGACATGGCGCGCAGGCTCGGGATCGGGGCGGCAGTTCTGCTCGTCATGATCATCGGCGGACGCATCATCCCGAGCTTCACGCGCAACTGGCTGGCGCGCCAGAACCCCGGCCGGCTACCGGTGCCGTTCAATCGCTTCGACGCCGCGACCATCGTCGTCTCGGCGCTTGCAATCGTTGCCTGGACGTTTGTGCCCGACCGCATTGCGAGCGGCCTGCTTCTCGTGGGCGCAGGCGGGCTCAACATTGCACGGCTTTGCCGCTGGGCCGGCGAGCGCAGCTGGCGCGATCCGCTGGTGCTCGTCCTGCACGTGGCCTATGCCTTCGTGCCGGCGGGCTTCGTGCTGGCCGGCCTTGCGGCCATTCTGCCCGACGCGGTGCCGCCGGCTGCCGGCCTCCATGCTTTCGGTGCGGGCGCGATCGGGGCGATGACGCTGGCGGTGATGGCGCGAGCGACGCTCGGCCACACGGGCCGCGAGCTGCATGCCGGCAATGCCACCTGCCTGGTCTTTGTTGCGGTTGTCGTTTCGGCCGCGCTGCGCGTTGCCTATGCCTTCATGCCCGGTGCCACGGTGTTGCTGCACGCTTCGGCCGGAGCCTGGACACTGGCTTTCCTCGGCTACGCGGCGCTCTATGGCGGCATGCTCGTGCGTCCGCGCCTGCGGCCTCGCCAGCCCAACCCGGCGCCGTCGCAGTGATGTGCGGATTGCCTTGAGTTGGAATGAGAAAGGCCCGGATCTCCGACAGGAGATCCGGGCCTTTGTGTAAGCCAGGCTAGCCGGCTGCGCCGCGCCACAACGCCTTGATCGCCGAGAGTATCGACGGACGTTCCTTGATCAGGCGGATGCCGAGGTTATCGGGCGGCAAGCCGGCCGCGCAACCGCCGCTCTTTCCGTCGCGGATGAAGAACGACATGTAGCCGCGATGCTTGCCGCCGACGACGCGCACGCCGCAGTTGTCGGTGCTGGTATCAACGCGACCATGCTCGTCGAGCGCCACCCTGCGATAGCAGGTCGTGGTCCATTCCCAGACATTGCCGCCGACGTCATAGAGGCCGTTGGAGTTGGGCCCGAAGTGGCCCCGCGGCTTGGGTTCGGGATCGCGGCCCCTGGCGGCTTCGGACTCGCTGCGGTAGCGCGCCAGCCAGCGTGCGATGGTGTCGCCGTCCTCGCCCAGCGCCTCTTCGCTGAACCGTTCGGCCGCCGCGTAGGCCCATTCCTCGTCGGTCGGCAGCCGCCAGCTTTCTCCCGTCCGCTCCGACAGCCATTGCGCATAGGCGTTGGCATCGCGGAAGCTGATGCCCGTGGCGGGCAGGTTGCCGCTCCGATCGGCTATGCCGTCGGCCGCGTCGCAGGCGCCGTCCGCGACGCAGAGCGCATAGTCGGCGGCGCTGACCTGGTAGGTCATGATGTCGAACGAACGGCGGAACCGTATCTGGCGCTCCGGCGCATCGACGGGGCGGGCGGCGGTGAGGAATTCGCCCGGCAGCCTGTAGGCCAGCCGGCCCGGAGCGACGGCCACGGTCTGCGGGGACGCCATTGCAGGCGTGGTCGCCGGCCCGACGGGTTGGCGGAGGGGCAGGTAGCTCGCCAGCGCGAGTGTCGGCACAACGGCTGCCGTGGTCAGAAGCAAGCTGCCCAGTTTCATGGTTCGGCTCCTGTTCTTACCGTTTCAAGAAAAAGGCCCGCAGGCATGCCGGCGGGCCGAGTTGGTCAGTGAAAGGTGCCCGCCGGTCAGTTGGTCGGGATCGGGCCGGGTGCCTGGACCTGCTTCATCAGGTCGTCATTCCATTCGCCTTCGACCATCACATGGGCGGTCGCGCCGAGTTCGGCCGCCTCGATCAGGTTGTGGTTGACGTAGGCGTAGACCCCCGGCTGCAGGAAGGTGTAGAGCGCGGCCCCCGCCGAACCGCCACGGATGAACCAGGTCTCGAGATCCTTGGCGGGCGCATTGCCGAACTTGCCTTCCTCCCAGACATGGTCGCCATGGCCGCCGATGAGGTGGGGCCTGGAGTCCCTGTTGGCCTGGGCATGCACGAACAGCACCGTTTCGCCGACCTTGGCCTTGAGAGCCCGGTCGCCGGTCAGCGAACCGACCTTGCCGTTGAAGACGACGTGCGTCGGGATCAGGCCGCGCATCACCTTCAGCGTGTCGTCGTAGCTGTCGCCGAGGGACTCGTACTGCTTGTACTTGCCGTTCGCGTCGCGGGGGACATAGAGATCGTGCTCGCCGATGTAGAAGATGCGGTCATATTTCAGCGGCTTGCCGTTCTCGTCCTTCAACCCGTCGCGCGGCAGCACCATGACCGCGCCGCTCATGCCGGACACGACATGCCAGGGGATCATGCCCGTCGGCGCGCAGTGGTAGACGAAGGTGCCGGTGCGGGTCGCCTTCCAGCGCAGAACCGCCTGCTCTCCCGGATTGACGTGGGTCAGTGCCCCGCCGCCCAGCGCGCCGGTGGCGGCATGGAAGTCGATGTTGTGCGGCATCTCGTTGGTCTCGGGATTGATCAGTGTGAGTTCCACATAGTCGCCCTCATGCACGATCATCAGCGGCCCGGGCATCGAGCCTTCATAGGTCATGGCCCTGAGCGTCGTGCCCTCGTCGTCGATCACCATGGGCTGCTCCTTGATGGTCATCCGGTATTCGATGACCTTCGGGCCGCCCTTGGCGATCTGGTCGTGGGGGTGGGCGAAGGGCGGGGCCACGAGGTCGACCTTGACCCGCGGCAGCCCGGCGATATCGGCCGCGCGTGCCTGAGCCAGCGCGGGCGTGGCGATGATCGAGCCCAGGATCGCGGCCGCTGCCGCACCTGTGGCCGTACCCAAGAGTGCTTCGCGTCGCGTCAACATTTCTAGATCTCCTTCTGGCGTGACGTTGCCTGTTGTTACGATCCAGACACTAGAAGCTTGTCGGCAACCCTTCTTTGTTGCAGCGCAAACAGATGTTGCGGTGCGACATTTTGGCAGGTGGGCGGCGAATGCTTGGCGTGCGGGCATGCAAGCGCAGCCGAGCGCGTGTGCATGGCTGCCGGCAAGGTTCCGGCGTTCAGCGGGATTCGGAGACGGATTTCAGCGATGCGAGCAGGGCTTGCTCGAAGGCAATGTGCCGGCGGACGGCGAGGAAATAGGCGCGCAGCATGTAGCCGGTCGTTTCATGCGAGCCTTTGGCACGGCCATATGAAAAAAGCGAGCGCACGATCCCGGCAGCGCCAGAAGCATCCTGCTCATGCTCCTCGCGCAGCCTGGCGATGATCGTCGCGCTGGCTTGCTCTGCAAGCAGTGGAAACAAGTCGCTCTCTTCGCGCTGGTTGACGACCTTGACCGTCGTGTCGAGTTCGGTGGCCAGCCGCCTACAGAACCGGCGATCGGGGTTGGGCAAGGTGTCGGCGACCGTCTCGAGATCGTCGCAGATTCGAAGCATCTTGCCATAGAGGCGTTCAAGCGCGGCGATGCCGTCCGATGCCCTGTGGTTCATCGCCGCGACCTCAAGCCGGCTCTATTGGTTGAGGAAGAGAATGACCGCGATCGCGACCGAGGCGAGCACGGCGGAAGCCGCTCCGGTGCGCTGCAGGACGCCCATGCGATAGAGCAGCAGTGCGAAGCCGACGATGATCGGCGTGGCGACCGACAGGCCGAATTGTGCGTTGCTCATCACCGGGCTCCGAGGCGGTTGAAATTGTCACGTCGCGATCATGCAGGCTTTTCGTCCCCGCTACCTTGTGCAAGCGCAAAGACGCTCGGCGAAGCCATGCCTAACAAGCGGCATGGACATGACGGTTTCGACGAGCCGGCAGGAAGAAGAGGCGCCGGACGCCGAAGATTTCCTGCTTTGGACATTGGTGTGGAGCGAGCTTGCCGCATTCGGCATCCTGCTCGTTGCCTTCATGGTCGCCGGTATCGTCCAGCCGAACCAGTTCGCGGCGGCGCGCCAGCATCTCAATGCCCCGCTCGCCGCTCTCAACACGGCAGTGCTTCTCACCAGCGGCTGGCAGGCGGCGCGCGCGGCGCGTCCGGGTGCCTCGCGCGGGGAGGCGCGGCTGGCGCTCGTGCTTGCCGTGCTGCTCGGCTTCCTGTTCGTCGCGATCAAGCTGTTCGAATATGGTGGCGAGATCGGTCACGCCGGCGACGAGGGCTACGGCGTGTTCTTCGAACTCTATTTTCTGCTCACCGGCTTCCACCTGCTGCACGTGTTGTTCGGCGCGCAGGTGCTTCTGCTGGTCGCGTGGCGGATGGAGCGGTCGAACGTGATCCTCATCACCACGCTCTGGCACGTATTCGATCTGATCTGGATCGTCATGTTCCCGATCGTCTACGTGGCGTGGCCGGCATGACCGGCGGATCCAACCGACAGCTGCTGCGAACCTGGCTGACGCTGATCGTGTTGACGGGCGCGAGCGTGCTTGCGGTTCGCTACGGAGGCAACGCTGCTGGGCCGGGACTGGTCCTCTGCTTTGCCCTTTTCAAGGCCCGCTTCGTCATCGTCGATTTCATGGGTCTGCGGCGGCAGGCCGCGATGCGGCGCGCGCTGACAGGCTGGTGCCTGGTGCTTGCCGTCTCGGCCGCCGCCAAGGCCCTGTTCGCCGCCAGCCTCGGCTGAGCCGCTTTGTTTGCCAAATCGCAAAGAACGACTTCCCCAAACCCATAGAAGGTTCCGAACCGGGACGGCTTCCGGAGACTGGCGGCCAGCCGCCGAGATGAATCGATCGGACAATTCCGCCTCGCGGAAATCTGACTGGAAAGGATCGCGTGATGGCAGAACGCCTCACCAAAACGGGGGCTCGAAACGTCTTCTACGGCGGTTCGTTCTTCTTCTTCGCAATTTTCGTGGGGCTCACCGCCCACAGCCATTTCTACATGCGGACGACCTCGACGGACGAAACGACGCTGACGGACTCGGTCGCGCGCGGCAAGCACGTCTGGGAGAAGAACTCCTGCATCAACTGCCACACGATCCTGGGCGAGGGCGCCTATTTCGCGCCTGAACTCGGCAATGTGTGGAAGCGTTACGGCGGCGAGGCAGATCCGGAGGGTGCCCGCGAGACGTTCAAGGCCTGGATGGCCGCGCAACCCTCGGGGATCGAGGGACGGCGCCAGATGCCGCAGTTCAACCTGACCGACGAGGAACTGAACGACCTCGCCGACTTCCTCGAATGGACGAGCCGCATCAAGACCCAGAACTGGCCGCCGAACGAGGCCGGCTGAACGCCAGGAGAGAGACATGAAATACCAAACGCAAAAGGTCGCGATGACCTATTTCTACGGCGCGCTTGTGCTGTTCCTGGCTCAGGTCGCCTTCGGCGTGCTTGCCGGCACCATCTATGTCCTGCCCAACACGCTGTCCGAGCTTCTGCCGTTCAACATCATCCGCATGATCCACACCAACGCGCTGGTGGTGTGGCTGCTGATGGGCTTCATGGGCGCGACCTATTACCTGCTACCGGAGGAGGCGGAGACGGAACTGTTCAGCCCCAAGCTGGCGATCGTGCAGTTCTGGATGTTCTTCGTCGCGGCGGGCGTCGCCGTGGTCGGCTACCTGTTCAGGATCCACGAGGGCCGCGAGTTCCTCGAGCAGCCCTTCGCCATCAAGGTGGGCATAGTCGTCGTGGTGCTGATGTTCCTTTTCAATATCACCATGACGTCGCTGAAGGGCCGCAAGACCACGGTCACCAACATCCTGCTCTTCGGACTGTGGGCGCTGGCGATCTTCTTCCTGTTCTCCTTCTACAACCCGTCCAACCTCGCGCTCGACAAGATGTACTGGTGGTACGTCATCCACCTCTGGGTCGAAGGCGTGTGGGAGCTGATCATGGCGTCGGTGCTGGCGTTCCTGATGATCAAGCTCAACGGCGTCGACCGCGAGGTGGTCGAAAAGTGGCTCTACATCATCGTCGGCCTCGCTTTGTTCTCGGGCATCCTCGGCACCGGCCACCACTACTACTGGATCGGCGCGCCCGGCTACTGGCAGTGGATCGGCTCGCTGTTCTCGACGCTCGAAGTGGCGCCGTTCTTCTCGATGGTGGTGTTCACCTTCCACATGACCTGGAAGGCAGGCCGCAACCATCCCAACAAGGCCGCCCTGCTGTGGTCGATCGGTTGCTCGGTCATGGCCTTCTTCGGCGCCGGCGTCTGGGGCTTCCTGCACACGCTGTCCTCGGTGAACTACTACACCCACGGCACGCAGGTGACGGCCGCCCATGGGCACCTCGCCTTCTTCGGCGCCTATGTGATGCTCAACCTGGCGATGATGGCCTACGCCATCCCCGAGATTAAGGGACGCGCGCCCTACAACCAGTGGCTCTCCGTCGCGAGTTTCTGGATGATGGTCACGGCCATGTCGGTAATGACCTTTGCGCTGACTTTCGCTGGCGTCGTCCAGGTGCATCTCCAGCGCGTGCTGGGCGAGAGCTACATGGACGTCCAGGATCAACTCGCGCTGTTCTACTGGGTGCGCCTTGGTTCGGGCGTCGTCGTGGTCATCTCCGCGCTGCTCTTCATGTGGGCCGTGCTCGTGCCGGGTCGCGAGCGCAGCGAAAAAGCTGCCCGCGTTCTCTACCCCGCCGAGTGATGTCGAACGCATGGCCTCGGTAGCGACCGGGGCCATGCACCCCCATGCCTGCTTCCCGTGGAGTCCCCCCCCCCCCAATGATCGTCGCCTCTGTCGCCACCAAGGTGCCCGCTGTCCGCCCAGTCGCCGACAGCCCCGCCTACTACAGCCCGTCGGGCAACGAATGCAGCCTGTTCGAGCGCGCCTGGGCGCGACGGCTGCCGCTGCTGCTCAAGGGGCCGACCGGCTGCGGCAAGACCCGCTTCGTCGGCCACATGGCGGCCAAGCTCGGCCTGCCGCTTGCCACTGTCTCCTGCCATGACGATCTCGCTGCCGCCGATCTCACTGGCCGCTACCTCCTGATGGGTGGCGACACCGTTTGGGTCGACGGACCGCTCACCCGTGCGGTTCGCGAAGGCGGCATCTGCTACCTCGACGAGATCGTCGAGGCGCGCAAGGACGTCGCCGTGGTACTGCATCCCCTAACCGACGACCGTCGTATCCTGCCGCTGGAACGCACCGGCGAGCAACTGACAGCGCCGGCGAGTTTCATGCTCGTCGTGTCCTACAACCCGGGCTACCAGAACCTTTTGAAAAGCCTGAAGCCGAGCACCCGCCAGCGCTTCGTCGCCATCGAGTTCGATTTCCTGCCCAAGGCCGAGGAGATCGCCGTCGTGTCGACCGAGAGCGGATTGGCCGAAAGTCAGGTGGCGCCGCTGGTCGAACTGGCACGGCGCATCCGGGCCCTCAAGGGCCACGACCTCGAGGAGGGCGCGTCGACCCGACTGCTCGTCTATTGTGCCAGCCTCGTCGAGGCCGGCCTGCCCCTGCGCGAAGCCGTGCTTGCGGCGCTGATCGAGCCGCTGACCGACGAGCCCGACGTCAAGACGGCGCTGGTCGAGTTGGCCGACTCCCTGATCCGCTGAGGCGCGGCCATGGATTTCCTTGAGCTTGAGGAGACCGTCGGGCGCGCCTGGCACCGCCTCATCGGGCATGTGCAGACCTGGCCGCGCCATCCGGAACATGCAGTGCACCTGGCTGCCATGCAGCCGATGCTGGCCATCTGCTTCCGCGGCTTCGGCGGTGAGGGTGCGGTCCAGATCGCGACGGTGCGCGGCAAGACATCGAGCCATCGCCTCGGCTGGCGGCAGCGCATGGGGCTCGGCGAGGAAAAGCTCGTCCAGCCCGCCCGCGATGGCTCATCCCTGATGCTGCCAGCAGCGATCGACATGTTCCCTGACAAGGCACTCAACCGCGACCTCTATGTCTGGCTGGCTGCCTACATGGCGGCGATGCCGCTGGACCCCATCGTAGAGACGGATCCACTGCTGCGCGACCTTGCAGCGCTGAGGTGCGCGGAGGCGACGGCGGCCCGTGTGGTCGCGAGCTTTCCGGGGCTTGGCCGCCGCTACCGGCGCCTGGCGGCGGCAACGCTTGCCGCGCGCCGTCGCGGTCCGTTGCCGTCGGTCGAGGCACAGGTCGAGGCACGCATAGCGAGCCTTCTCAGGAAAGGGGCGCAAGAAGCCGACGACGCGCCGCCGCTGATCTTCCCGTACCGCGCCCCGGCGGGGTACCTGCCAATGCTTCCGGTGCCGTTGTGGCCCGATGCCTTGCTCCGTCAGGAAACCGCGCCCCGCCGCGGCGAGGACGAGCCCGTCAATGGTGGAAAGGACGTCGCCGGCGCCGAAACGGAGCGCCAACTCGCGGTTCGCGAGAATCAGGAAGCGCGCAAGGAAGAGCGCAGCCCCTTCATCCTCAACCGCTTCGAGAAGATCCTGGCGATGGCGGAAATGGTGAATGTCGACCGGCCCTCCGACGACAGCGACGACGACGCCAAGGCTGCCGAGGATCTCGACGACATGACGCTGGGCGAGCGCAAGGGCCGGCCGGCGTCGCGCTTCCGCTTCGATCTCGACCTGCCGCCCGAGGCGTTGGACCGCACGCCGCTGACGGCGGAATGCACCTATCCGGAATGGGATTTTCGCACCGGCACGTACCTTTCCGATCACTGTCGGGTATTGGCCGCACCAGCCGCGATCCTTGGAACCGTCGGCGAGCCCGATGTCGGGGCCAGGCGTCTCATCCGGCGCGTGCGCCGCCAGTTCGAGGTGCTCAGGCCTCGCCGCGAGATGCTGCGTGCCCAGCTCGACGGTGCCGAGCTCGACCTCGACGCGGTGGTGCGCGCCCGTTGCGATCTCGCCGCCGGTGGCCAGGGCAGCGACCGCATCCACCTGATGAGCCGGCCCCAAGCGCACGATCTCGCAGCGACTATCCTCGTCGACGTCTCACTGTCGACCGACGCCTGGTTCGACAACCGCCGGGTGCTCGACGTCGAGAAGGAGGCGCTGCTGATCCTGGCCAACGGGCTCGCCGCCTGCGGCGACAACCATGCGATCCTGACCTTCACCTCGCGTCGCCGCGACTGGGTGCGCATCGAGACGGTCAAGGCCTTCGACGAACCGATGGGTGCGACGGTCGAGGCGCGCATCGCCGCCCTCAAGCCGGGCTACTACACCCGCATCGGCGCGGCCATCAGGCATGCCGCGGCGGAGCTGGCAAAGCAGCCGAACCGCAAGAAGCTGCTTCTGGTGCTGACCGACGGCAAGCCCAACGACATCGACCACTATGAGGGCCGCTTCGCGCTGGAAGACAGCCGCCGTGCCGTGATCGAGGCACGGCGCAGCGGCCTTGGCGTGTTCGGGGTGACGGTCGACCGCGAGGCAAGATCCTACGTGCCGGTGCTGTTCGGCCAGAACGGCTATGCCGTGGTCGGCAACATAGCGAAGCTGCCGGCAGCACTTCCCGCCATCTATCGCAGCCTTGCAGGTTAGGGGAACGAGGCTGCGATGGCGGAAGGCCCGGCGCATCCACGCCGGGCCTTTTCGCTTCGGGACCGGCGGTCAGGCCGCCTTGCTATGCGTCCGGTTCGACTGGTCGATATAGGCATCGAAGGCTGCGGCGACCGCGCGGATGACGAAGCGATGTTGCTGGCTGACGCGCACCACGCCGTCGGCAATTGTGAGCACTCCGTCGACCGCCAATTCCACCAGCCGATCATTGTCGGCAAGCAGCGCCGATGGGTCAAAGCCATGCGCCCTGGAGATCGCGCCGACATCGGCGCTGAAATCGCACATCAGGCGCTCGATGATCTCGGCCCGCAGCCGGTCTTCTTCCGTCAGGCGATAGCCCTTGGCGGTTGCCAGCCGGCCGGAGGCCATGTGTTGGGCATAGAGACCGGGCGCCACCTCGTTCTGCACGTAGCCGTCTTTCATGCGCCCGATGGCCGAGGCGCCGAAGCCGATCAGCGTCTCGCAATTGTCCGTCGTGTAGCCCTGGAAGTTGCGCCGGAGCCGACCTGCTTCCAGAACCCGCACGAGGTCGTCGCCCGGCAGCGCGAAATGGTCGAGACCGATCTGCCTGTAGCCTGCGCCGACCAGTGTCTCGGCGATCGCCTCTGCCTGTTCGTTGCGCGCTGCGCCATCGGGCAGGGCGGCCTCGTCGATCATCCGCTGGTGCTTCTTGAAGGATGGAATGTGCGCATAGCCGAACACCGCGAAGCGGTCGGGCAGCATGGCGATGGCCGCATTGGCCGTGTCGATGCAGGACTGCACCGTCTGGTGCGGCAGGCCGTAGATCAGGTCGAAATTGATCCCGCCCACTCCGGCGCGGCGGAGGTTGTCGGTGGCCTCCGCCGTCTGCTTCTCTGTCTGGATGCGGTTGATCGCCTTCTGCACCACGGGATCGAAGCTCTGCACGCCGAGGCTGGCGCGGGTGACGCCCGCCGCGCCCAGCGCCTGCGCCATCTCGGCCGTCAGTCGGCGCGGGTCGACCTCGACGGCGATGCCGGTGCTGTCCGCAAAAGCATAGTGTTCGCGCAGCAGCGCAATCAGCGAGCGGAATTCCGCCGGCTCCATGATGGTCGGCGTGCCGCCGCCGAAATGCACGTCGCCCACCGGCAGGCGGTGCGGGATGCGCCCAGCCACCATACGGATCTCGTCGCACAGCACGGTGAGATAGTCGAGGATCGGCTGGTCCTGTCTCGTGATCGTGGTGTGGCAGCCGCAATACCAGCACATCGACCGGCAGAACGGGATGTGCAGGTAGAGCGACACCGGGTTGCCGGCGGGCAGTTGGCCGAGCCAGTCGCTATAGGAACCGGCTCCGATGGCAGGCGAAAAGCGTGGGGCCGTCGGATAGCTCGTATAGCGGGGCAGGCGCGCCTCGCCGTATTTCTCCAGGATGGTTGCGGGCATGGCATTTCCAGTTCTGTTGCGTTTGCCTGGCCACGGTTCTAGCCCCGGGGCCGTCCGGCCTCTTTGCGAAAAGCCAACCAGGCGCCGTTTCCCGGATTTGTTTGCGTTTCGGCAATCTCGCTGCCCGCGCGCCGCCCTAGGGTCTCCGCTTCCGGGGGAGGGCGGCCGCTTCTCCCGGCTTCCCTTTTCGGGCCGAAGGAAAGAAGAGACATGGCAATTGCCGAAGCTGCGACCATCCCCGTTCTCGATGTCAGGACCATTCCGCGGATGGAGCGTCATCCGAGGATATTCGCCATGGTCGATGCGCTGGCACCCGGCGCCGCCTTCGTGATCGCCAGCGACCACGACCCGCGACCGCTGCACTACCAGCTCGAAATGGCGTTCCCCGGCCAACTCACCTGGGAGTACCTGGAACAGGGGCCGGAGGTCTGGCGCGTCGAGGTCGGCCGCAAGGGCGGTTCGGGTTGCGACTGCTGCTGCGGCGGCCGCTGACTGGGCGCCTCAGCGCATGGCGACCGGCTGGCAACCGGGCTTGCCGCGGAAGAAGCCGTCCACCATGCGACCGGGCAGTTCGAGGCAGGACAGCAGGAAGCGCGCTTCCTCAGTGTCCTCGTTGCCGTCGATCAGGTCGCGATAAACCTTCGCCACTGCGACCATGTCGCAGCTCTGCGGCGACAGCCTCAGCCGCCTGATACCGAGTGCTGCGAGCTTGTCCGGGCTCGGGCAAGCGGCCTGTACTTGATTGGAGAGCGTCTGCACCCCGTTGATGGCCAGGAATTCCTGGTCCTCGGCGGTGTCCACCGCCAGCCCGTCGAGATCCTTCTCGCAGGTGAAGCGGCACGCATCCTTGTGCAGGCCGTGCAGCCGCGCGTGGTAGCAGCGTCCCGACAGCGCCAGCGGCAGGCGCCCGAATGCGAAGACCTCGAACTCCGCTTCCGGGCAGGCGCGCGCAAGGCTGCCGATACTGGCCAGGGACAGTTCCACCGGCGGGCAGATCGTCAGGGCGCCCTGGCCGATGAGGTAACGCGCCGTCCCCTCGTTGTAGACGTTGATGAAGGGACCGGCGACGAAGGATTGGCCGCGCCGGCTCGGCAGGGCCGTCAGGTCGTTGATCTCGACCATGCGGGTGTCATGGCAGAGTTCCCTGACGACCTTGCATTCGCGCACGTTTGCCGGAGCAGCGAGCGTGGACAGGACCACCTCCTTGCCGCCGCGTTCCAGCCGCTCGATGACATCCGGCCAGACCGGATCGGAGAACGGCAGCCGCTTGCCGCAGACGACCTCGCCGACGTGGACCCGGTCGACGGGAGCCTCGTCGGCGATGCGCCTATAGAAATCTTTGAGGCGCTCGGCGGGCCAATGGTAAAACACCGGTCCCAGGGTCAGTTTCGTCGGCCACATCGGTCTATCTCCACGTTTTCCGGTAGGCGCCTGCCGTCTGCCTGCCGCCTTCCGACATGCCGGCCAGGATGCGGTCGATCTCGATGGCGTCGCCGCCGGTCTCCACCGCGTCGACCGCGCGGCGGAAGGCGCTCACGACCTCCGTGACGTAACCCTTGCCGCGCTGGCGTCCTTCGATCTTCAGCGCCGTCACGCCTGCCGATTTCAGGCCCGCCAGCACGGAGCCGGCATTCAGGCTGACCGGGTCCTCGAACAGGTAGGAGGTCTTGTCGCCGGCCCTGAAGCGGCCCTTGCAGAGTGTCGGGTAGCCGGCCGGTTCGCCGGGCGCATAGCGGTCGATGGCAAAGCCCGCGAGCCGGGCGGTGGTGCCGCTGCCGTCCTCGACATAGTTCACCCACTCCGGCGGCGAGCAGACGCCGTTGAGATTGGGCGATTTGCCGGTGGCATAGGACGAGAGGTAGCAGCGGCCTTCGACCATCACGCAGAGGCCACCGAAGACGAAGGCTTCGGTTTCCACGTCGATCTGCCGGTTGAGCGCAGTAATTTCCTGCACCGAAAGCACGCGCGGCAGCACCACGCGGCGCACGCCGAAGGCCTCGGCGTAGAAGCCGATCGATTCCGGGGTCGCCGCGGCAGCCTGCACGGACAGGTGCAGCCTGACGTCGTGGTTCTGTGCCACATGGTCGAGCACGGCGATGTCTGCTGCGATGATGGCGTCGGCGCCGCTGGCGACCGCGTCGTCGACCGCCTTGCGCCAGAGATCGACGCGGCCGGCCTGCGCGAAGGTGTTGATCGCAACCAGCACCTTCTTGCCATGCGCGTGGGCGAAGCGCGCGCCCTCGGCGAGCTCCTCGGTCGAGAAGTTCAGGCCGGGGAAGTTGCGCGCATTCGTCTCGTTGCGGAAACCGCAATAGATGGAATCGGCGCCGGCGAGTACGGCCGCCCTCAGCGTCGCCGGCGTGCCGGCAGGGCAGACGAGTTCAATGCGCCCCGGATTGCTCATGCTTCTGCCTTCGAATTGGCGGCGACGGCGGTTCGTTCGGCCAGACGGCGCGCCGCGCTCAGGCCGCCGAGCACGCCTGCATCGGCCAGTCGCGCCAAGGTGCCGCGCAGCCCGAGCAGGTCGGACGGGCGCAGTTCGGCGTCCTCGATGGCGTTGCGCAGGGCAACCACGGCTTCGGTTCGGCCGCTGAGCGAGATCACCCGATGGAAGAACAGGGCATCGCCGTCGAGCGTGCCATCCAGCAATCCGAGCAGCATCAGGATCGGCCCCTCGATTTTGACGTCGGCCGTTGCGGGATCGTCCCTGCCAACGACCCGGACGGACGCCATTTCGCCGTCCGGCACGACGATGAACGAAAAGGCCAGGTCGTTGGGATCGATGCGGTAGCTCGCCCCGCGGTGCTCGCCGAGCCGGTCGAACAGCTGCGGCCGCCGCCGGGCCAGCGAACGCAGCGATAGCGTCAGCATCGGTCCGAGCGGCCGGCCCATGAAGCTCGGTATCAGGCGCCGAACGAATGCCGGCAATTGTCCTTCGGCGACCAAGGCTGACGCTCCGTCCTTATGTTCAGATCATTCGCTGCAGCATAGGTGCGCGCCTGGACGGCATGTTTGACCAAGGTCAAACGGAAAACGCGAAAGCCGCGAGGCCGGCTCGCGTTTCTCGTGGCGTCATGGCGCGTTGCGATCATCCGAAGCATCGAGGCCGAAAGTCTGGATGGGGTCCGAGAAGAGGATGCTCGTCTCGGAGAAGGTATGGCTCGACGCGTAGGCTTCGACCAGGCAGCCCGCCGAACCGGCGCTGACGCAGCGTTCGCCCCGGCAATCTTGAGAAATATCCAAGATTAGGGCACAATTTACGTACGCATCGGAAGTGCGCAACTGTCTCATATGCGGCCGGCTGACACCGAGTGACGGCTCGCGTGGGGGGTGGCGTCGATGGTTCAGGGGCTGTATCTTCTGTTCGGCGCAGCGTCCGTGGTCACGGCCCTGACCCTGGTCCTGGCGCGGAATCCGGTTCACAGCGCGTTGGCGCTGATGGCATGTTTCCTGCAAGTCTCCGCCATCTTCGTCCTGCTCGAGGCCCCGCTTCTCGCCGTCATCCAGATCTTCGTCTATGTCGGCGCGATCATGGTCCTGTTCATCTTCGTGATCATGATGGTCGACGTGCGCGAGGCTGTGCTGCAGCGCTTCTTGCCGGGTAGCAATCTTCCGGCGCTGGTGCTGCTCGTCCTTCTGGGCGCCGAGATGCTGGTGCTGGTGCTCTGGAGCGGCGCCTTCTCAGGCACGCCCCCACCCGCCGGGGACGAGGGCATCGGGCTCAGGCAACTCGGCACGACCCTTTTCGCCGAGTATCTGCTGCCGTTCGAGGTTGCCTCCATCATCCTGCTCGCCGCCCTGGTGGGCGCCATCATACTGGCGCAGAAGGAGCAGCGCTGATGGTACCACTGTGGTGGAACATCGTGCTCGGCGTGGCCCTGTTCGTCATCGGGGCGGGCGGCGTGCTGCTGAGGCGCAACATCCTCGTCGTGCTGATGTCGCTCGAGCTTCTGCTCAACTCGGTCAACATCAATTTCATCGCCTTCGGGCATTATTACGCCGACAGCCGCGGACAGATCTTCGCGATCTTCGTCATCGCGATCACCGCGGCGGAAGTCGCCGTGGCGCTCGGCATCCTGGTCGCCCTCGTGAGGAACAAATCCACGCTGAGGGCCGACGATGTGACGTTGATGAAGGGGTAGCGGCTTGGACCCGGTGACATCGATCCGGCCATTGCTTGCCGTCGCTGTCGCGGGCCTTGCCGCTCTTGCCGTACTTCTCCTGAAGAACCGCGAGCATCTTCGCGACGCGGTCTCGCCGCTGGCGGCAGTGGTCATGTTTGCGCTCGTCGTGTCCATGGCTCCGGCGGTGCTGGCAGGCCAAACCGTCGAGCTGAAGCTGTTCGAGATCCTGCCGGGGATCGACTTCGCTTTCCGGGTCGATGCGCTTGGCATGGTCTTCGCCACCGTTTCGTCGCTGCTGTGGATCGCGGCGTCGGTCTATTCAATCGGCTACATGCGGGCCTTGAACGAGCATGCCCAGACCCGTTTCTACGCCTGCTTCGCCACCAGCCTTGCAGCGGCCGTCGGCGGCGCCTTTGCCGCCAATCTGTTCACGCTGGTGATCTTCTACGAGGCGCTCAGCCTCGTTACCTATCCGCTCGTCTACCATCACGAGGACGAGGAGGCCTGGACGGGCAGCCGCAAGTATCTCGTCTACCTGATGGGCGCGTCGAAGAGCGTGCTTCTCGCCGCCCTGGCGCTGACCTACCAGATTGCCGGATCGCTCGACTTCGTGGACGGGGGCCTGCTCGCGCGTGCCGACGCATCTGCGCCGCTGCTGACGGCCGTCTATTTCTGCTACCTCTTCGGCTTTGCCAAATCGGCGGTCATGCCGATGCACGCCTGGCTGCCCGCTGCCATGGTGGCGCCGACGCCCGTCAGCGCGCTGTTGCATGCAGTGGCCGTGGTCAAGATGGGTGTGTTTTGCGTGCTGCGGGTGATCTTCGACGTGTTCGGCACGGGGCTGGTGGCCGCCCTGGGGCTCGGCTTGGCAACCGCCTACCTGGTCTCGTTCACCATACTGACGGCGTCGATCTACGCGCTGACCCGCGACGACCTCAAGGCGCGGCTCGCCTATTCGACGGTGAGCCAGCTTTCCTACATCGTGCTCGGCGCGGTTCTGTTGTCGCCGGTCGCGATGGTCGGCGGGATCATCCACATTGCCGTGCATGCCTTTTCCAAGATCACGCTCTTCTTCTGCGCCGGGTCGATCTACTGCGCATCAGGCAAGCGCAACATCAGCGACATGGCCGGCATCGGCCGCCGGCTGCCCTGGACGATGGGCGCGTTCTTCGTCGGCTCGCTCAGCATGATCGGAATACCGCCGACCGGGGGGTTCGTCAGCAAGTGGTATCTGGCGCTGGGCTCGGTGGAGGCAGGCGAGGTCGCGTTCCTGGTCGTGCTGCTTGCGAGTTCGGTCCTGAACGCCGCCTATTTCCTGCCGGTCAGCTATGTCGCCTTTTTCGGGGCGGAGGCGCCGGACGGCGGCCCGCCGGTCCGCGAGATTCCCATGATCGCCATCCCGCTGGTGGCGACCGCCGCGCTCTCGGTGGCCGTCGGACTGTTCCCCGGCTATTTCATCGCTCTCGCCGAAAGGGTGGTCGGATGATCAAGCGCGTCGTCGATTTCTTTGGCGACGAGGCATTTGCCGTCCGCCGCCGCCGGCTGTTCTACCTGGCGCTTGCCGCGATCGTCATCGCCGACTTCCTGGTCTTTCGCGAACACGCGGAATACCTCTGGGACCGCGTGCCGGGCTGGTCGGCCCTCTACGGTTTCGGCTCCTGCGTGCTGCTGATCTTCGTTTCAAAATTCCTCGGCCATCGATGCGGTCTGATGCGGCGCGAGGATTATTATGACTGACTTCGTCCATCCGGCAACGTTGTTCATCCTCGGCGCCGTGGCGATCCCCTTCCTGCCGGGGTCGATCCGCAAGGTCTATCTGGTGGCGATCCCGGCACTGGCGATCGTGGTCGTGCTCGCCATGCAGCCGGGCGACTACGGTGCGGCGCGGTTCATCGGCCAGGACATCCTGATAGCCAGGGTCGACAGGCTGAGCATCGTCTTCGCCACCGTGTTCACGATCATGGCGCTGATCGGCACGGTCTATGCGCTTCACCTCACGCGTCCGGGCCAGCATGTGGCGGCGTTCGTCTATGTCGGCAGCGCGCTTGGCGTGGTCTTCGCCGGCGACTACCTGACGCTCTACGTGTTCTGGGAGGCGATGGCGGTCGCCTCCGCCTACCTGGTCTTCGCCCAGGGCGGAGCGCCGGCGATCCGTGCCGGCTTTCGTTATCTGATGGTCCACATTACCGGTGGCGTAGTCCTCCTCGGCGGCATCGTCCTGCTTGGGATTTCCACCGGCTCGCTGCTCTTCGGTCCGTTCGAAGGGCAGATGGGACCCGCCGCCTGGCTGATCCTCGCCAGTTTCATGCTCAACGCGGCGGTGCCGCCGCTCAACGCCTGGCTGACCGATGCCTACCCGGAGGCGACGGTGACCGGGGCGGTGTTCATGAGCGCGTTCACGACGAAGACCGCGGTCTATGTGCTGGCGCGCGCGTTTCCCGGAACCGAGCTGCTGGTCTGGTTCGGCATCGCGATGGCGCTTTATGGCGTCATCTACGCCGTGCTCGAGAACGACTGCCGGCGGCTGCTCGCCTACCACATCGTCAGCCAGGTGGGCTACATGGTGGCGGGTGTCGGGATCGGAACGGAGTTGGCGATCAATGGGGCCGCCAGCCATGCCTTCGCCCACATCCTCTACAAGGCGCTCCTGTTCATGGGCGCGGGCGCCGTCATCTACGTCACCGGACGGCGCAAGCTCACCGAACTCGGCGGGCTCTACAAGTCGATGCCGGTCACGGTCGCGCTCTACATGGTCGGCGCCTTCGCGATCTCGGCATTCCCGTTCTTTTCGGGCTTCGTAACCAAGTCCATGGTGATAGCCGCCGCCGGGCAGGATCATCGAGCCCTGGTGGTGTTGGCGCTGACGATGGCTTCGTCGGGGACGTTCCTCCATACCGGGCTCAAGCTCCCCTACTACATGTTCTTCGGCACGGACCGGGGGATTCCGGCCCACGAGCCGCCCCGCAACATGCTCGTCGCCATGGCGATGGCGGCGGTGCTCTGCATCGCCATCGGCGTGTATCCCGGGCCGCTCTACGCGCTGCTGCCCTATCCGGTCGATTTCGAGCCCTACACCGGCGTCCACGTCACCGAGAGCCTGGGCCTGCTGATGTTCACCGCCCTGGGCTTCGTCCTGTTCCTCAGGGCGCTCGACCCAGAGGCCACGATCAGCATCGACACCGACTGGTTCTACCGGATGGGCGCGCGGCCTTTCATGTGGTTTGCCGAAAAGCCGCTGGCGCGCTGCGAGAAGGCGGCGAGCGACGTCTCCGAGACCGTTGTTCTGCCGTTGATGCATGGGATGGCGCGTGTCGGGCTGCGCGTCGACCTCAACGGCGTCGACGCCATCGTGAACGGCGTTGCCCGCTCGATCCTGCGCGGCGGGGGCGTGCTGCGGCGGCTTCAGACCGGCGTCGTCAACCACTACGCCCTGGCCATGATCGCCGGATTGATCGGAGTCACCGCCGTGTTTGCCGTCGTGTGGCAATAGGGGGGGCCATGGCGCTGCCGCTGCTCAGCCTCATTGTGTTCACGCCGGCGCTTGGAGCGGCGGTTCTGGTGTTCCTGCGCAACGAGCAGGCGGTGCGGTGGACGGCGCTCGGCTTCACGCTGCTGGATTTTATCCTGGCCGTGACCATGCTGGCCGGCTTCGACGCGACCACCTCCGCGATGCAGTTCACCGAGGCGCGGCCCTGGGTGCCCGCGCTCGGTATCACCTATGCGCTCGGCGTCGACGGGATCAGCGTGCTCTTCGTGTTCCTGACCGCGCTGCTCGGCTGGATCTGCGTGCTCGCCTCGTGGACCGCGATCGACAGCAAGGTCAAGGAGTTCATGATCAGCCTGCTGGCCATGCAGTCGCTGATGCTGGGCGTGTTCTGCGCGCTCGACCTGTTCCTGTTCTACGTCTTCTGGGAAGCTATGCTGATCCCGATGTACGTGATCATCGGCGTCTGGGGCGGGGAGGGCAGGGTCTACGCGGCCTTCAAGTTCTTTCTCTACACGTTGGCCGGAAGCCTGCTGTTCCTGGTCGGCGTCATCGTGCTCTATTTCCAGGGCGGCCAGACCTTCGACATCGTGGCACTGAGCACGCAGACCATACCGTTCTCGGTCCAGTCCTGGCTGTTCCTCGCGTTCCTGGTCGCCTTCGCGGTCAAGGTGCCGATGGTTCCGGTCCACACCTGGCTGCCCGACGCCCATGTGCAGGCGCCCACCGCAGGCAGCATCATCCTTGCCGCCGTGCTGCTGAAGATGGGCGCCTACGGCTTCCTGCGGTTCTCGCTGCCGATGCTGCCCGAGGCTGCGGTGTATTATTCGACGCCGATGCTGATGCTGTCGGCGCTCGCAATCGTCTATGGCGGGCTGCTCGCACTGGCGCAGGACGATCTCAAGAAGCTGGTCGCCTATTCCAGCATCAGCCACATGGGCTTCGTGACGCTGGGCATCTTCTCGCTGAACCAGCGCGGGCTCGAGGGCGGCATCCTGCAGATGTTCAATCATGGCGTGACGACGGGTGCGCTGTTCCTGTTCGTGGGCCTGATCTATGAGCGCACCCACTCGCGCAGCATCGCCGCCTATGGCGGGCTGATGAAGCTTGCTCCGGTCTACACCTCGTTTCTCGCGCTGTTCGTGCTGTCGTCGATGGCATTGCCGGGCACCAATTCATTCGTCGGCGAACTGCTGGTGCTGTCGGGCGGGTTCGCAGCCAATGCCGCCATCACCGCCGCGGCCGTACTCGGCGCGCTGCTGGGCGCGGCCTATCTGCTCGGGATGTACCGCAAGGTGGCACTTGGCCCGATCCGGCTGATCGCGGGATCGAAAGTCCGTGACGTCAACGCCCGTGAGCTGGTGGCGATCCTGCCGCTCGCGGTCCTGGTGTTCTGGGTCGGGTTCTATCCGAAACCCTTTCTCTCGATCATCGACGCATCGGTGAAGCATCTGCTCGTGCGGGTCCATGGCGGGGGGAGCGGCCCATGACCGCCTCGCTGCTGTTCCAGTCGGTGCTAGCGAGCCTGCCCGAGATCGTGGTCGTCGTCGGGGCCTGTGCCCTGCTGATTCTGGGACAGCTCCTGCCCAAGGGGCAAGGGTATTTCCTGGTCTGGGCGTCCGTCGCCATCGTGCTGGCGGCTGCCCTTGCGACGCTTCTGCTCGCCGGCGAGGTGCGGCCGGCCTATTCGGGCATGTTCGTTGCCGACCGCTTCGCGGTCTTCTTCAAGGGCGTTTTCTACCTGGCCACCGTGCTTACGTTCCTCCTGTCGCGAAAATATGCCGAGATCGAAGGGATCGAGAGCAGCGAATATTACGTGCTGCTGCTCTTTGCGCTTTCCGGCATGATGATCATGGCCTCGGCGACGGATCTGCTGTCGATCTATGTGGGCCTCGAGCTGATGGCGCTATGCACCTACGTGCTGACAGGCTTCCTGCGAAGGGAGCGGCGATCGAACGAGGCGGCGCTGAAATATGTGATCCTTGGCGGGGCTGCGACGGGGATTTTCCTTTACGGCGTCTCGCTGGTCTACGGGCTCACCGGAACGACCAGCCTCGACGGAATGGCCACCGCAGTGGCCAACAACGCGGGCGATCCCGGGTTGCTGCTCGCAGTGGTCTTCATCGTTGCCGGCCTGGCTTTCAAGGTCGGCGCGGTGCCGTTCCACATGTGGGTGCCGGACGTCTACGAGGGCGCGCCGACGACGATTACGGCCTTCATGTCGGTGGCTCCGAAGGCGGCCGGCTTTGCGGCGATCCTGCGCGTTTTCCTTAATCCGCTGGTCACGGCGTCCAACGCGTGGATCATCATCGCCGTGATCGCGGTGGTGACGATGGCGCTCGGCAGCTTCGTGGCGCTGGTCCAGGACAACTTCAAGCGCCTGCTGGCATATTCGAGCATCGCGCATGCGGGCTTTGCCATGTTCGGCGTCGTGGCCGGCGGCGCGGATGGCATCGCCAGCGTCATGCTCTACCTGCTGATCTATGCGTTCATGAACCTGGGCATCTTCGCGACCGTCATCCTGATGCGGAACGGCGATTTCTCGGGTGAGGCCATCGACGACTACGGGGGCCTGGCCAAGTCGCATCCGGGGCTCGCGCTTCTGATGCTGCTCTATCTCTTCTCGCTGGCCGGCATACCTCCAACCGCGGGATTCTTCGCCAAGTTCTACGTTCTGGTCGCGCTGGTGGAGCGCGGCTTCGTCGGGCTGGCGGTGGTGGCCGTGCTGCTGAGCGCGATTGCCGCGTATTTCTACATCCGCATCGTCATGGTGATCTACATGCGCGAGCCTGGTGAGCAAACCTATCCGGCATTGACACCTTCGGTCCGTGCCACGCTCGCCCTCACCGCGGCCGGCACGATCGGCATAGGATTGTTTCCGGCGTGGTTTCTGAAGCTTGCGCAAGACTCCGTGTTCGGTGGCTGACCGATTGAGTTTGCAATGCCTACCCCAACCGAATATCCTCGAAGATGGACGAAAGGAAAGCCCAAGTCGCTTCCTTAGGCCAGCCTAGCCGGCCCTAAGGGGGCAGCCGTTCCATGCTGGAGCCCTCGGCGCCGACTTGGACAACGCGTTATGGCTGGAATGGAATTCCTGCCGGTTCTCTTCATGACCGCCGGAATTGTCCTGGTGGCAGCGGCGACGCTGTTCGTTTCCTCCCTGTTGCGTCCTGCCAATCCCTATCCCGCCAAGAACATGCCCTATGAATGCGGCATGGATCCCGCGGGCGAGGCCGCCGGCGGCAATTTCAGGGTTCAGTTCTTCGTCCTCGCCATGCTGCTCGTGGTCTTCGACGTGGAGGCGATGTTCCTCTTCCCCTGGGCGGTCGTGCTGAAGGAGATCGGCCTGGTCGGCTACATCGAGATGTTCGTCTTCATGCTGCTGCTGCTCGTGGGCTTCGCCTATGCCTGGATGAAGGGAGCCTTGGAATGGGAGAGGTAGGCGGCACCATTCGGGACAGCGTGCTGTTCACGACGGCCGACAGCCTGATCAGTTGGGGCCGCAGGTCGGCGCTGTGGCCGGAGACTTTCGGCATCGCCTGCTGCGCCATCGAGATGATCTCGGCCGGTTGCGCCCGCTATGACCTGGATCGCTTTGGCGTCGTCTTCCGGCCGTCGCCGCGCCAGTCCGACGTCATGATCATCGCCGGAACCGTGACGCGAAAGTTCGCGCCGGTGGTGCGGCGGCTTTACGACCAGATGCCGGAGCCGCGCTGGGTCATCGCGATGGGCACCTGCGCGATCTCGGGCGGGGTCTACAACACCTATGCCGTGGTGCAGGGGGCGGAGACGTTCGTGCCGGTGGACGTGCATGTGCCCGGCTGCCCGCCGCGGCCCGAGGCGCTGATGCACGGCTTCCTGCTGCTCCAGGAGAAGATCAAGAAATCCCGCGCGTTGGCCGGGACGCCCCTGGAGCGGGTCGCAGCGTCATGAGCGCGGAGACACCCCTCATCGGCGCGCTGGTTGCGGAACGCTTTGGCGGCGCAATCGAGGATTTCGGATTCGCGCACGGCATTCAGGTTCTGGCCGCTCCGCCGGAAGCGATCGTCGAGCTTTGCCGGTTCCTGAAGGAACATCCGGCCCTGCGTTTCGATTTCCTGTCCGACATTTGCGGGGTGGATCATTACCCCGAAAAGCCGCGCTTCGAGGCCGTGTACCATCTCTATTCGGTGCCGAACAAATGGCGGGTTCGCATCAAGTGCCGCCTGGGGGATCCGCCGCGCGTCGCTTCGGTGACGAGTGTCTGGCGCACCGCCAACTGGCATGAGCGCGAGGCCTGGGACATGTACGGGATCGTGTTCGAAGGCCACCCCGACCTGCGCCGCATCTACATGTGGGAAGGCTTCGAAGGCTTCCCGCAGCGCAAGGATTTCCCGCTCAGGGGCTATAGGGACAAGCTCAATCCCTTTGGTGCCGAAGGCCGGCCGCCGACGCAGCCCGACCTCGCCACCAGGGACATACCGTAAGGGAGTTGCCTGCACGACGGTGCCTTGAGATGACCGAAGTCACGGAACTGAGCAGGCCGGAAGGCGAAGCCACCGCCGTCAAGGAGGTGCTGCTGAACCTCGGCCCGCAGCATCCCAGCACGCATGGCGTGCTGCGGCTGGTGCTGGAGCTGGAGGGCGAGTATGTCGCGCGCGTCGACCCGCATATCGGCTACCTTCACCGCGGCACCGAAAAGCTGGCCGAGAGCTTCACCTACACCCAGATATTTCCGCTGACCGACCGGCTCGACTACGTCTGCCCGCCTTCGAACAATCTGGCTTTCGCGCTTGCGGTGGAGAAGCTCCTGGGCATCGAGGCGCCGATCCGCGCCCAATATATCCGCGTGCTGATGGCCGAACTGGCGCGGATTTCCGGCCACCTCCTGATCACCGGCGCGCTGCCGATGGACTTGGGTGCCATGACCGCGCTGCTCTACGCCATGCGCGAGCGCGAAATGGTCATGGACCTCCTGGAAATGATCAGCGGGGCGCGGATGCACACCTCCTTCTGCCGGGTCGGCGGCGTGCGCGAAGACCTGCCCGCCGAGTTCTTCCCGAAGATCAGGGAGTTCTGCGACATCTTTCCGAACCGTATCCGCGACTATGAGCGGCTGCTCGAGGACAACCGGGTGTTTCTCAAGCGCACGCAGGGGGTTGGGGTGATATCGGCCGAAGACGGCATCGATCTCGGCCTGAGCGGACCGAACCTGCGCGCTTCGGGTGTCGACTGGGACATCCGCCGCGACGAGCCCTACGAAATCTACGATCGCCTCGATTTCAAGGTCGTCACACGCGACGAAGGCGACTGCTACGCGCGTTGGCAATGCCGGGTCGAGGAAATGCGCGAGAGCGTCCGGATCATCGAGCAGTGCCTGGCGCAGATGCCCGAGGGGCCGTTCCAGGTCGACATGCCCACCGTCGCATTCCCGGTGAACAAGGACAGGGTGCATTGTTCCATGGAGGCGCTGATCCAGCATTTCGACCTCGCGGCTTATGGCTTCAAGGTGCCGAAGGGCGAGGTCTATTCGGCGATCGAGGCGCCGAAGGGCGAACTCGGCTTCTACATCGTCAGCGACGGGTCCGAAAAACCGTTCCGGATGAAGGTCAGGGCGCCGTCCTTCGTCAACCTCCAGGGCATCTTCGGGGTCAGCAACGCGCGCTATCTCGCAGACATGATCGCGGTCCTGGGCAGCCTCGACCCGGTCATGGCCGAGGTGGACAAGTAGCAAGGGAGTTGGCCGCGATGGGTATGCGCGAAAGGATCGAGGCCGCCGCAGGGCGCTATCCCGACCGCCGCTCGGCGATCATGCCCGCATTGCTGATCGCGCAGAAGGAGCATGGCCACTTGCCCGGCCCGGTGCTGGAAGAGGTGGCCGATGTTCTCGGCGTCGAGCGGATCTGGGTCTACGAGCTGGCGACCTTCTACACCCTCTTCCACACAGAGCCGGTGGGTATGTTCCATTTGCAGTTGTGCGACAACCTCTCCTGCATGCTGCGCGGAGCGGAGTCTCTCCTGGCCCACATGGAGCAGGTCCTGGGGATCGCGAGGGGCGGCACGACATCCGACGGGCTGTTCACCTTGTCGACGGTCGAATGCCTAGGCGCCTGCGAGATGGCCCCGGTGATGCAGGTCGGCGACGACTATCACGGCGATCTGGACATCGCTCGTCTGGACACCCTGTTGGCGAGACTGCGCATGGCAGGCGCCGGCGTCCCGTCCGCTCCGGCGCCGGGAGCGTAGTGCCGTGTTCGAGCAGGTACTCCTCAGAAACGTGGGTGTGCCGGACGGCCATCTGATTTCGGCCTACGAGGCCGGCGGCGGCTATCGGGCGCTGGGGAAGGCGCTGCGCAAGCACACGCCCGACGAGGTCATCGAACTGGTCAAGAATTCCAACCTGCGCGGTCGCGGCGGAGCCGGCTTCCCGACGGGCATGAAATGGAGCTTCGTGCCCAAGCAGACGGGCAAGCCCAAATATCTGTGTTGCAACGCCGACGAGGGCGAGCCGGGCACCTTCAAGGACCGCATCATCATGGAGCGCGATCCCCACCAGCTGATCGAGGGGATGGCGATCAGCGCCTATGCGATCGGCGCCGAAACCGCCTATGTCTATGTTCGCGGCGAATATGTGCTGGCGATCCGGCGGCTGGAACAGGCGATCGCCGAGGCCCATGCCAGGGGCTATCTGGGAAAGCGCATCCTGGGGTCGGACTTCAATTTCGTCGTACACGTCCATTGCGGCGCCGGCGCCTATATCTGCGGCGAAGAGACCGCCATGCTCGACTCGCTCGAAGGCAAGCGCGCGCAGCCGCGCCTCAAGCCGCCGTTCCCCGCTGTGGCGGGGCTCTATGCCAGCCCGACGGTAATCAACAACGTAGAGACCCTGGTCTGCGTGCCGCACATCGTGAACCGCGGCGCCGACTGGTTCCGCGGCATCGGCCCCGACAAGAGTCCCGGACCGAAGCTCTATTGCCTGAGCGGACAGGTGCGCAAGCCGGGCCTCTACGAGTTGCCGATGGGCATACCGTTGCGCGAACTGGTCGACGACCACGCCGGCGGGCCGTTGCCGGGACGCAGGATCAAGGCGGTGATCCCGGGTGGGGTGTCGGCGTCGGTCATCCCCGAAAGCGGACTGGATGTTGGGATGGACTTCGATTCCCTTGCCGCCGTGGGGTCGATGCTGGGCTCCGCGGGGGTGATCGTGATCGACGACACCACCTGCATGGTGAAGGTCGCCACCCGCATCATCGAGTTCTTCCACCATGAATCCTGCGGCAAGTGCACCCCCTGCCGGGAGGGGCTGAACTGGGTCGTCAAGGTGCTGCGCCGGATCGAGGCGGGGCAGGGCGCGCCAGGCGACATCGAGCAGTTGCAGGCGCTCTGCAAGGGCATTTTCGGCAACACCTTCTGCGCCTTGGGCGATGGCGCGGCGATGGGGCTGCGCGCGGCGTTGGCGCATTTCGAGCATGAGTTCGCCGCCCATATCGAGGAGCGGAAGTGTCCCTTCCATTGAGAAGGCCGCGAGGAAGCGATGGTACGCGTCACGATCGATGAGCATGAGCTCGAAGTGGAGGCCGGCTCCACGATACTGCAGGCGGCCCAGGCGCTGGGCATCGAGGTTCCGACTTTCTGCTATCTGAAGCGGCTGCCGCCTCTGGCTTCCTGCCGCATGTGCCTGGTGGAGATCGCCGGGCAGAGGCGGCTTCAGCCGGCCTGCGCCACGGCCGTGACCGACGGCATGGTGGCGCGGACCAACACGCCGCTGATCGCCGAAACGCGCTCCTCGATGCTCGACATGCTGCTCGCCAATCATCCGCTCGACTGCCCGGTCTGCGACAAGGGCGGCGAGTGCGAGCTTCAGGACATGGTGATGGCCTATGGGCCGCGCAGAAGCGGGTTCAACGACCCCAAGCGCGTGTTCCACTCGCACGACATCCGCCTCAGCCCCGTTATCATCATGAACGTCAATCGCTGCATCCAGTGCCAGCGTTGCGTGCGCATGTGCGAGGAGGTGGTCGGCGCGGTCGCCCTGGGCACGGTCGAGAAGGGCATGGATACCGCCGTCACCGGCTTCGAGGGCAGTCTCGCCAGTTGCGACCAGTGCGGCAACTGCGTCGAGGTCTGTCCCGTCGGCGCGCTGATGAGCTTCCCCTACCGCTACAAGGCGCGGCCCTGGGACCTGGTCGAGACGGACACGATCTGCCCGCATTGCGGCACCGGCTGCCAGCTCACCGTGGGTTCCCGCAAAGGCGAATTCATGCGGGTCCGCTCCAAGTGGGAACACGGGGTCAACCGCGAGACGCTGTGCGCGCGCGGCCGCTTCGGGCTCGACTTCGTGGCGAGCCAGGACCGCATCAGGTCGCCCATGATCCGCCGTGACGGCGCGCTCGTGCCCGTCTCCTGGGACGAGGCCGGTGCCTACCTTCGCCGGCGCCTCGCGGAGGTCGGAGACAAGAGCGCGGGCGGGCTGGCTTCGCCGCGCCTGCCCAACGAGGTACTGTACCAGTTCCAGAAGCTCATGCGCACGGTGTTCCGCACCAACAGCATCGACTGCTCCTCGCGCTGGTCGATGCCTTTCGACATGCTCGGCCCGTTGGCCCGCTTCTACACCCGTGCCCCGCTGGACGAGGTGATCGGCAACGACCGGGTACTCGTCGTGGGCGGCAACGTGACGGAGGAAAACCCGGTCACCGAATATCTCTTGCGGGATAGCGCGCGGCGGCGACGGGTCGAGCTGCTGATGCTGTCGGCCCGACCGTCACGCCTGGACGCCGGCGCTCGTGCGGTCCTTCGCGTGCGGCCGGGCGCCGAGGCGGCCGCCCTTGCCGCAGTGCTGGCCGAGTTGACGGTTGCCGCGGACCAAGCCGTGGCAGACAAGGGATATCAGGACCACGCAACAAATGGCGGCCTGGCCGCGACCGTCGGCGGAGATGGACCGCAGCGCCTCGCCGCGGCCCTTCTGGACGGCAGGAGCGCGACGGTTCTCGTCAGCGTCGACTTGCTGAGATCGCCGGAACAGCGCGCGACGCTGCAGCAGCTGGATCGCCTCCTGCAGCTGCTTCAGGCGCTGGGCAAGGATCCGGCGATGCAGTTTCTCTTCGACCGTGCCAACCAGCTGGGTGCCTGGGACATGGGGGCATTGCCGGCGGCGCTGCCCGGCTGGCGGGCGGCCGCCGACGATGCGGCGCGTAAAGACCTCGAACAGGCATGGGGCGCGCAAATCCCGGCAGCGCCGGGGGCGGATTTCGGCGCCATGCTGGATCTGTGCGAACAGGGCCGGATGGGTGCACTCTATGTCGTGGGAAGCGATCCGCTGGCGTCATTCCCCGACCGAGGGCTCGTGCGCCGTGCGCTCGGCGCGGCCGATCTTCTGATCGTGCAGGACGCCTACCTCACGGAGACGTCTGCCCTTGCCGACGTCGTGTTGCCCGCCTCGGGCTACGGTGAGGAGTCCGGTACCTTCACCAATAATGAAGGCCGGGTTCAGAAGGTGTCCAGATTCCGCGAGCCTCCCTTTGAGGCACGCGACAACCTGGCGATATTCGATCTTGTCGTCGCACTTCGCGACGAGGTCCTGCGTCCGTCGGTGCAGCACGAGATCTTCGACGAGATCGCACGGCTCGTTCCCGCCTACCAGGGATTGACGCGGGAAGCGCTGGGCCCGGATGGCGCACTCACCAGGGCAATTCCGGTGCCGCTGGAAGCTGGCGATGCAGCTGCAGCGCCCGCACCCAGGGCCTATGACGCGCTCATGCTGATCACCGGCAACGGCCGGTTCCACAACGGTTATCTCTCGGAACGCTCGGAGATACTGAACACGATTGCCGATGAGCCATATGTCGAAATGAGCCCGCTGGATGCCGCGCGGCTTGGCTTGACCGAAGGCGAACTCGTTGTGGTGCGGTCGGCTCGGGGCGAACTGTCGGCCAAGCTCAGGCTCAACCGGCATTTCCCCGAGGGGTTGGTCTTCGTGCCGGAGAACTACGGCGCGTTGCGTCTCAACGCCCTGATGAGGCGAGGCGAATATCCGTGCCCGGTCGAAGTCGAGCTGGCGCATCCTGCAATCGCTGTCGCCGGCGTGCCTGCATCCGGGACGCAACCCTTGGAATTGGGCGGTTGACTCCGGACGAACTCAGGCGCGAACGCCGCCGCCGCGGATGCGCATCAATGATAGCCGGTGCCGGCGATGTAGTCGTGCAGCGCCTGCTCGTTGCGCAGGGATTCGTCGAGCCGGTGCTTGACCACGTCGCCGATGCTGACCACGCCGACGACGGTCTTGCCGTCGAGAACCAGCACGTGACGCGTCCGCCGCTTGGTCATGATCGCCATCACCAGGGGGAGGCCGTCACGTGTGGAACAGGTCGCCACACGGCGGTTCATGATGTCGGCGACCGCCATCGTCGGCGCGGCGCCTCCGTATTCGGCCACGGCATTGCAGCAGTCCCGCTCGGAGAGGGTGCCGAGATATTCCCCGGGAGAGCGGTTGACGACGACAAAGCCGATGTTGCTGTCGCGGAACAGCCGCAGCACCTCCACGATCGTCATCTCCGGGGCAACCGAAATGACCCCGGGGGCCTTCGTCTTCAATATCTCGCAGATCAACATCTGAACCTCCCGTCTGTGGCTCCGGCACGGCAGCTTGGACGCCTTCACCTCCGTCGGATATTGCGCCACCAGTTGTAGCCCTGGTGCTCGCTGGCCTCGACGCGCACATCCTGCCCGGCCGTCCGGAGCTGCGCCGCGACTACGGCGCCGCCTGTCGCCGCCTTGCCTGGCTTCGCGAGCAGATCGTCGCGCCCAACCACCAGGTCGCGCGAGGAAAAGCTCGAGAATTCGTATTCTTGGCCGAGCGCGATCGCGTCCGCCGGGCAGGCGTCCTCGCACAACCCGCAGAACAGGCAGCGGCTCATGTCGATCTCGAATTTCGCGGGGCGCCGGTTGCCCTTGTCATCCTCGTAAGGGACAACCTCGATGCAATAACAGGGGCAGATCCGCGCGCAGAGTTCGCAGGCCACGCACTTGATTTCGCCCTCGTCGTCGCGCTTCAGGAAGTGATGCCCGCGATACCGCGGGTAGGGCAGCCACTTCTCCTTGTCCGGATACTGCATGGTCACGGATCTGGAGAACATGTAGCTGAGCGTAAGTGCCAGCGCTTTGCCTAGATCGGCGAAGTACGTCCAGCCGATCCATTTTCCGCTACTGTCTGCCACACGCGACATCGCCGTCTCGCCATGGAACACCATGGCCCTAAAGAAAGGCAACACCAGTCACGATTATGTTCGCCAGCGAGAGTGGAAGCAAGACTTTCCAGCCGATTGCCATCAACTGATCGTAGCGATAGCGCGGCAAGGTGAAACGCAGCCAGATGAACAGGTAGACGAAGAACGCTACCTTGATCAGGAACCAGAGCAGCGGCGGCAGCGGGATCAGCACGCCGTTCCAGCCGCCGAAGAACAGCACCACCGTGAGCACCGAGATCAGCAGCATGATGGCGTATTCGCTGACCATGAAGAACGCGAAGCGGATGCCGCTGTATTCGGTGTGGAAGCCGGCACCCAGATCGCCTTCCGCCTCCGCCAGGTCGAAGGGGATGCGCTGGGCCTCGGCCATGCCCGCCACGAAGAACACGAAGAAGCCGATCGGCTGGTAGACGATGTTCCAGACATCGGCCTGGGCGCGCACGATGTCCAGCAGGCTCATCGACTGCGCCAACATGACGACGCCGATGACCGCGAAGCCCATGGGAATCTCGTAGCTGATCATCTGGGCACAGGTCCTGAGGCTGCCGAGCACGGCGTATTTGCTGTTTGCGGCCCAGCCGCCGAAGATGACGCCGTAGACCTCGATGCCGATTACCGCCAGGACGAAGAGCAGCGCCACGTTCATGTTCGAGGCATAGAGCGTGATCTCGGTGCCGAGCACCGAAACGCTTTCGCCGAAGGGAATTGCGACGAACACCACGAATGGCGGGGCAAGGGCGAGGATCGGCGCCAGCTTGAACAGCAGCCGGTCGGCGTCCGAAGGGATGTGGTCTTCCTTCGCCAGCAGCTTGATGCCGTCCGCGAGCGGCTGCAGCAGGCCGTGCCAGCCCACCCGCATCGGCCCCATCCGCTGCTGCATGTGCCCTGCGATCTTGCGTTCGAGCCAAGTCAGGGGCAGCGGCAGCAAAAGCAGCGCCGCGATCAGGAATGCGACCTTGAGGACGATGAGGCCCAGCGCGAGGAAAAGCTCCATTCGGCGGCACCATGAGGCGACAACACGTGCCACAGCCGATTTTCCTGCCCCGGCTAGGCACCTGACGCTTTCAAGCCGCGCGGACACCTCGATCCGCCGGGCTCCAAGCTCCGCGCGATGATATCACAGCCGGTCCGGGATGTCCCCGGACCGCCGCACCTTGCGGGAGCTGCAGAGGGGCCGTTGCCACGACGCCGGAAGTCTCCTTGTCGCAGCCTCCCACCTCTGCGCTGAGGATAGTGGTAGGCGATGCCGCTATTTCGGAAGAAGTAGCCTTCGTCTGGAAGGATCATGCGGTCCGACGGCGTCGCGTCGGACCAGGCAATCCAGGGTCGTCCGATCACGCGCCGCGAAATTCTTCACGGGGCTCTCGGGCCCCGTTCTAAGTGCAAGGAGACCGAAGGATGCGCCAGCAACATCTCAGGGGCCGCGGCCCGCATATTCCGCCGCTCGACAGTGTCGTTCAGTTCGAATTCGAGCCGGGATACGTGCTGTTTCCCATAGCGGTTCAAAAGCGCCTACGCGTGGAGGCTGGAGGCGCCGTGATCGCCGACACGGTCCGCGGCGTGCTTCTCTACGAATCGGACCACCTGCCCGTCTACTATTTCCCGATCGAAGACATACGCACCGATCTGATGGTCGAAAGTGGCCAGCTTGCTGGTGATCCTTTCAAGGGAACCGCAACCTACTATTCACTTCAGACACCGGCTGGCAGGATCGAAAACCTGATGTGGCGCTACGACGGGGCGGTGGCAGGGTGCCCGGATCTCTCCGGTTACGCTAGCTTCGACTGGCCGAAGGCGGATCGCTGGCTCGAGGAGGACGAAGAGATATTCGTCCATCCCCGCGATCCGTTTCGCCGCGTCGATATCCTGCCGTCAAGCCGGCACGTCCAGATCTATCTCGGGGGCGGCATGGTTGCAGAGACGCGTCGAGCGCACCTCCTGTTCGAGACGGGGCTGCCGACACGCTACTACCTGCCTATCGAGGATGTGCTGTCCGGCATCCTGCAGCCGAGCGCAACGGTCAGCCGCTGCCCCTACAAAGGCTTGGCGAACTACTACAACGTCGAGCTGAAAGGCAGGCTCTATCCCGATCTTGTCTGGCACTATCCCGAGCCCCTGCATGAAGCAGGCCGCGTTCGCGGTCTCATTTCGTTTGCGAGCGAACTCGTCGACAAGGTTGTCGTCGATGGACAAGAGCAGCCGCGACCGGTCACCGCGCTGTCGGTTTCCGCAGGCATAGACGGAACCGATCGCCAGCCTGAGTCGACAAGCACAGTGATGCCGACTGCAGAACTCGTTGCGGATGTCTAGACCAGCGGCTGGCGCGACATCAGCGGGCGCCCCAGGTATCCGTGAGGCGATAGCCTTCCGGCCAGGGGTCGGACGGGTCGAGCATGTGCTGGTGGGTGCCGGTGATCCAGGCGCGCCCGGAAATCTCGGGCAGGATTGCCGGGCGTCCGCCGACTTGGGTCGTTCCGACAATGCGGCCCGAGAAGGTCGAGCCGATCACGGAGACAGCGGTCAGGCTGTCCTCCAGCCCCATCTGCCCGCGGGCATGCAGCACCGCCATGCGGGCCGAAAGCGCCGTACCCGTCGGCGAGCGGTCGACCTTGCCAGGCTGGATCGCCACCGCGGCACCCGCGCGAAGACCTTCGGCCGTACGCTCGACCGGGCCGGCGAACAGGCAGAAGGAAAAATGCTTCCAGTCGGGGTTTTCGGGGTGATGGAAGCCGAGCGCGGCGTTAGCCGCATTGGTGATCTTCACGCCGAGCCTGGCGATATCGTGCGCCTCGTCCGCCTTGAGGCCGAAGCCCAGGGCTGCGGCGTCGACGATGACGAAGCTGTCGCCGCCATAGGCGGTGTCGACGTTGAGCGTGCCCAACCCCTCGACCTCGAGCTTGGCGTCGAGCCTCTCGGCGAAGCTAGGCAGGTTGCGCACATAGATGCGCTCGGCCTTGCCGTTGCGGCAGTCGGCACGCACGCGGACCAGCCCGCCGGGGGCCTCGAGCGTGATCTCGGTCACCGGCTCCTGCATCGGCAGGATGCCGCTGTCGAGCAGCACCGTCGACACGCAGATCGAATTCGAGCCCGACATCGGCGGGGTGTCCTCGGGTTCCATGATTATGAAGGCGGCATCCGCCTCCGGGTGCTTCGGCGGCACCAGCAGGTTGACGTGCCGGAAGACGCCGCCGCGCGGCTCGTTGAGTACGAAGTTGCGCAGCGTGTTGTCGCGGGCGATCCAACGGCTCTGCTCCCAGATCGTGTCGCCGGGCGGCGGCGTGACGCCGCCGACGATGACGTCGCCGACCTCGCCTTCGGCGTGGGCCGAGATCACGTGGATGGTTTTCGTGCTGCGCATGTTACCTCCTCAGGGCAATTGCCGACGGATGCGGTCCATCGGGAAACTGCGCGAAAAACCTCTAGGAAAGCCAGTCCGGCAGGCGCTCGGGCACGCGGCCGGTGAGAGCGGCAGCAACGCAATCGGCGAGATTGCCGAAGCGGACCGCGCGGCCCGACAGGCCGGGACCGTAATGGGCGTATTTGCCGGAATTGGTCATCACCGCGCGCGTCCGCGTCGGAAACAACGGCTCCGAGATCGAGCACCAGCAGAGATCGGGCAGGACCTGCACGCCGCTGGCCTCGAGCTTCGCCAGCGTGCCGTCGGCGCGGGCGTCCGAGATCACCTGGTTGCCTGCGGTGACGATGACGGCGACATCGGGCTTGCGGCTACGGCCGGCGAGAACCTCGGCCAGGGCCCGGCATTCGTCGAGCGAGGCGTGCGGGCTGCCGATGGCGACCAACTCCACCTCTTCCGGGCCGGCATTCAGCGTCTGCCACGCGGTGAGCGTGTCGGTCCGCGTGATCGCCACGCGATCCGCATCATCGGCGGCGGCGCCCTCGGCCTCCGATGTCACGCCCTCGATATGCAGCATCGGTGCGGCAGAGGTCGTGCCGAAGGCCGCGCACAGCGCCTTGAGGTCGTCGCGCGATGGCTTGCCCGCGGCCAACCCGCGCAGCAGCGGGATGCGGTCGGGTGCTGCCTTGCCGGCGAGATAGCCGACCAGCGGCCAGAAGGCGTCGTCCACGGCTGCGGGCGGTTCGACGTCGATGACGCGGCGCGCCTTGCGGTGGATGTCGAGATAGACGCCCGACAGCGGCGCACGGCCGGTCACCGCGATGCAGAGGTCGAGGAAATCGGGATGCTTCGCCGTGCGGGCGCCAAGCACGGTATTGGCGAAGACGACGGCGTTGGATTCGGCCCAGGCGATGGACTCGCCCTTGCCCGGCGCGCTGTCGAGCAGATAGGGCGAGCAGGTGAAGGTCGGCTTGCAGCCCATGCGCACATAGGCGTCGGCAAGGCGCGCCGCCGGATCGCCGAAATCATGCGCAACGCCCTGTGCCTGCCAGTTGGCGCGGTCGACGGAGATGGCATTCATCGTCGAGGGCACGCGGACACGTGCGCCCATGTCTGCCATCTTCTCGGCGAAGGTCAGGTTGGCGGGACTCGCATAGATGCAGCCGTCGATATGGGCCTGAGTGACGTCGACCAGCCCGCGCGCGCCCTGCTGGGCGGCCATGGCCACGATGATGCGCATCGCCTGCTGTACGGCCACGCCGTCGCGGCCGTCGAGCATGGCGCGATCGGCCTCGGTGAGTTCAAGCTCCGAGGTCGCGGGAGGGCTGATCGGCAGCACTAGGCCGTCTGCCTCGATCGTCGTGTCGGTGATGCGTGCGGACTTGGCCCGCGACAGCGCCTCATAGGCCTCCGGCGCCAGGCGCAACACGGGTAGCGGCTTGCCGAACAGCTCGGAAGCAATCAGCGCGCCCAGCGTCAGCACGTCCTCGGCCTCGGAGAACACGAGCGCCGCGGGCGCGCGGCCGGTCAGGACCAGGTCGAGCAGCACGCCCGAACCGGTGCAGGAGCCGCGGCTCGACGCCATCATCAGGATGCTGCCGGTGAGGCACGTCCCGTGCAGCAGGTGGTGTACGTCGATGACGCTGCCGGTGGCGGGGTTGACCCCGCCCCAGAAGCTCAGCGCCTCGCCGGAGGCGATGACCGGCCCGCTGGCCGTGCCGCCGAGAATGCTGCGCGCAGGCAGTTGTCTGCTCATTTCACGACAAAGCCGTGCGCGAAGGGATCGCGGTCGTCGATGAAGATGGTGTTGATGCCGGTCTGGCGGGCCCAGCCGGCGATGGACGGGATGATCGCATCGCGACCGGCCACCTTGGCGGCTGCCTCGACCCGGCCCTTGAAGATCGAACCGATGATCGATTCATGCCAGAATTCGTCGCCGACCTTCAGCTTGCCCTTGGCGGCGAGTTGCGCCATGCGCGCCGACGTGCCGGTGCCGCAGGGCGAGCGGTCGATGGCCTTTTCGCCGTAGAACACCGCGTTGCGGGCATGCGCGCCCTCGACCGTCGGCTTGCCGGTCCACTGGATGTGGCTGAGGCCCTGGATCGCCGGGTGCTCGGGGTGGACGAACTCGTACTTGGCGTTGAGGGCGGCGCGCAGCTTCGGGCTCCATCCCACCAGCTCGCCGGCGGTATGGTCGGCCATGTCGCGGAAATTCTTCTGCGGCTCGACGATGGCGTAGAAATTACCGCCATAGGCGACGTCGACGACGATCTCGCCCAGGCCCTCGACCTCGGCGGTCAGGCCCTCGGCATAGAGGAAACCCGGAACGTTGGTGAGGCGCACTTCCTCGACGAAGCGGCCCTCCTGGCGGTAGGTGATGTCGACCTTGCCGGCCGGCGCGTCGATCGACAGCTTGCCCGGCTCGCGCGGGGTGATCAGGCCGTTCTCGATCGCCATGGTGATGGTGCCGATGGTGCCGTGGCCGCACATCGGCAGGCAGCCCGAGGTCTCGATGAACAGCACGGCGACGTCGCAGTCGGGCCGCGTCGGCGGATAGAGGATCGAGCCCGACATCATATCGTGGCCGCGCGGCTCATACATCAGGCCGGTGCGGATCCAGTCGAACTCGCGCAGGAAATGCGCGCGCTTTTCCAGCATGTTGGCGCCCTCGAGGCGCGGACCGCCGCCCGAGACGAGGCGGACGGGATTGCCGCACGTGTGTCCGTCGATGCACGAGAAGGTATGGTTGGCCATGGTCGAGACCCCTGTCAGAATCTTTGAGGCGAGAAGGATGCGATGTCGATGGCGGGCGTCTTGCCGGTCAGGAGATCGGCGACGATCCGGGCAGTGCCCGCCGATTGGGTCAGGCCGAGATGGCCGTGGCCGAATGCGTAGACGACGCGCTGGCTGGCGCGCGCGGTGCCGATGGCCGGCAGGCTGTCGGGCAGCGACGGGCGGAAGCCCATCCACTGCACGCCGCCGCCGGACTTGAGGCCGGGCAGGAAGGCCTGCGCCCTCTTCAGCATGGATTCGGAACGGCGGAAATTCGGCGCAAGCTTCAGCCCGCCGAGTTCGACCGCACCGCCGACGCGGATGCCGGTCGAAAGCCGCGTGACGACGAAACCGTGGCCGCCGAAGGTCACTTGCGTGCGCAGGTCGAAGGCGTCGGATGGCAGCGTGGTGTTGTAGCCGCGCTCGGTCTCGAGCGGGATGTTCTCGCCGAGCGTCTTGGCGATCCGGTGCGAGAAGGCACCGGCCGACAGCACGACCTTGCCGGCGCGGCGGACGCTGCCGTCCGCCGTCACGATCTCGACACCGTCACCGACCGGTCGAAGTGCGGTCACCTCGGCGCGCTCGATCGTGCCGCCCGAGTTGCGGAAATGCTCGGCCAGCTCGAGTGTGTAGAGCCTGGGGTCCGAGATCGAGAACCAGCCAGGCGTGAACGTGCCATGGGTGAAGCGCTGGGCAAGACCCGGCTGGATCTCGGCCATCTCGGCCGCATTGAGATGATGGAACTCGATGCCGTGCTGTTCCCTTGCCTGCCAGCCCGGCAACGAGGCCTTCAGTTCGGCCTCGCCCTCATAGACCTGCAGGTTGCCCTCCTTGCGCAGCATCGGCGCCGTGCCGGTCTGGTGCAGGAAGAGTTCGAGCTCGGCCTTGGACAGGTCCATCAGCGCCGTCTGGGCGGTGGTCGAGTGGGCGACGCGCTTCGGCGAGCAGGCCCGCCAGAAGCGGAACATCCACGGCGCGATCTGCATGGCGTAGGCCGGCGGCACCGACAGCGGCCCGAGCGGGTCGAGCAGCCATTTCGGCGCCTTCTTGAGGATACCGGGCGACGCCAGCGGCAGGATGTCGGTGAAGGCAAAGGCCCCGGCATTGCCGGCCGAGGCGCCGGCTGCCGGCCCCTCGCGATCCAGCACCATGACCTTCAGGCCGCGTGCCTGCGCGGCAATCGCCGCCGAGAGCCCGACAACTCCTGCTCCGATGACGATGACGTCGGCCTGCTCTTCCATCATGCCCTCAATGCGTTGCGGCCAGGAACTTCTTGGTCTCGGCGTGCTGGGGCGCGTCGAACAGCTGTTCCGGCGGCGCGATCTCGGCCATCACGCCCTGGTGGAAGAAGGCGACGCGGTCGGAGACCTCGCGCGCGAACTTCATCTCGTGCGTCACGCATATCATCGTCATGCCTTCGGAGGCGAGCATGCGCAGCGTGTCCAGAACCTCGCCCACCAGCATCGGGTCGAGCGCCGAGGTCACCTCGTCGAACAGCATGTAGGTGGGCGACATGGCGAGCGCACGGGCAATCGCCATGCGCTGCTGCTGGCCGCCCGACATGCGGTTCGGATAGACCGAAAGCTTCTCGGCGAGGCCGACATGGGTCAGCTGCTTCACCGCAATCTCCTCGGCCTTTTCCTTGGAGAGACCGAGCACCTTGCGGGGCGCCAGCATGACGTTCTCCAGCACGGTCAGATGCGGGAAGGCATTCCACTGCTGAAAGACGATGCCCACCTTCTGGCGCAGCTTGTTGAGGTCGGTGCCCTTGGCATGAACATCGGTGCCGTCGATCACCACGCGGCCGGCCGCGATCGACTCCAGGCCGTTGATGCAGGTGAGCAGCGTCGACTTGCCCGAGCCCGATCCGCCGATGATGGTGACGACCTCGCCCTTCTGGACGGTGAGGTCGATGCCCTTGAGGACCTCCAGCTGGCCGAAGGATTTGCGAACGTTTTCGATCTCAATCATTGGGGGACCACCGTTTCTCGAGATACCCGCCAAGTCGGGCGATGGGAAGGCTGATGATGAAGTAGATGGCGCCGCAGATCAGCAGGATGAAGAGCGGCTCCTGCAGGCGGGTGACGAGGATCTGCGAGGCGCGCAGGAGCTCGATCAGACCGAGCCAGAGCACGAGTGCCGAGTCCTTCATCACGCCGAGGGTCAGCCCGATCCACGAAGGCAGCGATACGCGGATGGCGAGCGGCGACACGATGTAGCGCATGTCCTGAAACCAGCTCATGCCGAGCGAGCGGGCGGCGCGGCGCGTGTTGGTCGGCACCGAGTCGATGCCGCCGCGCACGATCTCGGTGCAGTAGGCGGCCGTGTAGAGCGACAGCACCACGCAGGACGTCGTGAAAGGGGCCCAGCCCAGCTTCATGATGGCCTGCAGGGCATTGCCCAGAACCAGCTGGATCAGCAGTGGCACCGAGCGGAACACGTCGAGCAGGAAGGTGAGTGGCGCGGCCCAGTAGGGGCCGAACTGGAAGCGGATGACACCGAACAGGATGCCGAGAACGGTGCCGGCGGCGACGGAAACGGCGGTGACGGCAAGCGTCATCCCCGCGCCCTGCGCGAGGAAGGCCAGGTCACCCCATGAGAGGGCAGTGTTGAACATCTCTCACCTCTCTCAATAGCGGAACATGCGCGCGGCGAAGAAGCGGGCGCCCAGCGTCACCACCTTGGCGATGACGTAGTAGATCACCGCGGCGATGGCGAAGAACTCGAAGGTGCGGAACGAGCGGGCGTTGAGCTCCTGCGTGACCCCGGCGAGATCGGTGTTCATGCCGACGGTGACGCCAAGCGAGGTCATCAGGATCGCCCAGACCATCTGATTGGTGGCCGGCAGGAAGGCGACGCGCAGCATCTGCGGCATCACGATCAGCCGGAAGGCCTGCAGCGAGGTCATGCCCAGCGAGCGCCCGGCGCGTGCCTGGGTCTCGGGGATGGCCTTCAGCGCCCCGCGGAAATTCTCGGCCAGATAGCCGGCATTGTTAAAGGCGATACCGACCAAGAGAGCCGTGAACGGGCTCAGGTAGATGCCGAAATTGCCGAGGCCGAAATGGGCCATGTAAATCTGGAATAGCGCAGGCGTGTTACGCGCCACCTCGACCCATGCGGTGGCGAAGCCGCCGAGCAGGCGGTTGCCGGACAGCCGGAACAGCGTGAGCGCGATCGCAAGAGCCATGCCGATGACCATCGACAGCACCGCGATCTGCAGCGTGACCAGCGCGCCGTCGAGCATCAGCGGCAGGGCCTTGAGCGCCTGGTTCCATTGGAAGGTGTAGTTGAACATTGCCGTCTCGCCTTTCGGAAAGGATCAACGGCGCGAGGTTGAGCCTCGCGCCGCCAAGAAACGGTCAGATCAGCGGTAGACGCCGTTCACCGACAGGGCCGGCAGCTCGCCGCCAACCCACTTCTCGTAGAGTTCCTTGTAACGGCCGGTGCGGACCTGCTGGTTGATGAACAGGTTGAGGTAGTTGATGAGGCCGTATTCCTCGCGGTTGGTGAACAGCGCGACGTAGTCGATGTCGAACGGCGCCTTGCCGACCACCGAGACGCCGGGGAACTTGCCGGTCTTCACGTTGGCCTGGGCGACGGTCGAGGTCGAGACGGTGGCGTCGAGCTGGCCCTGGCTCAGTGCCAAAAACACGTCGGCCTGCGTCTGGTAGGGACGGAACTCGCCCGCACCCCATTCCTTGACCTGCTTTTCGAGCGCGATGGCCTCGTAGGTGCCGGCGGTGGCGCCCACGACCTTGCCCTTCATGTCCTCGAACGACTTGATGCCGGTCTTGTCGTTGGCGGTGACGGCCATCTCGAAGGCGAAGTAGGGAACCGTCATGCCGACGGTCTTGGCGCGCTCCAGCGTGTCGGAGGTCGAGGCGACGCCGACATCGACGCGGCCCGACATCAGCGCGGGGATGCGCTCGGGGAACGGCGTCTCGACGATCTCGGCGGTGACGCCGAGCGCCTTGGCCAGGTCGTTGCAGTAGTCGACGTCGAAGCCGATCGGGTTGTTGCTTGCATCACGTGAGCCCATCGGCGGGAAGTCGAGCACGACGGCACAGCGCAGCGTGCCGGAGGCGATGATGTCGTCCAGCTTGTCGGCGTGAGCCTGGCCGGTCAGTGCGGTGGCGGCCATGAGGCCGAAGGCGAGAACCGAAATCTTCATTGTCACACTCTCTCCCTGAGTAGGTCTGTCGGTTGACGGCGGCGCACTATTCCCCGTCGAGGAGCGTAAATCAATTCAAAAATACAAGTCGTATACAAAAAGTATATGGTATGTCGGCTTCCGACGCCGCCTGGACCGGGCCTCCCGCAAGGGAAGGCCCGGTCCAGGCGTGCAATTCCGATCAGCCCTGGAAGTCCTCGGGCAGCAGGCCTTCCGGCATGTTCTGGTAGGACACCGGCCGCAGGAAGCGGCGGATAGACATGGTGCCTACGCTGGTGGCGCCGAAATTGGTCGAGGCCGGATAAGGCCCGCCATGGACCATGGAATCGACCACCTCGACGCCGGTCGGGAAGCCGTTGACCAGCACGCGGCCGGCTTTGCGCTCGAGCACCGGGCGCAGGCGGCGGGCAGCCTCTAGGTCGCCTGCGTCCATGTGGATGGTCGCGGTCAGCTGGCCGTCGAAGCCGCGCGCGATGTGCTCCATCTCGTCGATCGAGCCGACCCGGACAACGAGGCCGAGCGGCCCGAACACCTCTTCGCCGAGCAGATGGTCGGAAACGAACTGCGCGCCCGTCGTCTCGAACAGGTTCGGGGTTGCGCTACGGCCCGAGGATTCCGTAGTCAGCAGCGGCTTCACCGTGTTGCGCGTGGCAAAGCGCGACGTGCCGTCATGATAGGCCTTGGCGATGCCGTCGGTCAGCATGGTTTGCGGGCCGACCTTGGCCAGAGCCTCGGTCGCGGCACGGACGAAGCGGTCGGCATCAGTGCCGTCGATCACCACGGCGATGCCGGGATTGGTGCAGAACTGGCCGGCGCCCATGGTCAGCGATCCTGCCCAGCCCTGGCCCAGCGCCTCAGCGCGCGCCTCGAGCGCCTCCGGCAGCATCATCATCGGATTGACCGAACCGAGCTCGCCGAAGAACGGGATCGGCTCCGGACGCTGCGCGCAAAGATCGAACAGCGCGCGGCCGCCGGCGAGCGAGCCGGTGAAGCCCACGGCCTTGATCAGCGGATGTTGCACCAGCGCGTGGCCGACCTCGCGGCTGCCGCCCTGGATCAGCGAGAACACGCCCGGATGGACGCCGGTCCTGGCAATTGCCGCCGCGATCGCCTGGGCGACGATCTCGCCGGTGCCGGGATGGGCCGAATGGCCCTTCACCACCACCGGGCAGCCGGCGGCAAGCGCCGCCGCCGTGTCACCACCGGCGGTCGAAAACGCGAGCGGGAAGTTCGAGGCGCCGAACACGGCGACCGGGCCGACCGGCCGCTGGATCAGACGAATTTCCGGGCGCGGCGCCGGCTGGCGCTCGGGAAGGGCCGCGTCGAGACGGCGGTCGAGATAGTCGCCCTTCTCGATATGGTCGGCGAACAGGCGCAACTGGCCGGTGGTGCGGCCGCGCTCGCCCTGCAGGCGCGCTTCCGGCAGGCCGGTTTCCTGGCTGCCGATCTCGGTGATCTCGGCGGCCCGGGCCTCGACCTCGTCGGCGATGGCACGCAGGAACGCCGCGCGCTCGGCGCGCGTCGAATAGCCGTAGCTCCAGAACGCGTCCTCGGCCGCCGCGCAGGCGCGGTTGACCAACTCCACCGTGCCAGTGGCGAACTGATGCACCGGACCATGCGCCGGCGTGCTGGCGAAGGTGCCGGCGCCGTCGAGCCATTCGCCCGCGACGAGGTGTTTTCCTTTGGGGGTGAAGGCCATGCGACGTTCCTTTCTTGGTGACTGTGCGCCGCTCCGGGCGAGCGGCGCACAGTCGAATTGCACTTGTCGAATATTTGTATACTCTATGTATGCAAAAATTCAACCGCATCGCCCGCCCGTCGGGCAACGCCATGGATGAGAGAGACAAGATGAGTGAGACCACAGCCCTGCCGATCAGCGCGCTGCACGAGCGCGTCGAGGCGATTTTCCGCAAGGCAGGGCTGAATGCCGTCCAGTCGGGCGCGCTGGCTCGGGTGATCGTCGCCGGCGAGCGCGATGCCTGCAAATCGCACGGCATCTACCGCATCGAAGGTACGCTGCGCACGGTCAAGGCCGGCAAGGTCAGGCCCGACGCCGAGCCGGAGCTCGTGGAGCAGGAGGGCTCGGCCATCGTCAGGGTCAACGCCAGGAGCGGCTTCGCCAACCCTGCCTTCGAGCTCGGCCTGCCGGCGCTCGTCGAACGCGCCCGTACCTTCGGCCTCGCCGCACTCGTCATCAACGACTGCACCCATTTCTCCGCCCTCTGGCCGGAGGTCGAGGCGATCACCGCACAGGGGCTCGCGGGTCTCGTCATGTGCCCGAGCTATGCGTCTGTGGCGCCATCTGGCGGCAACAAGCCGTTGCTCGGCACCAACCCCTTCGCCTTCGGCTGGCCGCGCGAAGGCAAGCCGCCCTACGTCTTCGACTTCGCCACTTCTGTTGCGGCGCGCGGCGAGATCGAGCTGCACCGCCGTGCCGGCAAGCCTTTGCCCGAGGGCTGGGCCATCGATGCCGAAGGCAACCCGACCACAGATCCTGTGGCAGCCCTCGCCGGCGCCATGCTGCCCTTCGGCGGCCACAAGGGCTCGGCCATCGGCACCATGATCGAGCTGCTCGCCGGCATCATGATCGGCGACCTCACCAGCCCCGAGGTGCTCGACTATCTCGGCACCACGACGCTGGCCCCGCCGCATGGCGAGCTCATCCTCGCCTTCTCGCCCAAGGCTTTCGCCGCCGGCCGCCCCGGCGACCCGTTCGCCCGCGCCGAAACGCTGTTCGAGGCCATTGCGGGCCAGGGTGCCCGCCTGCCGTCGCAGCGCCGCTACGTCGCCCGCGCCAAATCAGAGGCAGAAGGCATCGTGCTCAACGCCGCCGAGATGGAGCAGCTCGACCGGCTTCTCGAGCTGGGCCTCGACGCAGTTTCCTGAGAGGAGCAGGGTCGACCCCCACTCCGGTTTGCTGCGCAAACCACCTCTCCCCCGGTCGACGGGGGAGAGGAAGGCCGGCCGCGCGCTCTGCGCCTTACGTTACCGCTCCACAGGCTATCTTGGCCCCCCCGCCGATGGGCGGGATGGTTCGTTGCCGCGCATCCGACCCGCTCCCTGCCCTCGTAGGGAGGGGCTAAGGATTGGGGTACTCCTGTGTGCATTTCCATAGCCGCCACAGGCTCGACGCCCTTCCTCTCCCCCGTCGATCGGGGGAGAGGTGCCTCGCGAAGCGAGGCGGAGTGGGGGTCGACGGGCGCACCTCGACCTTCACCCCTCAGCCCAAACGAAAAAGGCCCTCCCGATCGCTCGGGAGGGCCTTTCTGCATTCAGGTCAGGACTGGATCAGTCCTTGTACTTCTCGACCGCGCCGGGGAGCTTGCTCCACTCGGCGTACCAGCTGTTGAACAGCTTGAACTGCGCCTCGCAATAGCCGCGCTGGCTCTCGGTCAGGGCGTCGGTCTCGTTGAAGTGGAGCGTGTACTCCTTGTCGCCCTTCATCACCATCATGTGCTTGAAGTAGAGGACGAGGTCGGGACCTTCGTCGAAGGACGACAGCACGGCCAGTGCCTGCTCGAGCTCCAGCGCGCGCTGGCGGGCGTCGACGTCGCCGGCGGCAGCGGCCTGCGACAGGTTGCAGAGGTGGATCACTTCCTTCGGCAGCACGTTGCCGATGCCGGTGATGGCGCCCGTCGCGCCGCAGTTGACGAAGCCATGGAAGACGGCGGTGTCGACGCCGATCATCAGCGAGACGCCGTCGTCGCGGCTGGTGATGTTCTCGGCCGCATAGCGCATGTCGGCCGGTCCGCCGAATTCCTTGAAGCCGACCAGGTTCTTGTGCTCGGCGCGCAGCGCGAAGAACAGGTCGGCGCGGGTGGCGAAGCCGTAGTAGGGGCTGTTGTAGATGACGGCCGGCAGATCGGGGGCAGCCGACAGGATCGCCTTGAAATGCGCCTTCTGGGCGGTGATCGAAGAACCACGCGACAGCACGCGCGGGATCACCATCAAGCCGTGGGCGCCGACCTTCTGGGCGTGCGCGGCATGGGCCACCGCCGAGGCGCTATTGATGCCGCCGGTGCCGACGATGACGGGCACGCCCGCCTTCACCAGGCGTTCCACGCCTTCCATACGCTGCTCGTCGGTGAGCAGCGGCCAGTCGCCCATCGAGCCGCAATAGACGACGGCCGACATGCCCTGCGCGATCAGCTCCTTGCCCTTGCGGACGAGCGCGTCGAAGTCGGGGGTGCGATCCTCCTTGCAGGGGGTCATCAGTGCGGGAATTACGCCGGAAAAAATCTTGGCCTTCATCTCAAACTCCTCTTGGGGCCTGTCATCGGCACGATCGCCACGCCAAACGGCGACGTATCAGTGCCCTCGCCACCGATTATACGCTTTGCATTTTATTTGTCGACAAGAAATCGACAACGATCTCACAATGCCACTTCAAGCCTCTGGTCGCGGGTGAAAAGCTTCTGGATCTGGTGCACGATCTGCTCGGCATGCGCCTTGGCCAGCCGGTCGGCGGCGTCGACGTCGCGGGCGGCGATGACGGCGATCATGTCCTCGTGCTCGTCGACGAAACGCTGCGGCAGCCGGTCTTCATAGGACTGGTAATAGAGCCTCAGGATGCGCCGCCCCTCGTCGAGCAGCCGGTTGAACAGGCTGGTGAAGTACGGGTTGCGCCCGGCCTCCGAGATCGCTTGGTGCAGCGCCGCGTTGGTGGCGATCATCGCCAAAGCGTCCTGGGCCTGAACGGCGGCTGCGAACTCGGCCTGATGGGCGCGGATGATCTTCAGGTCTTCGGCGCGGTGATGCTGCGCGGCGAGACGAGTCGTTACTCGGTACATCAGCACCAGCGCGTCGAAATAGGTGTGCATGTTGAGGAAGTCGATGTTCGACACCATGGTCGAGCGGTTGGGCAGCGTATCGATCAGACCCTCACCGGCCAGCCGCACCAGCGCCTCGCGGATGGGCGTGCGCGACATCTTGAAACGCTCGGCCAGCTGCACCTCGTCGATCGGGCTGCCCGGCGGCAGCACCAGGTCGAGAATCTCGTCGCGCAAAAGGTCGTAGACCACCTTCACGCCCGAGCCGCGCTTGCGTTCGGGAACACCAGCCTTTTCTTTCTTGGTCATGCTCTTCTCCTTGTCGACAAAATGGATACTGTTCCCGCGCGAACCGATCAACAGGTTCCAGCTTAGTCGCGTCAAAGAGTGTGCAGGCCTTCCCGAGCACGCCTTCTTCGGATCGGCAGTTCAAACCGACGCTTTCAGGAATGCTTCCATCGTCCGAAAGGACGAATGAAGCGCTGCCGGACGACCTAGAAGTTCGGGTGGCGTGCGTTCCTTCGCAAGACCTTGGCCGACTGGGCGAGGGTGGGCTGGCCGAGCATGCCGATTGTTCGATCTCCGGCTGGGAAGCCGGCACGATCTGCATGGTGACGCCGCCGGCGAACCAAGCTTTTTCCGGCATGTCGGCTCGATACGGCGCCGGTGCGCGTTGGGAGTATCGGCCGTCACCTGGTCCCGTGCGGGCGCCGGATGGCCCTTACCCTCCCGCTGTCTCCACCGCCGCAGAAGAATTGCTCGCCGCCATCGGATTCCAGCCCCGATACCCCCACATCCGGCGGCATATCGAGCATCTCCAGGACCCTTCCGGTGTCGGGATCGATCCGCCGCACATCGCTCCCGTCACCGTCCCAGGTGGCGTGCCAGAGTTCGCCGTCCACCCAGCTCACGCCGGTGACGAAACGATTGGACTCGATGGTGCGCAGAACGATGCCGGTATCGGGGTCGACCTGGTGGATCTTGCGGCCGCGATGTTGCCCGACCCACAGGGTCCCCTCCGCCCAGGCAAGGCCTGAATCGCCGCCGCTTCCGGGTGCGGGGATGCTGGAGAGGACATTGCCGGTTTCCGGATCGATCTTATGGATGCGGTCGTCGGCGATCTGAAACAGGTACCGGCCGTCGAAGGCCGTTCCAGCGTGCGCGGCGACATCGATGGTGCGGACTATGGTGCCGCTGGTGGGGTCGAGGGCGTTCAGCCTGTTGCCGGATGCAAACCAGACGTGGTGGCCGTCGAAGGTGACGCCACCCACGTGGTTGACCCCCGGAAAGGGACCGTATTCCTGAAGGATTTCAGCATTGGCGTGTTTCATCGGCTCATACTCATGGGATCGTCAGTCAGCTCTGATCCTAGCCGCTTGGCAGCGGACCGGGGAGTAACAGTGTTGTCGGGAACCCCGGCACGGGCGGCGTCATCCATCTGCGCGCGCGCCCGCGCCCGAAGGACTGCACCTTGGCTGAGTTCGAAAGCTGCTCGAGTGCACGCTGCACGCCGCGCGGGCTGATGCCAAGCGCAATCGCCAGGGCCGAGCTCGACCAAGCCTCTCCGTCGGCGAGCAAGGCGAGAACTTCGGCATGCTGTTCTTCGGCGCTTGGAGCCAGCACGACGACGTCGCTCGCGGATCGCGGCGAAAGTGCGAAGCCCTGGTCCGTCGCGCTCACCTCAGCCAGCGTTCCAACTTCCGCGCGTAGCCGCCCGATTTCCACCCGAAGTCGGGCACGGTGCGATTCATCTGCGTGCTTCGCCCGGAAGGTGCGCCTGACGAGCGCATCGCGGCTGACGTCCCCGGGCCACCCTTCGGCCAGCGCTCGTGCAAGGGAAAACAGCACCGGGCGTGTCGCAAGTGAAACCGTCGTTCCGCCGCCCCTCACGACGTTGCGGCAGGCGTCAATGACGAACGCGTCCGAAGCCAGCAGCGCCTCGACCTCCTCCAGGATGAGAAAACGCTCCTGTCCGCGCGCGACGACACGCGCCGAGGGCTGCGTCATCAGCAGTGAGACGCTTTCCACTTCCGCCATGAGTGCCGGAATGCCGGCCGCCTGCGCCTCGTACCCGGCTCTGCGCAGTGCTGAACGTGCCTCTTTCGTCCTCAGCTTCCGGATTGCAAGCGCCGCCGCCGCCAGCTCGTAGGCGGCTCTCAACGTGGGCGAGAGCGGCGCCGGATCAACTTCGGAAAGCAGGCGCCCGGCCTCATCGAGACGGCCGATCAGCAGCAGGCGGCGGGCCGCGAGAACGCCTGCGTGTGCGGCGTTGATGCGATCGCCGCGTCGTTCGAGCACTGTCCGTGCCGCATCGAGCGCCTTGGCAGGCCAGGTGAGGTCGCGCGAAACCAGGGCGATCTCAGCTTCGGCGACCACGCAGCGCGCACGCGCAACCGAATCCTTCTGCCCGAATGCGCGGGTGGCTCGCCTGAGAAGATCCTTCGCTCGATTGAGATCGCCGAGCTGGGCCATTGCGATGCCGCGCAGCGCAAGGGCGGGTGCATCGTCGCGCAGCGCGATCCGCTTCAATGCGAGCAGGGGATCGCCCACGGCAAGGGAGTGTGCGGCGGCCGTGATCAGCGAGTCCATGGCAATCCCGTCACACTTGTTACTCCCACCCTTCGATCTTCCGGTGCCAAAACTGTCTCGACGCCGACGATGCGACGAGGCGCAAACGGAAAACGCGCTTCAGCCGCTGGGCGCGGGAAATCACCACAACCAGGAGGTCCAAAGCCATGACTACATCAGCCGAAAACGGACGGAAAGGCAGTCAGACTGCCATGCATACGCCACCGGTCGTGTCGCCGCAGGCGTGGGAAGATGCCCGCAAGCAGCTTCTGGCGAAGGAAAAAGCCCAAAGCCGCGCCCGGGATGCCCTGGCGGCCGAGCGGCGACGCATGCCTTGGATGGCCGTGGAGAGGGTCTATGCCTTCGAAGGGCCGGCGGGCAAGGTCAGCCTGCTCGACCTGTTCGACGGCCGGCGCCAGCTGATCGTCTACCGGGCCTTCTTCGAGCCCGGGGTCTATGGCTGGCCCGACCATGCCTGCCGTGGTTGTTCCATGGTAGCCGACCAGATCGCCCACGTCGCCCACCTGAATGCCCGGGATACCACCCTCGTCTTCATCTCGCGTGCGCCGCAGGCGGACATCGCGCGGCTGAAGGCACGGATGGGCTGGGAGATGCCGTGGTTCACCATCACGGACGGCTTCGATGCAGATTTCGGCGTGGACGAGTGGCACGGCACGAATGTGTTCTTCCGAGACGGCGAACGGGTGTTCCGCACCTACTTCCTCAACAATCGTGGCGACGAGCAGATGGGGAACACCTGGAACTACCTCGACATCACGCCGCTCGGCCGACAGGAGGTCTGGGAGGACTCGCCCGAGGGCTATCCCCAGACCCCGACCTACAAGTGGTGGAACTGGCACGACAGCTACGTCGCCGATGCGGCGCCCGACAAGAAGTGGATCGAGGTGTCGGATGCCGGAGAAGCAGCCTTCCGAGAGCAGAACGCGGGGGCGAAGCCATGAACCCGGCCTGTTGCGACAGGTTCGGCGGCGAAGAGGCGACCAGCCAGGGCGCTTCAGCCTTCGGGTTGCCAGATTGGCTGGCGCTGGCGGCGGCGCCAGCCTTCGCCACGATGGCGCTGCTGATCGGCATCCACAGCGGCAGCGCGGCAGAAATGATCTGCTCGGCCACGGACGCTTCGCCGCTGAGCGGGATGGTCACGATGTACCTGCTGATGAGCGCCTTCCACGCGGGGCCCTGGTTGAAGTTGATCCGCGGGCGCGCGGCAGTCGCCTGAGGGGGCCGCGACTGGTCATGGCGCGCAGTCCGCCATGACCGGTCGCGCATTTTTGGAACCGGCATCAAAGTCGCAGGACATACGGAATTGATCGAGCCTGGCTCGGCGTCATCGGATGACGCCAGCTCACGGATCAAAAGTGCCGCGTGGCACCTGAGCGAAGGACTCGGGTCGAACGGCCGCGCCTGACCGATCCATCGTCGAAAGAGCGGCTTGCGCCCGGGGCGTAAGCCGGGGTGCAAGTGTCTGCTTCCGGCGCCGTCGGATTCTGGAATTCAGTCTCGCAGCCCGTTTGTCCCGGGCTTGGCAGCTTGACTGTCAACAACCCCAAAATCTCTGCGCACTCATGGGCGCTATACCCGCCATATACCATCAGTTGATAGTAATCAGCTCGCTTGTCTTCCGGGACGTGGAAGCCGCGCCGAAATGCCGCCGCATCCTTGTAGGTTCGAGTGCAGCCAAGCTTGCTGGCGCTGACTTTCAGACTTGCCAGAGAACATCCGATCCTGGCCGCAATATCCTTCAGAGGTTCATTCTTGACGTATCCATCAAGGATGATCTTGCGACGAGCTTCTCCTTTGATCCTTGCTTTCATTTCGAGACCTCCTCAGCCACGCATCCGCCATGCCTGAGTGAATACGCCCAAGGCTTCGGGGAGTCGTTAGCGTCGCATCCTGATACTTGTCCCGGAGTGCATTTCTCACGCTTCAGGTCAGTGTGGTCGCCGGCCTGGTCGACCAAGGTTCGCTATCGCAGGCAGCGCGTTGCGCCTGGTCTCTCGGAAGGGCCATATCAACGCGAAGTCTTGCCATATGCCTGCGAAGCACCACATGCTTTAAGGGCATGGGCATACCGGAACTCGATATGGCACCAGGCGACGGGGACGCCAAAAGGCAAGACGAGGCAATGGCGAGGCCGGTGCCGTCACTCGACGGTGATCGACGTCGCTGGCCGCGCGACGTGCAACGTGACGGTGAGGCTGCTCCGTCACTTGCGCCGGTGCTTGAACCTTTATCGTTTTCAACGCGTGAATTGGCTCCAGAGGATCAATTCGCCGCCTGGCAGGCGCACATGTCACCGCTTGTCGAGGTCAGGCTGCCAGACGACAGGTCGCTGGCCGACGGCTTCCCAGCCGACCACATAGCCTGGAACCTCGTTGGCATGCTGATCGTCCAACAGTGCGCACCGGCACACAGCTACGTGCGTTCTGCTGCGAAGCTTCGGTCCAGTTCGATCGATCACTGGCATCTTGTCTTGCGGCATTCCGGCCAGTCGTGGACGGAGGTCGATGGCAGGGTCGCGGAATGCGCGCCGGAAAGATTGGAGATCAGATCTCTCGGCCACCCGTTTCGCGGGCGAGCAACAGATTCCAAGAGCCTCGTTCTTTACTTGCCGCGTGATCTGTTCAGTGATGCATCGGCTACCCTTGACGCACAAAACAACTCCATTCTGTCCGGCAACCTCGCCAATCTCCTAGTCGACTACGTCAACAGCATCGAGGCAAGACTGCGCAGTCTCGCGGCTGAAGATTTGCCCCGCATCGTGCATGCCACGCGCAGCATGATCGTTGCCTGCCTGGCGCCGCCAGCGGAACATGCTGCGGCCGCAGAACAATTGGCGGGTGTCGCACTCATGGAGCGCGCGCGCCGATATGTTCACCACAATCTGCATGCGGCCAACCTGACGCCGGATTCGATGTGCCGGGCGCTTGGCGTATCGCGTACGCGCCTCTACCAGCTGTTCGAGCCAAGTGGTGGCGTTCTCCACTACATTCAAAGCCGGCGGTTGATGGCGGCTCATGTCGCGCTCAGCGATCTGACCGACAGCCGGCGCATTGTCGCCATCGGCGAAACCGTCGGGTTCAGTTCGGCAGCCAACTTCAGCCGCGCATTCAGCAAGGAGTTCGGCTACAGCCCCCGCGAATGTCGGAATGCGGCGCTGTTGGCGCTTCCTTCCCACCCTGTTTCGCTTGCCGGGCACGAGAAGGCCTCTTCCTTTGAAGAATGGCTCAAGGCACTCGGGAGCTGAGTGCGCTGGCTTTGGTGGGTTGGGCTGAGATCAAGGGAAAGGTCTGCCGGCACGACGGCAGACCTTTCGGAGTTCGGGAACATCGAACATGCTAGACTAGGCTAAGCTGGCAACGCTCCGCTGGCCAAGCGCCCGTCCGGATAGGTGTGGCTGTCAGTTGCGTTGCTTTGTCTTGCGCTTCTTTCCCAGTCCACTCGTCTTTGCGAGTTCCGATCGCTTTGCACTGTGCGCGGCGGCGACCGAGGGATAGTTCTCCGGCAGATTCCAACGCTCCCGATAGCCTTCAAATGTCAGCTCATGCTCCTCGCGCAGGTGACGACGCAGGGATTTGTATTTCTTGCCATCCTCCAGGCAGACCAGATGATCATGCTGAACGGACGCATTGACGGGAACTGCGGGTCTACCGACAGAAGCGGTGAAATGCTCGTTCGCGTCGCCTTTCTTTGCTCGCAGCCGCGCGATAGCTGCGTGAACGTCGCTTATCAGCTCGGGAAGGACCGTAGTCGGTATCTGATTGTTGGAAACATAGGCCGTCACAAGATCGGCAGTAAGCTCAACCAAGCCTTCATTGGCTTCGGTGGCGGTCATTGCATTCTCCCAAAATATGTCGCCTGGCCGCCTGCCCGGGAGGCAAGCTATAGCGGTACTGCCCAATGGCGCAAGTGATGTTGACGCAACGTCAACAGCTCTGTTGACAGCGGCGAGTTTGCTGGAACCTACAGGCATGCTTGTGGTTATTCGTCGGCCTTGCAACGCATGCACTTCCGCCAGCTGCTGCAAAGCTGCCGGCGTGGGTTTCCTCGCAAGGTCCACAACGGATAGCTTCACTGAGCGGATGGTCGGGCATGGATCAGCTGTGCATGCGTCTCCTGCTCGACCGAAGGAGGAAGCACTATGAACGTCGCCAATCTGCAACTCGAAGGCCTGCTCATGGCCGTCGCCGCAATCAACCGCCTGCTTGTCGACAAGGGAGTGCTGACGCGCCTGGAAATCGATGTCGCCTTGCGAAAGGTCGAGGCGACCGAAACCGCCGAGGACCGGTCGGAAGGCATGTCCCCGTCGAACCGGGACGCCATCAACTTTCCGATCAGATTGCTGGAACTGGCCAATCGCTCCCAGCTACCGAACGTACCGTCCTTTTCGACGCTCGCGCGCCAAGTCGGCCAAATGAAGGAACCTTACAACGATCAGATGTGACTTGGTTCCATGCCGCCGCCGGCGCGAGAACTTCGGTCTGCCGGTAGGTTTCGTGCTGCATGGCGGGCAAGATGCTCCGACGCGGCCGAGAATCGGCCGCGTCGGGGCGTCGTTGCGCCAGGGTCAGGCGATGTCGAAGCGGTCTGCGTTCATCACCTTGTTCCACGCCGCCACGAAGTCACGGGCGACCTTGCCGCCGGCATCGGACGAGCCGTAGACCTCGGCTAGTGCGCGCAGCTGAGAGTGCGAGCCGAACAGAAGGTCGACGCGGGTCGCCGTCCACTTGACCTCGCCGGTCTTACGGTCGCGGCCCTCGAACACGTCCTTTGCCTCCGACGTCGCCTTCCACTCCGTGCCCATGTCGAGCAGGTTGGCGAAGAAGTCGTTGGTGAGCGCGCCCGGGCGGGCGGTGAAGACGCCATGGGCCGAGCCGCCGGCATTGGCGCCGAGCACGCGCAGGCCGCCGACCAGCACCGTCAGCTCGGGTGCGGTCAGCTTCAAGAGCTGTGCCCGGTCGACGAGGTTCTCTTCGGCCGACAGGCGCTGCCTGCCGTTCGAATAGTTGCGGAAGCCGTCGGCACTGGGCTCCAGCGGAGCGAAGGAGGAGATGTCGGTCTGCTCCTGCGAGGCGTCCATACGGCCCGGCGTGAAGGACACTTTCACGTCATTGCCGGCATCCCTGGCTGCCTTCTCGATCGCAGCTGCGCCGCCGAGGACGATCAGGTCGGCCAGCGACACCTTCTTGTTGCCCGACTGCGAAGCGTTGAACTCCTTCTGGATCGCTTCGAGCTTCTCCAGCACCGGTGCCAGCTCGGCAGGCTGGTTGACCGCCCAGTCCTTCTGCGGGGCGAGGCGGATGCGCGCGCCATTGGCGCCGCCGCGCATGTCCGAGCCGCGGAAGGTCGAGGCCGAGGCCCAGGCGGTCGAGACCAGCTGCGCCACGGTCAGGCCCGAGCCGAGGATCTTGGCCTTGAGGGCCGTGACGTCGGCGTCGTTGATCAGCTCATGGTCGACGGCCGGGATCGGGTCCTGCCAGATCAGCTCTTCCTTCGGAACCAGCGGGCCGCGATAGCGGGCCAGCGGGCCCATGTCGCGGTGGGTCAGCTTGAACCAGGCGCGGGCGAAGGCGTCGGCGAACTGGTCCGGGTTCTCGAGGAAGCGGCGCGAAATCTTCTCGTAGGCCGGGTCGAAACGCAGCGAAAGATCCGTGGTCAGCATCGCCGGGGCGTGGCGCTTGGAAGCGTCATGCGCGTCCGGCACGGTGTTCGCACCCATGCCGTGCTTGGGCGTCCACTGGTGGGCGCCGGCCGGGCTCTTGGTCAGCTCCCATTCGTAGCCGAACAGGTTCCAGAAGAAGTTGTTCGTCCATTTGGTCGGCGTCGTCGTCCAGGTCACTTCCAAGCCCGAGCCGATCGTGTCGCCGCCCTTGCCGGTGCCGAAGCTGTTGTGCCAGCCCAGCCCCTGCTGCTCGATGTCGGCGGCCTCGGGCTCGGCGCCCACATTGGCCGCGTCGCCGGCGCCGTGGGTCTTGCCGAAGGTGTGGCCGCCGGCGATCAGGGCGACGGTCTCCTCGTCGTCCATGGCCATGCGGGCGAAGGTTTCTCGGATGTCGCGGGCGGCCGCCAGCGGATCGGGATTGCCGTTCGGGCCCTCGGGGTTGACGTAGATCAGGCCCATTTGCACGGCGGCCAGCGGACCTTCGAGCTCACGGTCGCCGCTGTAGCGCTCGTCGGCCAGCCACTTGCCTTCCTTGCCCCAGTAGATGTCCTGCTCGGGCTCCCACACGTCGGCGCGGCCGCCGCCGAAGCCGAAGGTCTTGAAGCCCATCGATTCGAGGGCGACGTTGCCGGCCAGGATCATCAGGTCGGCCCAGGAGATCTTGCGGCCGTATTTCTGCTTGATCGGCCACAAGAGGCGGCGGGCCTTGTCGAGGTTGACGTTGTCCGGCCAGCTGTTGAGCGGGGCAAAACGCTGCTGGCCGGCACCCGCGCCGCCGCGGCCGTCGCCGGTGCGGTAAGTGCCGGCGCTGTGCCAAGCCATGCGGATGAACAGCGGACCGTAGTGGCCGAAGTCGGCCGGCCACCAGTCCTGCGAATCCGTCATCAGGGCTTTGAGGTCGGCGATCACGGCGTCGAGGTCGAGGCTGTCGAACTCCTTGGCGTAGTCGAAGGCCTCGCCCATCGGGTCGGACAGGCTGGAGTGCTGGTGCAGGACGCTGAGGTCCAGCTGGTTCGGCCACCAGTCGCGATTGCCCGTGCCGGTTGGCTTGTGCGCGACAGGGCACTTGCCCGCGCTCGTCTCAGTCTTGGTATCCATCTTGGTCTCCGGTCGTGGCTGCGTTGGTTGAACTGTCGGACAAAAATGTCCGAGGCGGCCGGGTCCTGGCCGCACGTGGCTTCGTGGAATGGTCCTGCCGTCTGCAGGCCTCCGTGGAAGGCATGCGAAACAGCGCGGCTACGCCTGATGCCGTCGAGGCATCGGCAAACCGCGCATCGCCAACGGTCGCGATGCCTTGGGATCGTGACACGGCTCCTCCTTGCCTTCCACATCAAATCTGTACCAAACGGCTTTCATTATCTAAAGTTGGATTTCCTGATTGCAGCGATAAGGCAAGGTTATGATGAATCTGACGCTCAAGCAGCTTCGCTATTTCGAGGCACTGGCGCGCCACAGCCATTTCGGCCGCGCGGCCGATGCCTGCGCCATCTCCCAGCCGGCCATGTCGGTGCAGATCAAGGATCTCGAGGAGAACCTTGGCTCCGAGCTGTTCGAGCGGGGCGCCCGCCAGGTCCGCCTCACCAGTTTCGGCGAGGAGTTCGCCGCCCGAGTGCGCGACATCCTGCGCTCGGTCGACGAGCTCGAGGACCTCGCTCGCGCCGCGCGGGAGCGGCTGGTCGGGCGGCTGCGCATCGGCGTCATCCCTACGGTCGCGCCCTATCTCCTGCCCACCATCATCGGTAACCTCACCCGCCTCCATGACGGGCTCGACATCCATGTCCGCGAAACCCAGACGCAGAAGCTCATCCACGAGCTGGCGGAGGGCCGGCTCGACACGGCGATCGTCGCCCTGCCGGTGTCCGAACCGTCGCTGGCCGAGGTCGCGCTGTTCGAGGAGAACTTCGTCCTCGTCCGCCCCGGCGAGGACGCCGGCAAGCCGGTGCCCAACCGCGAGATGCTGCGCGAGATGCGGCTGCTTTTGCTCGAGGAAGGCCATTGCTTCCGCGAGCAGGCGCTGTCCTTCTGCAACCTCCATTCGGTCCGCCCGCGCGAACTCCTCGACGGCAGCTCGCTGTCGACGCTGGTGCAGATGGTCGGCGCCGGCATCGGCGTCACCCTGATCCCCGAAATGGCGGTACCGGTCGAAACGCTGTCGGCCTCGGTGTCCGTGGCGCGGTTCAAGAGCCCGCAGCCGTCGCGCACCATCGGCATGATCTGGCGCAAGGCGAGCCCGCTCGCCGACCAGCTCATGCAGATCTCCGAGGTGGTACGCCAGTCGGCCGAGGCGTTGCGCGGGCAGAACGGTGCTATGTCGCGGAGATTCCCTGGACCTGACGGCAGGTTTTTCGCCGACGGCGATTGCGCCGGCTAGCTCGGGTCGGCTGTCGCTGCGGCCCGGAAGCGTGCTTCGAACTCCCTGCGCAGTTCGCGGCGCAGCTCGGCCGCGCGATACCGCCTTCGGTCGATGTCGGTCGACGGGATGAAGGGCGGCACCTGCGAGGGGCGGCCGTCGTCGTCGACGGCCACCATCGTGAAGTAGCAGGAGTTGGTGTGGCGCCGCTGGCCGGAGCGGATGTTTTCGGCTTCGACGTGGATGCCAATTTCCATCGAGGTGCGGCCCGCGAAATTGACGGAGGCGCGGAAAGTGACCAGCTCGCCGACATTGATCGGCTCCCGGAACACCACCTGGTCGACCGAAAGCGTTACTGCGTACTGGTTCGAATAGCGCGAGGCACATGAGAAGGCGACGCGGTCGAGAAGATTGAGCAAGGCTCCGCCATGCACCTTGCCGCTGAAGTTCGCCATTTCGGGCGTCATCAGCACGACCATTTCGAGCCGCCGCGTGTCTCTGTCTTCCACTTGCCTTGTCCTCCCGCTGGATGGCCATGCCGCGCAAAGCAGCTGTTCCATTCAGTGTAAAGGAAAAGCCCGCCTGAAGCCGGCCTTTTTGGGCGTGCGGATGATGTAGGCGAAGAGGTGGGAGCGCGCGGGCGACAGGTCAGTTCTGCTGCGACACAGGGTTTGGCTCGGCCTCAGGGCGTAAAGCCCTGCGCGGCGACCGCCACCGCGCGGGTCGTGCAGGCTTCACCAGTCTGATCGCGATCGCCTTTTCCATGCCCGTTGGCTCCTCCGCGTCGATCCCAACCGAACCGGGATTGATATCCCTCCGCCAAGGGGCTCCGTCACTAGGGCTGGGTCTTCGGCCTCCTTCGGATCAAGTCTTGAATGTCGAGAACAAATAGACTAAGTTTGATAAACTAAGTCTGAGAGGCCGCGATGCACACAGTCAATATACACGAGGCCAAAACGCATCTGTCACGCCTCATCGAAAAGGCGGCGAAGGGTGAATCTTTCATCATTGCCAAATCCGGCAAACCGATGGTGAAAGTGGTTGCGATCGACACGCCGGCTGCTGGCGACACGCGTCGTCTGGGCTTCATGGCGGGCCAGTTCTCCGTGCCGGAGGACTTCGATCGCATGGGTTACGAGGAAATCGAGAAGCTGTTTGGCGGCGACGCATGAAGCTGCTGCTCGATACCCACCTCCTGCTCTGGGCGGCGGGCGAGCCCGAGAAATTGCCGCCCGCAGCCATTGCGGAAATCGAGAACGGCGACAACGCCCTGTTGTTCAGCGCGGCCAGCCTCTGGGAGGTCGCAATCAAGCGCGGCCTTGGCCGCGCGGATTTCACTGTTGATCCGCGCCTCCTTCGCCGGGGCTTGTTGGACAATGGCTATCACGAACTGCCTGTCACTAGCGAACACGCCGCTGCTGTGGATGGGCTTCCCCCAATCCACAAGGACCCTTTCGATCGAATTCTGATTGCTCAGTCGATCGTGGAAGGCGTCACACTGCTGAGCGTAGACGAGCTTGTCGCACAGTATCCCGCTCCTGTTCGTAGACTCTGATACGTCAGCCCCCGAATTGGACACTGCACACGTAGCCGACAATTGTTGAACGCCCTGTCTCCGAGGCCGGGTTTTTTTGGGACAGGCAAAATGTAGACGGAGAGATGGGAGTGGTTGCACAGACGATGGCCCGCCCCGTCTGCGTCGGGGCAGGCTCGTCCTCAGCGCGTAAAACTCTGTGCGTTGCCGGCGTCGACATTGATGATGTTGCCGGTCGACTTGGCTGACATGTCGGAGGCGAGGAAGTAGACCGCCTCGACGATGTCCTCCGGGAAGACCGAGCGCTTCAGCATCGAGCGCTTGCGGTAGTGCTCCTCGAGATCGTCCGGCTGCATCGCATAGGCAGCGGCGCGCTGTTCGCGCCATTCGCCGGTCCAGATCTTGGAGCCGCGCAGCACGGCGTCGGGATTGACGGTGTTGACTCGGATCTGATGCTCCGCGCCCTCGAGCGCCAGGCAGCGGGCGAGGTGGATTTCGGCCGCCTTGGCGGTGCAGTAGGCAGCGGCATTGGGTGACGCGGCCAGCCCGTTTTTCGAGGCGATGAAGACGATGTTGCCACCGAGTTGCTGCTGTTTGAACGTGCGGAACGCCTCGCGCGACACCAGGAAATAGCCCTTGGCGAGGATGTCCATGTTGCGGTTCCACATCGACAGCTCAGTGTCTTCGATTGGCGCCGACGACGAGATGCCGGCATTCGAAACCAGGATGTCGACGCCTCCGAACTCGACGGCGCTTTGGGCATAGGCCGAGGCGACGCCGGCCTCGTCGGTGACGTCGAGCTGTACCGACCGCACGAAATCCTTGCCGAATACCTTGCCCAGTTCCTCATTTGCGCCAGCCAGGGCAGGGGCGTCGATGTCGGCGATCACCACGCAGGCGCCCTCGCGCAGCAGGCGGACGGCGGTTGCCTTGCCGATGCCGCCGGCGCCGCCGGTGACGAAGGCGATCTGCCCGGCCAGCGACTTGGGCTTGGGCATGCGCTGCAGCTTGGCTTCCTCGAGCAGCCAGTACTCGATGTCGAATGCTTCCTGCTCTGGGAGGCCGACATAAGTCGAGACCGACGAGGCGCCGCGCATGACGTTGATGGCGTTGACGTAGAATTCGGCCGAGATCCTCGCGGTCGCCTTGTCGGCGGCGAAGGTAAGCATGCCGACGCCTGGCATCAGGTAGACCACGGCGTTCGGGTCGCGCGCGGCGGGCGAATCCGCATGCTTGCAGCGGTCGTAGTAGGCCTGGTAGCCGGCGCGGTAGTCGTCCAGCGCCTTGGGCAGCGCCGCAACCACGGCATCCACGTCAGGGTTTGCCGGATCGAAGTCGATCACCAGCGGCTTGATCTTGGTGCGCAGGAAATGGTCGGGGCAGGAGGTGCCGAGTGCTGCGAGGTCGCGCAGATGGTGCGAGTTGACGAATTCCAGCACGGCGTCGCTATCGTCGAAATGACCGAGCTTGCGCACGCCCTGCTGCGAGATCATGCCACGGATGCGAGGCATCAGCCGCGCCGCAATCGCACGACGCTCGGCAGCCGGCAGCGACTTCGTCGCCGCGCCGCCGAAGGCTGGCTTGCCCTTGGTCTCGCCGTCGAACCAGCCGATGGCCTTGTTGATCGTGTCGATCGTGGTCGTATAGCACTCCTTGGGCGTATCGCCCCAGGTGAACAGGCCGTGGCTTTCCAGAACCACGCCCTTGGCCGTCGGGTTCTCCTGGCAGAACTTTTCCAGCCACAGGCCGAGTTCGAAGCCCGGCCGCTTCCACGGCAGCCAGCCGATCTCGTCGCCGAAGATCTTCGCGGTCAGGGCCTTTGAATCCTTCGCGGCCGCGATCGCAATGATCGCATCGGGATGCATGTGGTCGACGTAAGCCCTTGGCACATATGCGTGCAGCGGCGTGTCGATGGAGGCGGCGCGGGGGTTGAGGTTGAAGGTGCAGTGCGGCAGGTAGCCGACCATCTCGTCCTCGTGCGCGAGCCCGCGGTAAAGTCCCTTCAGCGCTCTGAGCTTGTCCATGTAGAGCGTGGCGAAACCGTCGAGCTTGATCGAGGCGCTGTCGCCGCCCGATCCCTTGACCCAGAGCACCTCGACCTCTGCGCCAGTCAGCGGGTCCCTTTGCATGACCTTGGACGAGGTGTTGCCGCCGCCATAGTTGGTGACGCGCTTGTCCGAGCCCAGGATGTTGGAGCGATAGACCAGCCGCTCCGGCTCGCTCATGGCGGCCGCCTTGGCGTCGTCCCACAGATTTGCCAACCGCGTGGAATTGGTGTCGGGCATGTCGGATTCCTCCCGGCGCGAGACAACCGGCGCCGCTCTCGTTCGGTCGTAAAATCAGGCCAAGCCATGCGGTTTGTCAATCGCAAAAAGATTGAACTCGATCATTGTGCATCGCGGTATGATTTAGTTGCGGCGCGATATGAGCAATTTTCGTCAAAAATCGCTTGCGCAGGAATCTGATTTGCGTAAGTTAACTCATGGCACAGCCTTTCGAAGCCATGGGAGGTTTTTTCGTGAACGACCTGGTCCGTCAGCGGCAGATCATCGAGCTTTTGCGCGACCGGCCATTTGCGTCGGTGCGCGATCTGCAGGAGCATCTCGGCGTCTCCGCTGCCACCGTTAGGCGCGACATCGACAAGATCGACGAGGCGGGCGGCGCCCGCAAGGTCTATGGCGGCGTCTCCGCGCTCGATGGAGCGGCGCAGGGCACGGCGTTTGCGCGTCCTTATGACGAGAACCGCGACCTCGCCGTCGAGCCCAAGCGTCTGATTGCCGAGCTGGCGGCGACCATGATTGCGGATGGCGATGCGGTCATCGTCAATGGCGGCTCGACCTGTTTCCATCTCGGCGTCAAGCTGGCCGACCGCAATGTCCGCCTGTTCACCAACTCCATGCCGCTGGCCGGTTACCTCGGCGAGCACGGCAAGTGCACGCTGACGCTTGCCGGCGGCGAGCTGCACCGCGAACCCAGGGTCATCTACTCGCCCTCGCAGCCGATCAATTTCTACGCCTCGAAGTTTTTCCTCGGCGCGCAGGGGATCAGTCCCGACGGCCTGCTTGAATCGCATCCCTTGATGGTGCGCTCGATCCAGGAACTCAGCCGCAACGCCGACCAGATTGTCGTTTTGGCCGACAGCCGCAAGTTCTCGATCCACGCCCGCAACGTTGCCCTGCCGCTGACGCGGCTGGCGATGGTCATCACCGATGACGGCCTGTCCGACCAGCATGCAAAGATGCTGGAGAATGCCGGCATCACGCTTCGCATCGTCTCCAATGGAGGCGGTGCATGAGCGGCGCGCTGGCGGTCTTCGATCTCGGCAAGACGAACTCCAAGCTCTTCGTCTTTTCACCCGACGGCATCTTGCTCGACGAGCGTCGCACCAAGCCGATATGGCACGATTTCCGTGGGCGGAGCGTGCTCGACGACGAGCGTCTCTTTGGCTGGATGAACCACGAACTGGCCGAAGTCGCAGTGACGCAAGGCGTGACGCGGTTGATGATATCAGCCCATGGGTGTGCGTTCGCATTGGTGCGCGGCAAGGAACTGCTGCATCCGATCCTCGACTACGAGCAGGAGGTTCCGGAAACGGTGGCTCGTGCGATCGACCCGATCCTGCCTGACTTCTTCGAGACCTATACGCCGTGGCTGCCTTTGGGTTTCTCCATCGCCCGCCACATCTATTGGCTGCAGACCGAAGAGCCCGAGGCCTTCGCCGCGACCGAGGCGATCCTCTGCTATCCGCAATACTGGATCTGGCGGTTCTGCGGCCGAAAGCTCGCGGAATGGTCCTATCTCGGTGCGCACAGCCAGCTTTGGGCGCCGCTGAAGCGCGACTACAGCTCGCTGGTCGAACGTCTCGGCTGGCGCGACCGGTTCCCGGCGATAGCCCCGGCAGGTGCCGTCGTCGGTGAAACCAGCGTGACCATGGCCGATGGCAGCACCCGCGCCATTGCCGTGCACAATGGCGTGCACGATTCCAACGCGGCGCTGGCTTACTACCGCATGACCGGGCTGAGCGACTTCACGCTCGTCTCCACCGGCACATGGGTCATCGTCATCAATCTCGATTGTCCGCTCGGCGCTCTCGACCCGGAGCGCGACATGATCGCCAACGTCACCGTCAATGGCGAGCCGGCGCCCTCGCTGCGCTTCATGGGCGGGCGCGAATACGACCTCATCAGCGATGGCTGGAGCAAGCCGATCTCGCAAGACGCGGTCGAGCGGGTGATCGAGCGAGGCATCTTCGCCATGCCGTCCTGGGCCGCCGGGGGACCTTTCCCGGAGACCAAGGGGTGCATCATCGGCGGCGATGTCGGCGGCGAGGAGAGGGCGGCGGCCGCCGTGCTCTATGTCGCCATGATGACCGACCTCTCGCTCGACCTGATCAAGTCGGAGAATCTCCTGGTCGTCGATGGCGGGCTGGCGAAGATCGACCTGTTCACGGCGATGCTGGCCGAGCTCCGCCCAACGCAGATCGTCGTGCGCTCGACGATGAGCGAGGGCTCGGCGACGGGCGCTGCGGCACTGGCCTTCAAGGCGCTCGGCCTCCAGCCGTTCAAGGACGAGACCGTGCCGGTGACCGCGAGCCGCATTCCAGGTCTCGAAGCCTATCGCGCCCGCTGGCGCGAGTTGGCCGATGGCGGCCGTGCTGCTGCCAAGCTTGTCATGGCCGAGAGCAAGGGAGCAGGCCGATGAGCGATGTGGCTCCTTACGTCAGCCTGACCGGCATGTCGAAATCCTTTGCCGGCGTGAAGGTGCTGAAAGAAGTCGGTTTCGACGTCCGCCCCGGCGAGGTGCACGCGCTTCTAGGCGAAAACGGCGCCGGCAAGTCGACGCTGATCAAGATGATGTCGGGCCTTTACACGCCCGATGCCGGCACCATCTTCGTCGACGGCAAGGAGGTGAAGTTCTCCTCGACCCGCGACGCGGGTGCCGTGGGCATCGCCACCGTCTACCAGGAGCTGCTGCTCTTTCCCGAGCTGTCGGTGGCCGAGAACGTATTCCTGGGCAACTATCCGCGCACGGCGGCCGGCATCATCGACTGGGCCGAGGTGCGCCGCCGCACTCGCGACCTGCTCGACCAGCTCGACACATTCGACCTCGATGTCGACGCCAAGGTGCTCACCCTGTCCGTCGCCCAGCGGCAGCGCGTCGAGATCGCCAAGGCGCTGAGCAAGAACGCGCGCATCCTGATCATGGATGAGCCGACCGCCTCTCTGGTCGAGTCCGACGTGCAGCGGCTGATGGCGATCGTCCGGCAACTGCGCGAGCGTGGCGTCGGCATCGTCTATGTCAGCCATCGCATGCCGGAGATCTTCGCGCTGGCCGATCGTGTGACGGTGCTGCGCGACGGCGGCCATGTCGCGACGAGAGACATCGGCGAGGTCGACGAGAACCAGCTTGTCGCGATGATGGTCGGCCGCTCGATCGAAAGCCTGTTCCCGAAGGACGATGTCGCGATCGGCGAGACGGTGCTGGAGGTGAAGAACCTCAATCACGGCCGCCACGTCCGCGATATCTCCTTCACGCTCAGGGGCGGCGAGATTCTCGGCATCGCCGGCCTCGTCGGCAGCGGCCGCACCGAACTGGCGCTGACCCTGTTCGGCATGACGCCCGCGACCTCCGGCGAGATCGCCATGGAGGGCAAGGCGGTCCGCATCGCCTCGCCGCGCCAGGCGCGCGACCTCGGCATCGCCTACGTGCCCGAGGACCGCGGCCTTCAGGGGCTGGTGAAGGCGATGGCTATCCGCAAGAACGTTTCGATGGCGACCATCGAGCGGCTATCGTCGGGCATCTTCATCAAGGCCGGCGAAGAGGCGCAGCGCGCTCTCGATGCGGTCAAGCGGCTCAGCATCCGCTGCCGCAACATCGGCCAGCCGGTCGGCGAGCTGTCAGGCGGCAACCAGCAGAAGGTGGTCATCGCCAAGTGGCTGGAGACCATGCCCAAGGTGCTGATCCTCGATGAGCCGACGCGCGGCGTCGATGTCGGCGCCAAGGCCGAAATCCATACGATCATGGGAGAGCTGGTGAAGCAGGGCGTGGCCATCATCATGATCTCCAGCGAGCTGCCGGAGGTGCTCGGCATGAGCGACCGTGTCCTGGTGATGAGCGGAGGCCGCATCACGGGCGAAATCGACCGCACTGACGCCACGCCCGAACGCGTTGGCGCAGCCATGACAGCCCATCGGACCGGGGAGGCGGCATGATGACGACGACAGTCGAAGCCACCAGCCGCACGCACTCTGCTCCGGCACGTCCCGGTTTCTTCAAGCGCTTGTTCGCCGAATACGGCCAGGAGATCGTGGTGCTCGCCGCCATTGTCGTCCTCTTTGCCGTGGTGACGATGGTCAATCCGCGCTTCATCAGCGCTAACAATTTGACCACCATCTTCTCCGGCAACGCCTATATCGCCGTTGCCGCCATCGGCATGGCGATGGTCATCGTCACCGGCAACATCGACGTTTCAGTCGGCGCGCTGATCGGCGTCCTGGCAACGATCTCGGGCTCGCTCGCGGTCGCGGGCTATCCGATCTGGTTCGCCTGGCTGGCGCCTGTGCTGGTCGGCATGGCGGTCAACGCCGTCATCGGCGTGCTTGTCGCCTACGCGCGCATACCATCGATCGTGGTGACGCTCGGCGCGCTGTCCATCCTGCGCGGCGGCCTGATCAGCGTCACCGGCGGCACCTGGATCACCGACCTGCCGCCCGGCTATCTGATCGCCCAGAAGCAAATCTTCGGCCTGCCGGTGCCGCTGGTGTTCATGGTCGTGCTGACGCTGCTTGCCGCATTCTGGATGCGCTACACGGCCTTCGGCCGCTCGCTCTACGCCGTCGGCGGCAATGCCGAGGCGGCACTTGCGACCGGCATCCCTATCGCGCGCCGCACCGTCGCCGTCTTCGTCATCCACGGCGCCTTTGCCGGCCTTGCCACCATCCTGTTCGCCACGCAGCTGCAGGTGATCCAGTCGACGGTGCCGCCAAATCTCGAACTCACCGTCATCACCGCGGCCGTCATCGGCGGTGTGTCGATCCTTGGCGGCTCCGGCACCGTGATTGGCTCGACGCTGGCGACAATCCTGTTTGCCACGATCGGATCGGCGCTGATCTTCGTCAATGTCTCGGCCTACTGGCTGCGCGCGGTGATCGGCCTGCTGATCCTGGCGACTGTTCTGGCCGACATGCTGCGCCGGCGCGGCAGAAGCTGAGGGACGCGAGATGAAGCTGAAATCCCTCATCCGCCACGAGACCTTGCTGGCTCTGCTGCTGGTCATCGTGCTGATCGTGCTGTCGTTCCAGTCGGACCGCTTCTTCACCGTCGACAACCTGCTCAACCAAGGCCGGCTGATGACCGAGATCGGACTGATCGCCATTGCGATGACCTTCGTCATCGCGACCGGCGGCATCGACCTGTCGGTCGGCTCGATCCTCGGTCTCACCGCCATCCTGACCGGCGTGTTCTGGCAGAATGTCGGCCTGCCGCTGCCGGTGGCGGCAACTGCGGCGATCACTGCCGGCACCTTCGCCGGCTTCGTCAACGGCGTCATCATCACGCGCTTCGGCGTGCCGCCGCTGATCGCGACGCTGGCGACGCTCGCGCTCTATCGCGGCCTCGCCGAGGGCATCAGCCAGGCGCGCTCGGTGCGCGGCTATCCGGAATGGTTCTACGTGCTCGGCCAGCAGGACGTGCTCGGCGTGCCGACGCAACTCTGGATCTTGTTCTTCGCCGCCGTCGTCGCCTCGATCATCCTTGCCTACACGACCTGGGGCCGCACGGTCTACGCCGTGGGCTCAAACGAGGTCGCCAGCCGCTTCTCCGGCTTGTCGGTCGAGAAGACCAAGCTCGCGCTCTATACGGCCTCTGGCTTCGCGGCTGCCGTTGCCGCCGTCATCTTCGTCTCGCGCGTTTCCACGACGCGCTCCGACATGGGCACCGGCATCGAGCTCGACGCTATCACGGCGGTCGTTCTCGGCGGCACCTCGATCTTCGGCGGGCGCGGCACTGTTATCGGCACCATCATCGGTCTCTGCCTGATCCAGGCGCTGAAGAACGGCCTGTCGCTTGCCGGCATCAAGGGCGACGGCACGATCATGCTGATCGGCGCCGTCCTCATCCTGGCGATCCTCGCCAGCAACCTCTTCGAGAGGAGCGGCACTCGAACCTAGGGAGAGAAACGTCCTTCACTGCCGCTCTAAAGTGTCCGGACGATCAATTGGAGGATGGAATGCGTAACGTAGTACTTTCCGCGCTTCTGGCCTTGTCCTTCTCGACAAGCCTCAGCCATGCCCAGTCCGCCTGGACGGGCGGCGACGACCTGCCCACCAATCCGCTGGCATGCGACGCAACACCCGCGACCGCCGCGGCAAAACCCTATGATGGCGGCCAGCCTACCAATGCACCCGACCGCAAGGGCAAGACGATCAAGGTCGTCGACGTGCCGAAGCTGGTCGGCATCGGCTATTTCAACGCCACGTCCAAGGGCATCGCCGACGCGGCCAAGGAAATGGGCACGATGGACGCGAAGACCGACGGTCCGTCCAAGGCCAACATCGACGACCAGATCACGCTGATCGACAACTACATCACCTCCGGCGTCGACGGCATCCTGTTCGCCGCCAACGATCCGGTCGCCATCGCGCCCGTGCTGAAGAAGGCGCTCGGCGCCGGCATCAACGTCGTCGGCTACGACGCCAACTCGTCGCCCGATGCCCGCCAGTGGTTCGTCAACCAGGCCGAGTTCAACGGCATCGCCAAGGCCATGGTCGACTCCATGGCCGCCGAAATCGGCGACGACGGCGCCTTTGCCATCGTCACCTCGACCTTCACCACGCCGAACCAGGCGCGCTGGATCGCTGAGATGGCCGCTTACCAAGCCAAGTGCCATCCCAAGATGAAGTGGCTCGAGACCGTCGAGGCGCAGGAAGACAACATCCTGTCCTTCAACCAGTCGAATACGCTCATCAACAAGTATGGCGACGAGCTCAAGGGCATCTTCGGCATGACCAGCGTGGCGACGCCGGCCGCCGCGGATGCCGTGACCCAGGCCAAGAAGTGCGGCAGCGTCGCCGTCGTCGGCCTCGCCACCCCGAACGCGATGAAGCCCTATGTCGGTGCCGGCTGTGTTAAGTCGGTGGTGCTGTGGAACCCGGTCGACCTCGGCTATGCCGCTGCCTACGTGCTGCGCGCGGTTGCCGACGGCACACTGGCCCCAGGTGCCACCACGGTGAAGGCCGGCAAACTCGGCGATCTCTCCGTCATCAACGGCTCGGAGATACTGCTCGGCGCGCCGACCGTCTTCACCAAGGACAACATCAATAGTTTCGACTTCTGAGGTCGAAACGGGAGACGCAGCATGTGCGGCTCTCCGCTCCCGGAGCTGGCCGGCGATTGACCGCCGGCCAACTTCGCCACTGAATTGAAAGGACCGTCGCCATGCCAGAAGCGGCCGGCTGGCAAGCCGAACTCCAACAGCTGAAAGCCGTGTCGGCCCGTATCGGCAGCGATCCGCTGCTGACCCAGGGCGCCGGCGGCAACACCTCGCTCAAGGTCGGCGACACGCTGTGGATCAAGGCATCCGGCACGTGGCTGGCCCATGCGGCCGAGCGTGACATCATGGTGCCGGTGGGAATGGCGCCGCTGATCGCTGCGGTCGAGGCCATCGACCCCGCCGCTGAGCAGGCGCATCAGTTCACGGTCGCGGCGCTGAACGGCTCGGGCCTGCGCCCGTCGATCGAAACGACCGTGCATGCCCTGATGCCGCAGCGCGTCGTGCTGCACGTCCATTGCATCGACACAATCGCCTACGCCGTGCGCGGCGACTGCATCGAACAGGTCGGCCCGCGGCTCGCCGGTCTCAACTGGGCCTATGTGCCCTATGCGCGGCCGGGCCTGCCGCTGGCGCTTGCCATCGCCGAGCATCGCGACAAGCGGCCCGACGTGCTGATCCTTGCCAATCACGGGTTGGTCGTTGCCGCCGAAACGGCGGGCAAGGCGGAAGCTTTGCTCGACGAAGTCAAGGCGAGGCTGCGCATTGCACCGCGAGAGGCGCCCGAAGCGCGCACCGACGAGCTGCTCCAGCTCATGGCCGACACGGACTACCGGCTGCCGCAGTCCGAAGCCGCGCATGCCGCAGCAACCGATCCTGCAAGCACCGCATTGGCCGCGAAGGGCAGCCTCTATCCCGACCACGTCATCTTCCTCGGCGCCGGTTCCGCCATAGCGCGGGAGACCGAGGACGTCGCCGGGGTGGTCGCGCGCCTCGGCGCATCTCCGGTCTCGATCCTGTTTCCGGGTACGGGTATCCTGATGCGCAATGACGCGACGCCGGGAGCCGATGCCATGGCCCGCTGCCTTGCAGATGTCCTTGCCCGTATCCCCGACAACGCGCCGGTGCGCGTCCTGACGGCCGAGGAACATCTCCAGCTGACCAATTGGGATGCCGAGAAATACCGGCAGGACCTGGCCCGCAAGGCTGCGGCCAAGAAGATCGCGTGACGATGGCTGCGCAAACCTTCACCTACTACGGCTGTTTCCTTTCCACGAAGGTGGTGTTGTTGCGTCGCAAGGCACCCCCACCCCTAGCCCCTCCCCACAAGGGGGAGGGGGAGCTGCCGCGTGCCAAGTCCCCCTCCCCCTTGTGGGTGTTTGGACCGGGGACATCGCGAACAGGTGTGCGAAGACATCGCGAACAGGTTTGCAATCTATCGAGGCAGGGCATTGAGGTCGATGGTTTGTATTTTCTGATGTCTGAACCAGGCTTCGAATACGCCGTCGGTGGCGGTCGGGCGAAAGGCGACGGATTTGCCTGCGAAGGCCCTGCACAGGCGCAAGGTGCGGCCGAGGATGGAGACGAAGCCATG
>NZ_JBNPXB010000018.1:0-94445 GCF_050433525.1 Aminobacter sp. BE322 | reverse complement strand
CCTGTGCAGGGCCTTCGCAGGCAAATCCGTCGCCTTTCGCCCGACCGCCACCGACGGCGTCTTCGAAGCCTGGTTCAGACATCAGAAAATACAAACCATCGACCTCAATGCCCTGCCTCGATAGAGTGCAAACCTGTTCGCGATGTCTTCGCACACCTGTTCGCGATGTCCCCGGTCCAAACACCCACAAGGGGGAGGGGGACTTCGCTACGCTCCCGCCTCGGCGGCTAAACAATCCCCGTCTCGACCGCCTGATACCGGTCCCATCGCTGCTGCACAAAAGAACAGGCACGCGGCCCGGATGGCAGCACCGAGTTCCCCTCCCCCTTGTGGGGAGGGGTTAGGGGTGGGGGCACCATGTCCTGCGCTCGACGCCGGCTCAGTGCACGCTGGTCGGCACCGTCTCGGGCTCGGCCTTGTCGACCACCTTCTGGCGGTGGAAGATGAACAGGCCGGCGACGACGATGACGGCCGAGCCGAACAGGATCTGCGCATCGGGGTAGTCGCCGAAGAAAGCGATGCCGAAGACCACGGCCCACAAAAGCAGCGTGTATTGCAGCGGCGCCAGCAGCGAGGCGGGCGCGAGCTTGAGGGCGCGGGTGATCATCAGGTGGGCGGCGCAGGCGACGACGCCGAGCAAGAGCATGGCCGACCAGTCGACGGCGCTGGCCGGACGCCAGTCGGAGGCGGCAAGCACGCCGCCCATGACCAGTGCGCCGACCGTCTGCCAGGTGACCAGCGTGGTGTCGCTGGTGGCGCGCAGCTTGCGGCTGAGGATCAGGCTGATGGCGAAAGACAGGCTGCCGACCACGGCGAAGAGCGAAGGCCAGGACAGCGAGGCGGTGGAGGGCCGGAGCGCGATGACCACGCCGCAGAAGCCCAGCACGATGGCGAGCCAGCGGCGCCAGCCGACCTTTTCGCCGAGGAAGAAATGCGAGAGTGCTGCGATGTAGATCGGGCCGGCCATGTAGAAGGTCATGACGTCGGCCAGCGGCAGGTAGGCGACGGCGGCGTAGAAGAAGGCGGTGTCGGCGGTGGCGAGCACGACGCGCAGCACCTGCAGGCCGGGCCGCTCGACCCTGGTCAGCGGGGCGAGGCCCTGGCGGGCGATCATCGGGCCGAGGATGATGAAGGCGCCGATCGAGCGGATGACCAGCACCTGGCCGACCGAATAGTTCTCGACCAGCCATTTGCCCATGGCGTCGTTGAGGGCGAACATGAAGTCGCCGAGCAGCATCAGCAGGATGCCCGCGAGGACGAGATTGCTCTTCGGCAGAGCGAGGGCTTGGCGGAACGTCATGGGCAAGTTGTCCGGCGGGCCGACGAGCCCGGTTCGCGCCTATCTATGCCCGGATTTCCGCCATTGCGAGGGCTAATTGGCCTGGACCATGCGTTCCTGCGTTACAGCGCTAGAGCGCGGGCATCCGCCGCTCTGGCTGTTGTTCCTCGTGCGATGCCAGACGATCCCGTCTGGCCGCAAATGCCTGGAGATCACGGCTTCGGCGCGACGACGATGGGGCGATAGACCACGAAAGGCCGGTTCCAGTCGTCGAAGGCGGCGCTGCGGCTGCGGAACTCGGCGCGGCGGTCGAGTTCGATGCGCTGCAGGCATGCGGCGAAGGCGTCGTTGCGCTTGGCGAAGCCGTAGGAGCGGCATTTCTGCTCGTCGAGCGCGCGCTGCTCCGCGGCGGAGACGCAGCCGGCGAGGACCGTGGCCAGCAAGAGCAAAGAGACCGTTCTGACCGTCATGACATCGCCTCGCATCAACCTGATTCCGGGTCGCGACTTTAGGCGTTCGGTCGGTGTTCGGGAAGGTGGGCCCAAGGGGGCAGCTCTTGCCAGTTGCCATCCAACACCCCCTCGCCTGCCGCTGCGCGGCCACCTCTCCCCCCGTTTCGTAGGGGCGAGGAACCCAAGCTGGAAAGCCCCTTCCCCCTCAGTTCCCTTGCGGCGGCACGACGTGGCGGCGGTTGATGCTGGCCGGGCGGCCTGCGATCGACAGGGCGGTGTCGCGCTTGGGCCGCTCGGCCACGACCTTGCCCTTGGCGACGACGCAGAGCCGCTCGGCGCGCAGGCGCACCGCCTCGATCGGGTTGCCGGCGTCGAGCACGACGAGGCTCGCCGTCTTGCCGACCGCGAGGCCGAGATGGTCGAGGCCCATGATCTCGGCGTTGACCCTGGTGACCATGTCGAAGCAGCGGCGCATGTCGGCAGGCGAAGACATCTGGGCCACGTGCAGGCCCATGAAGGCGACGTCGAGCATGTCGGCGGTGCCGAGCGAATACCACGGGTCGAGCACGCAGTCCTGGCCCCAGCCGACGCGGATGCCGGCCTTCAGCATCTCGGGCACGCGGGTCATGCCGCGGCGCTTCGGGTAGCTGTCGTGGCGGCCCTGCAGCATGATGTTGATGAGCGGGTTGGGGATCGCCGAGACGCCGGCCTCGGCGATCAGCGGCAAAAGCTTCGAGACGTAATAATTGTCCATCGAATGCATCGAGGTCAGGTGCGAGCCGGCCACCCTGCCCTGCAGGCCGAGCCGCTGGGTCTCATAGGCCAGCTGCTCGATGTGGCGCGACAGCGGATCGTCGGTCTCGTCGCAATGCAGGTCGACCATCAGGCCGCGTTCCGCCGCGATCTCGCAGAGCTCGGTCACCGAGCGGGTGCCGTCGGCCATGGTGCGCTCGAAATGCGGGATGCCGCCGACAATGTCGACGCCCATGTCGAGGGCGCGGATGGTGTTCTCGCGCGCATTGGGCGAGCGGTAGAGCCCGTCCTGCGGGAAGGCGACGAGCTGGAGGTCGATATAGGGTGCGATCTCCTTCTTGACCTCGAGCAGGGCCTCGACGGCGAGCAGGCGGTCGTCGCAGGTGTCGACATGGGTGCGGATGGCGAGCAGGCCCATCGACACGGCCCAGTCGCAATAGGCGAGCGCGCGCTCCTTCACCGCCTCGTGGGTGAGCAGCGGCTTGAGCTCGCCCCACAGCGCGATGCCCTCCAGCAGCGTGCCCGAGGCATTGATGCGCGGCAGGCCGTAGGACAGCGTCGCGTCCATGTGGAAGTGCGGATCGACGAAGGGCTGCGTGACGAGGTTGCCCGTGGCATCGACGACACGCCCGGCCGACGCATCGATCCTCGGTTCGATCGCGGCGATCCTGTCGCCCTTGATGCCGATGTCGGCCACGGTTCCATCGGGCAGCGTGCCGCCCTTGACGATCAGGTCGAAGCTCATCTTTCGCCTTTCTGGTACGGGATCATCAGCGCTTTCGGATAGGTGGCGCGGCGCGCCACCAGGATCAGCGCCAGGATCGACAGCGCGTAGGGCATCATCAGGAAGACCTGGTAGGGCACGATGCCGCCCGACATCTGCTGCAGGCGCACCTGGTAGGCGTCGAAGGCGGCAAACAGGATGGCGCCGATCAGCGCCTTGCCCGGACGCCACGAGCCGAAGACCACGAGCGCGATGCAGATCCAGCCGCGGCCGTTGATCATCTCGAAGAAGAACGAGTTGAAGGCCGACATGGTGAGGAAGGCGCCGCCGACCGCCATCAGCGCACTGCCGACCACGACCGCACCCATGCGGATGCCGGTGACGGAGATGCCTTGCGCCTCCACCGCCGAGGGATTTTCGCCAGCGGCCCGGACCGCCAGGCCGAGCGGCGTGCGGTAGAGCACCCAGGCGACCACCGCGACGGCCAGGAAGGCGAGATAGGTCAGCGGCGTCTGCGAAAACAGCGCCTCGCCGATGACGGGGATCTTGGACAGGCCGGGGATCGGCAGCGGCTGGAACGGCTCGATCTTGGGCGGCGATGTAACCTCCGGCAGCGCCAGGCGATAGGTGAAATAGGTCAGGCTGGTGGCGAGCAGGGTGACGCCGATGCCGACGACATGCTGCGACAGGCCGAGCGGCACGGTCAGCGTGGCATGCAGCAGGCCGAACATCGCCCCGGCAAGCGCCGCCACCAGCACCCCGGTCCACAGATCGCCGCCGGCATAGACGGTGAACCAGCCGGCGAAGGCGCCGGCGGTCATGATGCCCTCGATGCCCAGGTTGAGCACGCCGGCGCGCTCGCAGATCAGCTCGCCCATGGTGGCGAAGATCAGCGGCGAGGCGATGCGGATGGCAGCGACCCAGAAGGAAGCGGTGAAGAGGATATCGAGCGCGTCCATCAGTGGCTCCTGCCTTGCAAAGGCCAGCAACGGGAGCGCCGCACTCCCTGGGCGGCGTATGCCACGGGGCTTCCCATCAGGCGTCGCGGACGACGACTACCCCCACCCCTAACCCCTCCCCACAAGGGGGAGGGGAACCACCTGGCCGCCACGCCGGCCAACATCACCAGTCGCGGGAAAGGCATAATGTGAAGTCTCCCTCCCCCTTGTGGGGAGGGGTTAGGGGTGGGGGTATTTCCAAGTGCCCTGCCCTTGGGCAAGTCGGGTGTGAAGTGAATGCGGGGCACAGCCATCACTTCCACCTCACCCTGAAGCGCGCCAGCAGGATCGCCACCACCATGGTCAAGAGTGACGTGGCCACCATGACGTCGGCGATGTAGCTCGGCACCTTGGCGGTGCGGCTCATGGCGTCGGCGCCGACGAAGATGCCGGCGACGAAGATCGCCGAGGCGATGACGCCAAGCGGGTTGAGCATCGCCAACATGGCGACGACGATGCCGGAGTAGCCATAGCCCGGCGACAGGTCGAGGGTGAGGTTGCCCTTGAGGCCGGACACCTCGGAGACGCCGGCGAGTGCGGCGAGGCCGCCCGACAGCAGTGCCGTCTTCATCAGCACGCCGTTGACCGGGACGCCGACGAAGCGCGCGCCCTCGGGGTTGTGGCCGACGGCGCGCATCTCGTAGCCGAGCACGGTCTTCTTCATGATGACCCAGACGGCGATGGCCGAGACGACGGCGACGACGAAGCCGTAGTGCAGGCGCTTGCCCTGGATGATGCGCGGCAGCTGCGCGTCGGCGATGACCTTCTGCGACTGCGGCCAGCCGAGGCCCATGGGGTCCTTGAGCACGCCTTCGAGCAGCATCGACACGAACAGCAGCACGATGAAGTTGAGCAGCAGCGTGGTCACCACCTCGTCGACGCCGAAGCGGGTCTTCAGCACCGCCGGGCCGAGTAGCAGCAAGCCGCCGGCAAGCATCGCCGCCAGCATGACGACGGGGATCAGCACCACCGACGGCAGCGGCAGCGCGCCGGTGCCGAGCACGATCGTGACGATGCCGCCGACATAGAGCTGGGCCTCGGCGCCGATGTTCCAGAGCTTGGCCCGGAAGGCGACGGCGACGGCGAGGCCGGTGAAGATCAACGGCGTCGCGCGCGTCAGCGTTTCGAGAGCCGCGAATTGCGAGCCGGCAGCGCCCTTGGCGACGAGATAGAACACCGACAGCGGCGAGGCGCCGGCGGCAAGCACCAGGAGCGAGGTAAAGACCAGCGTGGCGACGATCGCCGCCAGCGGATACAGCAGGGTGACCGCCAGCGACGGTGCGGGTTTCGGCTCAAGCCGCATGGGTCTGCTCCGTGCTGACCTGAGATGTTTGCGGGACAGCACCCCCCTCTGTCCTGCCGGACATCTCCCCCGCAAGGGGGGAGATCGGCAGTTTCAGCGCCCGGCCTCGTCCTGCGACTCCGGATATCTGCGAGATTTGCAACCTCAACCCACGCGCTCGTCCCGCGACGCTGGAGACTGGCGCGGGCAGCCATGAAGGCCAATCTCCCCCCTTGTGGGGGAGATGTCCGGCAGGGCAGAGGGGGGCAACGTAGGGCGCGGCCCCGACAAGGATCAGCCCGCCCCTCACGCCGCCCGCTCCTCTTCGCCGTGACCCGCCATCAGCTCCCCCAGTTCCCGGATTGTGCGCTCGCCGCGCGAGGAAGGCACCGACAGGCGTCCCTTGGAGATCACGACGATGCGGTCAGACAGCGCCAGGATCTCCTCGAGGTCCTCGGAGATCAGCAGGATCGCAGCACCGCGCTCGCGCGCGGCGAGCAGCATGCGGTGGACATAGGCGACGGCGCCGACGTCGAGGCCGCGCGTCGGCTGGCTGGCGAGGATGACCGCCGGCTCGGGGTCGAGCGCGCGGCCGAGGATCAGCTTCTGCATGTTGCCGCCCGACAGCAGCCGGATGCGCGCCTCGGGCGACGGGCATTTGACGTCGTAGTCGGCGATGATCTTTTCGGCGAAGCGGCGCGCCGCCTTCCAGTCGAGAAAGCCCATGCGGCTGAAGCGCGGGCTGCCGTAGCGCTCGGCGATGACGTTCTCGGCGACGCTCATGTCGCCGATCGTGCCGACCGCGTGGCGGTCTTCCGGGATGCGGGCGATGCCGTGGCCGAGCGCCGCGCGCGGCGACCAGCCGCCGACCGGCGCCCCGTCGATCGCGATGCTGCCGGCGGTGGGGCGCTGCGTGCCGGCGATGAGCGCCGCAAGTGCCGCCTGGCCGTTGCCGGAGACGCCGGCGAGGCCGGTGATCTCGCCGGCGCGGAGCACAAGCGAGACGTCGTCGAGCCCGGCACCGTTGTGGCGGGCGGTCGAGATGCCGTCGAGCACCAGCAGCGGACGTCCCGGCGCGACCGGCACGACCTCGGCCGGCCTGACCTCCTGCCCGACCATGAGGGAGGCGAGCTCCCTGCGGTCGGTCGACTTCGTCTCGCGCTCGCCGGAAAGGCGGCCGGCGCGCAGCACCAAAACGCGGTCGCTGACGGCCATGACCTCGGGCAGCTTGTGCGAGATGAAGATGATCGACAGCCCCTTGGCGACCAACAGCTTGAGCGTGCGGAACAGGGCGTCGGTCTCGGCCGGGGTCAGCACCGCGGTCGGCTCGTCGAGGATGAGGACCTCGGCGTCGCGATAGAGCGCCTTGAGGATCTCGACGCGCTGGCGTTCGCCGACCGAGAGCGAGGCGACGATCACCGCGGGATCGACGGCGAGGCCGAAATCGGCGGCGAGCCGTTCGATGCGCTGGCGCGCGGCAGCCCGGTCGAGGCGCGGGCGCCAGAGCTTCTGGGTGCCGAGCGCGATGTTCTCCAGCACCGTCATGTTGTCGGCAAGGGTGAAATGCTGGTGCACCATGCCGATGCCGGCGTCGAGCGCGGCGCGCGGATCGCCCGGCGGCAGCGGCTTGCCGAAAACCTCGACCGTGCCCTCGTCGGCGACATAATGGCCGAACAGGATGTTCATCAGCGTCGTCTTGCCAGCGCCGTTCTCGCCCAGCAGCGCGATCACCTCGCCGCGCCTGAGCTCGAAGGAAATGGCGTCGTTGGCCGTTAGCGGGCCGAAACGCTTGGTGATGCCGGAGAGGCGAAGGACGGGGGAATTGGTCACGTTAACGATCGGGAGCGGCGTTGCGGACAAGGCTCCTCCCGTTCACGGGGAGAGGATGGCGGCAGCCAGGTGAGGGGCGGCGCAAGCCGTCAAACGTTGGCCCTGCCCCTCATCCGGCCCTTCGGGCCACCTTCTCCCCGCGAGCGGGGAGAAGGAAAAATCAGCTCGACTTAGGCTCGGCGTCGTTGACCTCGACGGTGAAGGAGCCGTCCTTGATCGCCTTCTCCTTCTCGGCGACCTTGGCCTTGACGTCGTCGGGCACCTTGCCGTCGAAGGTGCCGAGCGGCGCCAGCGACGAGCCGCCGTTCTTCATGAAGGAATAGACGCCGTAGTCGTCGGCCTTGAAGGTGCCGGCCTTGACCTCGGCGATCGCCTTGTCGAGCGTCGGCTCGAAGTGCCAGAGCGCCGAGGCGACGACGGTCTCGGGATAGTCGGCCTGGGTGTCGATGACGTTGCCGATGGCGAGCACCTTGCGCTCCTTGGCTGCGTCGGAGACGCCGAAGCGCTCGGCGTAGAGCAGGTCGGCGCCGCCGTCGATCTGGGCGAAGGCGGTTTCCTTGGCCTTGGGCGGATCGAACCACGAGCCGATGAAGGCGACCTGGAACTTGGTGTCGGGGGCGACTTCCTTCACGCCCGCCATGAAGGCGTTCATCAGGCGGTTGACCTCGGGGATCGGGTAGCCGCCGACCATGCCGATGTTCTTCGACTTGGTCATGGCGCCGGCGACGATGCCGGAGAGATAGGATGCATCCTGGATGTAGTTGTCGAAGACCGAGAAGTTCGGCACGGCGGCATCGGGCTTGAAGCTGGAGCCCATCAGGAAGGCGACGCCGGGATAGTCCTTGGCGACAGCGCGCGCGGCGTCCTCGACGCCGAACACCTCGCCGACGATCAGCTTGTGGCCGGCCTCGCAATATTCGCGCATGACGCGCTCATAGTCGTTGTTGGCGGTGTTTTCGGAATAGACATACTCGATGTCGCCGCGGTCCTTGGCCGCGTTGGCGGCCTTGTGGATGCGGCTCACCCATTGCTGCTCGACCGGGACGGTATAGACGGCCGCGACCTTGATCGGCTCGGCCGCGAAGAGCCGCACGGGCAGCCCCGCTGCGGCGACCGCAGCGGACGCACCGGCGACCTTGAGCAGGGTCCGCCGCGACAAGCCTGGACAGCTGGAAATAGTCGGCATTCGTTCCACCTCTGGTTGGATTTGCACTTGTCGATCGAAGGCTTTTTTATCGTTTGGTCAACGGTATGCGAAATCGCCAGGAGCGGCAATCGGCCGGCGCGCGGCTGTCCACCGCCGCATGCGATCTGCGGCTTAAGGTCCGGGATACTGGCGACACAGGTTTGCCTTCGCCGAAGCGTGCATTATATAAGCCGTCCGCGGGGGGCCGCCGGCCAAGGGACCCATTGATTTGCTTGGATTTATTCGCCCGACCCAGAATCATCGCCTGATCTGGCGGCTGGTGCGCGAGTCGTTCCGCCAGCATGCGTTCGGCTATGCCGTGTCCATCGCCTCGATGCTGGTGGTGGCAGGCATGACGGCGGCCAGCGCCTGGATTATGAAGGACATCACCAACGAGTTCACGGTCGGCAAGGACATCAACCGCGTCTACATGATCGCGGCGGCGGTGGCGGGCATCTTCATCGTCAAGGGCCTCGCCACCTTCGTGCAGGGCCTGTTCCTCAGCCGCGTCGGCAACGCCATCATCGCCGACCGGCAGCGCAAGATCTACGACCGCATCCTGGCGCAGGGCATCTCCTTCTACCACTCAGTCCCCTCGTCCGACCTGATCACCCGCGTCACCCACAACGCCCAGGCCGCGCGCTCCGTGCTCGACCTCATCGTCACGTCCTACGTGCGCGACCTGTTCACCCTGCTCGGGCTCATCGCCGTCATGGTGATCCAGCAGCCGGTGCTGTCGCTGGTGGCCTTCGTCATCGGCCCGATCGCCATCTACGGCGTCAACCAGATCCTGCGCCGGGTGCGCAAGATCATGGAGGCCGAGTTCCTGTCGCTGACCCAGATCGTGCATGTCATGCAGGAGACCACGGTCGGCGTGCGCATCGTGAAGTCGTTCAACCTGGAACGCCTGATGCGCAGCCGCATGCACCGGGCCGTCTCCGACGTCGAGCGGCGCGCCAACACCATCGCCGCGCTGGAAGCCGGCACCAGCCCGATCATGGAGACCCTCGCCGGCCTCGCCATCGCCGGCGTGGTGCTGGTCAGCGGCTTCCTCGTCGTCCAGGGCGGGCAGACGGCGGGCTCGATCATGTCCTTCATCACCGCGCTGCTGCTCGCCTACGAGCCGGCCAAGCGGCTGGCGCGCATGCGCGTGTCGCTGGAAACCGGCCTCGTCGGCGTGCGCATGATGTTCGAGCTGGCCGACCGGCCGCTGACGCTGGCGGAGCGGCCGGGCGCGGCGGCGTTGACCGACGGCCCCGGCCTGATCAGGTTCGACGACGTCAGCTTCGCCTACAAGGATGGCGAACCGGTGCTGCGGGAGCTCGACCTGTCCTTCCCGCCCGGCAAGATGACGGCGCTGGTGGGCCCGTCCGGCAGCGGCAAGTCGACGATCATGAACCTGATCATGCGCATGTACGATCCCGACAGCGGCGAGGTGCTGTTCGACGACCAGGACATCTCGCACGCGACGCTGCATTCGCTGCGCGACCGCATCGCCTATGTGAGCCAGGACACGTTCCTGTTCTCGGGCACCATCATGCACAACATCCGGCTCGGCCGTGAAGGCGCCTCCGACGACGAGGTGACCGCCGCCGCCAAGGCCGCCAACGCGCACGACTTCATCATGGCCCTGCCCAAGGGCTACGAGACCCAGGTCGGCGAAAACGGCGCCTTCCTCTCTGGCGGCCAGAAGCAGCGCCTGTCGATCGCGCGCGCCATCCTGCGCGATGCCGACGTGCTGCTGCTCGACGAGGCGACGAGCGCGCTCGACGCCGAATCGGAGGCGCTGTTCCGCGACGCGCTGGAGAGGCTGTCGGAGGGGCGGACGACCATCGCCATCGCCCACAGGCTCTCGACCGTGCACCAGGCCGACAACATCGTCGTCATGGAAAAGGGCCGCGTGGTCGAGCAGGGCCGCCACGCCGACCTGCTCGAAGGCGGCGGGCTCTATCGCAGGCTCTACGACTACCAGTTGATGCCCTGAGCCAGGCAAGCCCCGCCCGGCGCGGAGCACGCCACAGGCAGGGCTCAGTCGATGCGGATGAACACGCCCTTGGTGTTCAGGTACTCGTCGAGGTGCTCGGCGCCGCCCTCGCGGCCGTAGCCGCTCATCTTGTAGCCACCGAACGGCACGGCGGGGTCGATGGCGTGATAGGTGTTGACCCACACCGAACCGGCGCGCAGCCGGCGCGACAGCCGGTGGGCCGTCGCGACATCGCGGGTGAAGACGCCGGCGGCGAGCCCGTAGGGCGTGTCGTTGGCGCGGGCCACGACCTCGTCGAGCGTGTCGAAGGGCAGCGCCGAGATGACCGGGCCGAAGATCTCCTCGCGCGCGATCTTCATGGTGTCGGAGACGCCGGCGAAGACGGTCGGGGCGACGAAATTGCCGGCGGCGAGCGCTCCCTCGCTCAGCCTCGCTCCGCCGGCGACGAGGCGGGCGCCCTCCTCCGCCCCGGCGCGCAGGTAGCCCTCGACGCGCTCCAGCTGGCGCGGCGAGATCAGCGGGCCGATCTCCGTCTCGGGATCGATGCCGTTGCCGATGCGCAGGCCGCTGGCGTAGGCGGCCAGCCGCTCGACGAAGGCGTCGTGCACCTTGCGCTCGACGAAAAGCCGCGAGCCGGCGATGCAGATCTGGCCGGAATTGGCGAAGACCGACATGGCCGCCACCGGCACCGCGCGCTCCAGGTCGGCGTCGGCGCAGACGATGACCGGCGACTTGCCGCCGAGTTCGAGCGACACGCGCTTGAGGTTGCCGGCGGAGGCCCGCACGATGCTCTGGCCGGTCGCGGTCGAGCCGGTGAAGACGACCTTGTCCACGCCCATGTGCTCGGCCAGCGGCGCGCCGGCCTCGGCGCCGGTGCCTGTGACGACGTTGACGACACCGTCGGGCACGCCCGCCTCGGCCATCAGCTCGGCCAGCAGCAGCGGCGTCAGCGGCGCCTCCTCCGACGGCTTGAGCACGATCGCGCAGCCGGTGGCTAGCGCCGGGCCGATCTTCCAGACCGAGGCCGCCGTCGGCGCGTTCCACGGGATGATGGCGCCGACCACGCCGACCGGCTCCTTGCGAGTGAACGAGACGATGTCGCCGGGCAGCGAATTCTCGATCGTCTGGCCGTGGATGGCGGTGGCCATGCCGGCATAGAAGCGCAGCATGCCGAGCACCCGGTTGGCGTTGCCGCGCGCCCGCGCGATGGGCAGGCCCATGTCGGTGGTGTCGGAAACGCAGATCTCCTCCCAGTGCCGCTCGAACAGTTCGGCGATGCGGATGAGCAGCTTCTGCCGCTCATGCGGCTTGAAGCGGCTCCAGGGGCCGTCGAAGGCGGCGCGGGCCGCGGCGACCGCCCTGTCGATGTCCTCCTTTTGGGCACGGGGCACCGTGGCGATGACCTCGCCGGTGGCCGGATTGCGCGTCTCGAAGGTCCGGCCGGAGGCCGCATCGACCCAGCGGCCGCCGATGAACATCCGGCGGTGGCGTCCGTCGATGGGGCGGCGCACAGCGGCGGGCGTCTGGGCGATGGTCATGGACGGCTCCTTCCGGCGCGCTGCAGCCCGCGCCGCTTTCTTCATGCGGCAGGCTAAGCCCGCTTGGACCTGTCACTCAAGTCCGCTGGATAGAGCCACGGCCAGGAGCGATGCCCTCAGGCCTGAAAACGCCGGCATGGCCGCGGCGCGACGGCAGCGCCGTCTCAGGCGATGGCGGGACGCTCGAAATCGCCGGTGTTGCGATCCATCACCCAGAGTTCGCCCGTCGAGATGTCGAACCAGGCGCCGAACAGCTCCAGACGGCCCTTCTGCTCGAGGATGTTCACGCAAGGAAAGGTCCGCAGATTAGCGATCGAATAGCGGATCGAGATGCGTTCGAGCGCGGTCTGGCGCTCGGTAGGCGTCATCATGGCGTTGCCGGCGATGGACTCGGCGGCGGGCGCCACCAGGCTCATCCACTTGCCGATGAAGTCGCCGGGCGACAGCGGGGTCGAATTAAGATCGAGCGCGGAGCGGATGCCGCCGCAGCGGCCGTGACCCATGACGACGATGTTCTTGACCTTGAGCGCCTGCACGGCGAATTCGAGAGCTGCCGAGGTGGCGTGAAATTCGCCGTCGGGCTCGTAGGGCGGCACCAGGTTGGCGACGTTGCGGACCACGAACAGCTCGCCCGGCCCCGCCTCGAAGATGGTTTCGGGCGCCGCGCGCGAATCACAGCAGGCGATGACCATGGTCTCCGGGGTCTGGCCCTCGCGCGCCAGGGATCGATAATGATCCGTCTCGGCCGAATAACGGCCGGTCATGAAGTTGCGGTAACCGGCGAGGAGCTTCTCAGGCAGGTGCAGCATAAGCTCGGCCTTAAACGGAAATTGTCGGCGCCGCAAATGCAAATGTGCGGCGCAGCCGAGGTTGCCCGAAGGCTAGCTCCCGAATCGCGGCGTGGGCGGTCGCTCACGCTCCGGGCGGAACGGCAGCAGGCGGCGGTTGCCGCCCAAGGCACCTCTCTTCCATGCTCGAAGCCAAGCATGGGGCAATGCCGAAACGCCCGTTTGACCTTGCCCCCATGACGCTTGCTGCGCCTTGCAGCAAGCTGCAGCAACTTCGACGCGATGCGCCAATCGCTTGGGAACGGATGTTCAAGACAAGCGCCCACCAAGGCGTTCCGCATTAAAATGTCACGTGAATTCAATTTGTTACGGCGCCGACCAATTGGTCATTAGAATCATGTTGACCTTCCAGTCACTGGTAGATCCAGCCTTTGTTCATCGAGTGGCAACCCGCCTGGCAGGTCGCCCCGTCCACGTCACACCGAGGCAGCCATGATGCGCCCACCCTGGATCGAGATATTCACCACGCCCGACTGTCCCGACTGCGCGGCACTGAAGCGCTGGCTGAGCGCCGAGTACCTGCCCTTCGTCGAGCGCGACATGAGCGACCCGGCAATCGCCGAGGAGGTCAGGCAGCGGACCGGCATGCGTGTTGCCCCGATCACCGTCATCGATGGCACGCACGTCTTTTATGGCACCGTCGACGAACAGCGTTGGCGCATCGAGGCCATTCATACGGACCCGGCGGAGAACGAGACGCAATGCGTTGTGCGGCACTCCAGCGCCCCTTGGCCGGTGTGAACTCATGGTCGCCTTCGGCGCCGATCTTCTTGCTCGCGCATTTCGCTATCCGGGCCGACGCCCTCTTCGAGACTGAAGCGGACACCGGTTTCGTAAACTGACCAACAGGAAGGGAACGACCCCATGCGTCGCAGAGATTTTCTCAGACTTTCGGCAACAGGTTTTCTCGCGACCGTTTCTCCTGCCTTGCCGGCATCCAGCAATCCCGCCGCCGGCCAGAAGATCGTCACGGCCGGCAAACGCGTCATCGAGGTCAAGGGGCGTGCGGCGAATGTCCTCGGACTGACGCAGCCCGACGGCAGCAACGGGCTCGTCATGGACGCAGGCGAGAATTTTCGCGTGCGGCTTGAAAACCGTATCGGTGAACCGACGGTCATCCACTGGCACGGCCTTACGCCCCCCTGGCGTCAGGACGGCGTCGCAGGACTTTCGCAAGACCCCATCGCCGACGGCGACCGGCGTGATTACGATTTCCCGGTTGCGCAGCCGGGGACCTTCTGGATGCATTCGCATTTCGGCCTTCAGGGGCAGTCGCTGCTTGCCGCTCCGCTGATCGTACGCGATCCGGCCGAGGCCGGCATGGACGTGCAGGACGTAGTGGTGCTTTTCCAGGACTTCAGCTTCCGCGATCCGGCCGAAATTCTGGCCGAACTGCGCAGCGGGGCGCAGGGCACGGCTGACCTGCAGGCGCCGCCTTCCGATAGCCTGCACGATGCGCTGCTCGCCAATGACCGCACACTGGACGATCCGGAGATCATCGCCGTCGAGCCGGGCGGGCGCGTTCGCCTGCGCCTCATCAACGGGTCCGCCAGCACCAACGTGTGGATCGATCTCGGAACGCTCACCGGAAGGCTGATCGCGGTCGACGGCATGCCCGTTGCGCCGGTCGATCGACGCTACTTCGAACTGGCGGTCGCGCAGCGGCTCGACATCATGCTCGAGGTGCCGAGGGAGAGGGCCGCCTGGCCCGTCCTGGCGGTTCAGGAAAGGGGGCGGATGCGCACGGGCGTGGTGCTCGCCGCCCGCGGTGCGCCGGTAGAAAAGCTTGCCGATCTCGCCGATGAGGCATTTCCCACCGTCGGCCTCGGGCTCGAGCAGGCGCTTCGCGCCGCAAGTCCGCTCGCGGACAGGAAAGTCACCCGCCGGCATACGATGATGCTGCGCGAAGGGTCGAACTACATGTGGGACTTTGTCAGGGCCACGCATGGCGAGGACAGTCCATTCGTGGTGAGGCGTGGCGACCGGGTCGAACTGACGTTCCTCAACTACTCCAGCATGTCCCATCCCTTGCACCTGCACGGACATCGCTTCCAGGTGACCGCGGTCAACAGGCAGCGATTTTCCGGCGCCGTGCGCGACACGGTCCTGGTATCGGCGAGGATGGGGGAAGTCACGGTCGCCCTCGATGCCGACAATGCCGGCGAATGGGCGCTGGGTTGCCATCACCTCTATCACATGGCTGGCGGCATGATGACCTCCATGGCCTACGAGGCGTGATCCGCAGAGGAGCCAGCCTGTCAACGAGCACAGCGGCTGTCGCGGGAACCGGCGCGTAGCGCGACGAACGAGGCCAGCCCGCCAGGGCATCGCGAGCATTTTTTCTTCGGCCGAAATGACGAGGATCACGGCCAGCGCGTTGTCGAAGTCGCGGTCCTGTCCGCGGCGCGCCCTTGGCTTCGCTTTGGAAGCCGACAGGATGTTTGCCAATTCACGACCAGTTGTCCAGGCAAGCCGGAAAAGGTCGAACAATGCTCTCGCAGGACCCTTGACCTTCCTGGAACTGGAATCACTACCGTCCCCGGAATTCATCAAGCGGAATCTTCGGAGAAGCCGCTTATATCGACGACGGGGTGGCCCAAATGGCTAAAAAATCAACGATTTATCTACTCGCGGCGGTGGCCTTGAGCGCCGGCTCAACGCTCGCCTACCTGAACGACGTGCCCGGCTATGCAAACAGGGCCCAGGCCTCCGAAGACGCGAGCACGGCCGCGCCCATCCCCCCGCCACCCCAGGTGCCCGTGGCAGAGGTCGTCACGCGGGTGATCGCGCCATCGTCGGAATTCACCGGCGTCGTGGCTGCCACCAAGACTGTCGAGCTGCGGCCACGCATCGGTGGTACGATCGAATCCGTCAGCGTTCCGGAAGGCGGGCTCGTCGAACGCGGACAACTGCTGTTCCAGATCGATCCCCGGCCGTTCCAGGTCGCGCTCCAGAATGCCCAGGCGCAACTGCAGCGGGCCGAAGTCCTGCTTTCCCAGGCGAAGTCCGATCTCGACCGCTCGAAGCGGCTGGTTCCGAACGGCACCATATCCAGCAAGTCCTATGACGACGCCTCGGCCAGAACGCAGGAGCGGGAAGCGCAGGTGCTGGAGGCGCGGGCCGCAGTCTCCGCAGCGGAGCTCGATCTTTCCTACTCCCGCGTGACGGCGCCAATCGCCGGGCGCGTCGACAGGGTTCTGGTGACCGAAGGCAACCTCGTCACCGGCGCCTCGGGAGGAGCGGCGACACTGCTCACCACGATCGTTTCGGCAGATCCGGTCCATGTCTATTTCGATATCGACGAGGCCACCTATCTGAGCTTCCTGGGGGGCTCCCGGCCGGAGACCGCCGGCCGCAACGGTGCAACTTTCCCGGTCGCCGTCGGTCTGGCGACGGAGACCGGCTATCCGCACTCGGGCACGCTCGACTTCCTCGGAAACCGCATCGATCGCAGCACCGGCACGATCCGCGCCCGGGCGGTGCTCGGGAATCCCGAGGGACGGCTGACGCCGGGCCTGTATGCGCGGGTGGTGCTTGCAGTCGGTGCCCCGCAGGAGACCGTCCTCATCGACGACCAGGCTGTCGGGACGGATCAGGGGCGCCGCTATGTGCTGGTCCTGGGCGCCGACGACAAGGCGGAATACCGCCCCGTCGAGCTCGGCGCGATGAACGATGGACTGCGCACCGTCGCAAGCGGGCTGAAGCCCGGGGAAAGCATCATCATCAAGGGGCTGGTCCGGCCCGGAATGCAGGTCACCCCCAACCGGATCGCCATGGCGCCGGATCAACGTTCCGAAGCCGGCGGTGCCAACGCCGATACGCAGGAGGCTCGTCGATGAGCCTGCCGCGCTTCTTCATCGATCGCCCGATCTTTGCCATCGTGCTGTCGGCCCTCATGCTGATCGCCGGCGTGATCACACTGTTCCAACTGCCCCTGAGCGAGTACCCCTCCGTCACGCCGCCGACCGTGCAGGTGTCTGCCAGCTATCCCGGAGCCAGCCCCGAGGTCATTGCCGAGACGGTCGCTGCCCCCCTCGAGCAGTCGATCAACGGCGTCGAGGGCATGCTCTACATGAGCTCGCAGGCCGCAACGGACGGCAGGATGACGCTTACGGTCACCTTTGCCCAGGGTACTGACGCCGACATGGCTCAGATCCAGGTGCAGAACCGCGTGTCGCGTGCGTTGCCGCGCCTGCCCGAAGAGGTTCAGCGCATCGGTGTCGTGACGCAAAAGACGTCGCCGGACATCCTGATGGTGGTCCACCTCATCTCGCCCGACAAGCGCTACGACCCCCTGTACATCTCCAACTTCGTCACCCTCCAGGTTCGCGACACGATCGCGCGCCTGCCCGGCGTCGGCGATGTCGTGGTGTGGGGCGCGGGCGAATACGCCATGCGTATCTGGCTGGACCCGGACAAGGTCGCCTCGCGCGGCCTGACGGCAAGCGACGTCATCGCCGCCATCCGGGAACAGAACCTCCAGGTCGCGGCGGGCTCGGTCGGCCAGCAGCCGTCCGAGGCGGCCAGCTATCAGGTCACGGTCAGCACGCTCGGGCGCCTGACCAGCGAGGAACAGTTCGGCGATATCGTCGTCAAGACCGGCGAGGACGGCCAGACCGTGCGCCTGCGCGACGTCGCCAGGATTTCGCTCGGCGCCGACGGCTACGCGCTGCGAAGCCTGCTCGACGGCGAGCCGGCCGTCGCCATGCAGATCATCCAGCGTCCCGGGGCCAACGCGCTGGACGTCTCCAGCGCGGTGCGCGCCGAGATGGAGCAGCTGAAGCGGAACTTCCCGGAAGGGCTGGAATATCGGATCGCCTATGATCCGACCGTGTTCGTCCGCGCCTCGCTGGCGGCCGTCGTGCAGACGCTGGTCGAGGCGATCATCCTGGTGGTCATCGTCGTCGTGCTGTTCCTGCAGACGTGGCGCGCTTCCATCATCCCGCTCGTCGCCGTTCCGATATCGCTCATCGGCACCTTGGCGGTGATGTATCTGCTGGGCTTCTCGCTCAACACCTTGTCGCTGTTCGGCCTGGTCCTGTCGATCGGCATCGTGGTCGACGACGCCATCGTCGTCGTCGAGAACGTCGAACGACATATGGGTCTCGGCGAGACGCCGAAGGAAGCGGCCCGCAAGGCGATGGACGAGGTGACCGCGCCCATCATCGCCATCACTTCGGTGCTGGCGGCGGTGTTCATCCCATCGGCGTTCCTGTCCGGTCTCCAGGGCGAGTTCTACCGTCAGTTCGCGGTCACGATCGCCATCTCGACGATGCTGTCGGCGATCAACTCGCTGACGCTCTCCCCGGCGCTGGCGGGCATGCTGCTGAAGCCGCATCACGGCGGATCGCAGCGTGACTGGCTGACGCGAGGCATCGACGTCGTGTTCGGCCGGTTCTTCCGGGGGTTCAACCGCTTCTTCGACAGCGCCTCGAACGCCTATGTCGGCCTGGCGCGTCGTGCCATTCGCGTCAGCGGGGTTGTCCTGCTTCTCTATGCGGGGCTGCTTGGAGCAACCTGGATGGGCTTCCAGCAGATCCCGACCGGCTTCGTGCCCGCGCAGGACAAATACTATCTCGTCGGCATCGCGCAGTTGCCGTCCGGAGCGTCGCTCGACCGGACGGAGGCCGTGACCAGGGAGATGTCGAAGATCGCGCTGGCCGAACCGGGCGTCGAAAGCGTCGTCGCCTTTCCGGGTCTGTCGGTGAACGGTTTCGTCAACCTGCCCAACGCAGCCGTGATCTTCGCCATGCTGGACCCGTTCGACCAGCGCAAGGATCCGCAGCTTTCGGCGAACGCCATCGCAGGCCGGCTGATGGGCAAATACAGCCAGATCCCGGACGGCTTCGTCGGCATCTTCCCGCCGCCGCCGGTACCGGGCCTCGGCACGACTGGCGGGTTCAAGCTCCAGATCGAGGATCGCTCGGGTGCAGGCTTGGAGGCCCTCGCCAAGGCACAGGGCGAGGTCATGGCGAAGGCGATGAACACGCCGGAGCTTGCCGGCATGATGGCGAGCTTCCAGGTCAACGCGCCCCAGGTCCAGGTGGATCTCGATCGAGTCAAGGCGAAGACGCAAGGTGTCCCGCTGACGGCCGTATTCGAGACCTTGCAGGTCAATCTTGGATCGCTGTACGCCAACGACTTCAACCGCTTCGGTCGCACCTATCGCGTCATCGTGCAGGCGGATGCACCGTTCCGCGCGCAGGTCGACGACATATCGCGCTTGAAGGTCCGCAATGCGGCAGGCGAAATGGTGCCGCTCGCGGCCCTTGCGACCATAGCCACGAGTTCGGGGCCGGACCGGGTGATGCACTACAACGGCTACCCCTCGGTCGACATCACCGGAGGTCCCGCCGCCGGCTACTCGTCCGGCCAGGCGACGGAGGCGATCGAGCGCATCATGCGCGAGACACTGCCGGCGGGCATGGCTTTCGAATGGACCGACCTGACCTATCAGGAGAAGGCGGCCGGCAACACGGCAATGATCGTGTTCCCGCTCGCCGTGCTGCTGGCGTTCCTCATCCTGGCCGCCCAGTACAACAGCTGGTCGCTTCCCTTCGCCGTGCTGCTCATCGCCCCCCTGGCGCTGCTCTCGGCGATCGTGGGCGTGTGGTTCTCAGGCGGCGACAACAACATCTTCACCCAGATCGCCTTCGTGGTGCTGGTCGGGCTGGCGGCCAAGAATGCCATCCTGATCGTGGAGTTCGCGCATGAGGAGGAAAAGAAGGGCAGCGATCCGCTTGCCGCGGTGCTCGAAGCCGCGCGCCTGCGGCTGAGACCGATCCTGATGACCTCGCTCGCCTTCATTGCGGGCGTGGTGCCGCTGGTCATCGCGACGGGCGCCGGCGCCGAGATGCGCCAGGCCATGGGCATGGCGGTGTTCGCCGGCATGCTTGGCGTCACGCTCTTCGGATTGATCCTGACGCCGGTGTTCTATGCGGTGATCCGTCGGTTCTTCACGAGGCCGGAAGCGCACTCGAAAACGGCTCCGGCACCTGTCGGAGGCAGTTCGACGCACTGACTGTGAGGTCGGGAGGCGACAGCCTCCCGACCTCCCGGGACCGCAGGCGGACAGGAGCCAACGCAATATCGGCTGACCGACTGCGCGAGCGCACGATGGACGAAATCGGTGGTCGTCCCCTGTGTCTCAGGGACAAGCCGTCTATGCCTACAGGTCGTACATGTGAAAAATGGCGCGCCCGAAAGGATTCGAACCTCTGACCCCCAGATTCGTAGTTCAAAATGGGCTGTTCGCCGTAATATCCGCTTACCCTTCTAACTTCTGTACACTGTCTATTTTTGCTTGAATTTCAAGGCATTGTCGCATATCTTCCTATTGTGGCGTACGAAGCCATTCAGAGACCTCGTCCCGCCAAAACCGTTTCAAAAACCGTTTCAGAAATCGCGGGTTTCTCCAAATGGCCGACATGCGTATCCCTTTGAACGACAAGACAATCGAGCGTTTGCCGCCGCCCGAGAAAGGGCGCTACATTGTCCGAGACACCGACCAAAAGGGCTTCTTCCTGATGGTTGGCGCCCGCAAGAAGACCTTCATGGTCCAAGGGGATCTCCGAGAACAGGGCAAACGCGCCTCGACGGTCCGTGTCGCGATTGGCGATACGAGCGAACTGGCCACCCGCGCAGCTCGTGCCATCGCCAAGGAATATCTTGTCCAAATCAGCCGCGGCATCCATCCGAAGAGCGAGGAGAAAGCTCCAAAGGCATCAACGGTCGCTGACGTCGCCGGCGCAACCAAGGCTGCTCCGGCCGGGATCACGCTCAAGGAGGCTTGGGCGCGCTACAAGATCGCCATGGAGCGCAAGAATCGGAGCGCGCGCACGATTGAGAGCTACCGCGATCACGTAGAGCGAATCTTCAAAGACTGGCTGGACACGCCCTTGAAGGTACTCGGCGACGACCCCGGCCGAGTTTCGGCCAAGCACGACGAGGTAAGCGAGAAGCACGGACCGTATATCGCCAACGGCAGCATGCGTACGTTCCGCGCACTCTATAATCATGCGCGCAAAACCAATCGCGAACTGCCCGCTGACAATCCGGTCGATAGCGTCGATTGGAACCACGAGAAGCGCCGCGAAACCGGGATGGGGTTGGCCGACCTGAGGGCTTGGTTCATCGAGGCCGCCAAGCTCGACAATCCGATCAGGCGAGAGTTTCACCTGTTCACCCTGCTCTCCGCCTCGCGGCCAACGGCCTTAAAGGAAGCGCGGATCGAGCATCTAGACCTGCACCGGAGGGTGCTTCACATCCCACGGCCCAAAGGCGGCGCCGATCGCGCGTTTGACATCCCTCTGTCACGCCAGATGATCAAGTGCCTTCTGCGATCCATCCGGTTCGGGCGCCGGATGCATCCTTACGAAGCCAGGGAGTGGCTGTTCCCGGCCGACAGTGCCGACGGCCATCTCGTCGAGCAGAAGGAAGATCGTACCGTGTTGTCGAAATGGGGCAACGAACTGCGCCAGACCTATCGCACGGTCGCGACGCCCGCCGGCGTTTCCGAATTGGATGCGCGGATGCTGATGAACCATTCGGTCCCAGGCGTGAACGCCGGTTACATCACGCGCCACAAGTTGCTTGAGGACCATTTACGCACTCAACAGCAGGCGATCAGCAACTCAATCTTTTCGGCCGTTGGCGAGGCCGTCACGAAGCATCCGGATCTTCGCGACTGGCTAGGCGCTGGCGCATCGCGACGGCTGGACGCACGCGCTCGATTGGAATTCGAAAGCCGCGAAATCAAGGACGTTGCGCCCCGGCCGCGAAAAGCTGCCTAACCCATGTTCGCTTCGTAGCAGGGTCTGCCAGAAATATCATCTTGCCAGTGACTCAGAGTGATGCACAGTGTTGCAATCTGACTCGCGCGAGGGTAGGGTGAACATAAGGAGAACATATCATGCCTGTCATGAGTGAGCGACCGAAAAAACTCGGCCCTCGTGTCACTGTCAGCGTTACGCCAGGCGACTACGATGTCTTGAACAAGCTGGCAGAAAGGGACGACGTTTCCGTTTCCTGGGTTATCCGACGAGCGATCCAAGAATATCTGCGCCGACATCGGTCGTCTTCCGTCGACATGCGTAAGGCTCCAGTTAAACATCCATCTGCGCCGCAGCGGGCGTAAATCGAATCCAAATGTCGGGGGAGATCGGCTCATGCATTTCGCGCCTTCGAGCGAACGGAAGACAACCTCACGCGTGTCCAAGACGAACCTGGATGCCTTGTACCGGCGACCATTGGCAGCGAAGCGCACAGGCGCTCTTTTTGGGGCGTTTCCCTATCCGACGAAAATCTCGCCCGAAGCGATTGCGTTGTATATCGCAACGCATACCAAACCGGGCGACACGGTGTTCGACGGTTTCGCTGGCAGCGGTACAACGGGTCTGGCTGCTTTGCTTTGCGAGCGACCGACGCCAGAGTTGCGGTCCGAGGCCAAGCGACTCGGTTTGGATGTCCGTTGGGGGCCCCGAAACGCCGTGCTCTATGAGTTGGGGGTGTTAGGCGCATTTGTCGGTCGCACTCTGACGAATCCGCCCGATCCCGCTGAATTCCAGAAAGCCGCCCAGGATGTACTCGCCGCTGGAGAGCATGAGGATGGATGGATGTACGAGGCCCGCGATCCGTCCGGCGGAAAAGGCACGATCCGGCACTTGATATGGAGCGACAATCTGCGCTGCCCCAGTTGCCGCCGCATTGTCGCCTTGTGGGACGCATGCGTATCGCTCAATCCCGCAGCGATATCTTCGACCTTTTCGTGCCCAAAGTGCCATCACGAGGCTCACCTCGAGGACGTCGACCGGGTTACGGTTAGAGAGCGCGACGACGTCCTCAATGATGAACGGGCGCTACGTGACCGAACGCTGGCGCGCGTGTACGGCGCAACTGGCCGCAAGCGATGGTCGCGACCGGCCAGCGCGACAGATCTTGCGCTCGTCAAGAAAATCGCGGCCGAGCCGATCCCATCCTCGGTGCCTGTTGCCTCGATCCCTTGGGGCGACCTTTACCGCAAGGGCTATCACCAGGGGATCACCCACGTTCATCATTTCTATACGCGACGCAACCTCATCGTCTTTGCGCGTATGTGGGAACGCGTGGAATCGTACAGCGGCCCTCTCCGGGAGGGACTGCGCTTCTGGCTGCTCAGCTACAATGCAGCCCACGGGACAATCATGACCCGTGTTGTAGCGAAAACCGACCAGAAGGACCTGGTGGTCACAAGCGCCCAACCCGGCGTTCTTTACGTCAGCGGACTTCCTGTCGAAAAAAATCTCTTCATCGGTTTGCGCCGAAAGCTTGCCACGATATCGCAGGCCTTTGAGCTGATCCGTGGCAGCACGGGAAAGGTCAAGGTCGTGCAGGGTTCTAGCTGCAACGTCGATCTAGCCTCCGGCACCATCGACTATGTGTTCACCGATCCTCCCTTTGGCGCCAATATCCCCTACGCCGAACTTAATTTCATCAACGAGGCGTGGCTGAAGAGGTTCACCGATCGGAAGGACGAAGCGATTGTCAGTCCTGATCAACAAAAGTCGATATCCAAGTATCAGGACTTGCTAACGCGGTCGTTTGCTGAGGCTCGCCGCATTCTAAAACCAACTGGCGGAGCGACGATGGTATTTCACTCCGCCTCGGCTGAGGTCTGGAATGCCCTGCAGTGCGCGTACCAGGACGCAGGATTCGACGTCGAGCATGCAGGCGTACTCAACAAGACACAGGGCAGTTTCAAACAGGTCACGACCGCCGGCGCTGTTCGAGGCGATCCAGTCCTGCTTTTGGGCCCTCGACGAGCGTCTGATGCCGTTGGAGAAACGAATGAGGATTGCGTCTGGACAGTTGCCGCCGCACTGCATGAAGCAGCGTTCGCCGCTCGCGATCCGGCCGAGACCACAGCTCAAAGGCTCTATTCCCGCCTGGTGAACTATTTTCTGAGTCGGCACCAGCGGGTGCCGTTGGACGCGGACGCCTTTTATCGTTGGTACGCTGAACAACCGTTCGAGGGAGCTTTGTGCGGTGCCGGCGAGTGAAGGACTCGCCACGATCAGGTCCGCCGCCCGATCGTTCGAAGAAGGACTGCCTTCGAACCAGCGCAAACGTTTCGGACAATTCTTCACAGGACTCCCGCTAGGGACGCTGCTTGCGCAGCTCGCCTTCGACGAAGATTGCCGTTCCGTCATCGACCCCATGGCGGGCCACGGAGACCTGCTCGACGCTGCGGCAACGGTTGCGCGAACACGCGGGACAATACTAGACCGGCTCGACGGCATAGAGGTGGATGCAGAAACCGCCGCCTTTTGCCGTCGCCGTACTCTCGCTCTGGAAGCAGAAGGGATCGCCGCTGCATCCGCCATTTTGGCAGGCAGCGCCTTCGATCCGTCGAACGTCGCCACCCTTGATGCAGAGCGGTATGGTCTGGTCATCGCCAATCCGCCCTATGTCAGATATCAGGCTCAAAATGGCGATGGGGCCGGAGTCGATGATATCCGACGAGGCCTTTCCTCGATTGTTGAGAGTCGCGCGTTGGGCGATGAGCGCGTCCTCTGGAAAACGCTTGTCGACGGCTATTCCGGCCTTGCCGATCTTTCGGTACCGGCTTGGCTATTGTCAGCTCTGCTGACGCAGCCGAATGGCCGACTAGCTCTTGTCGTTCCTGCGACGTGGCGCACGCGCGACTATGCCGACGTAGTGCGCTACCTCCTGCTACGCTTCTTCTCTCTAGAGTACATCGTAGCCGACACCCAGCCCGGATGGTTCTCCGATGCCCTGGTGCGTACCCATCTGATCGTTGCCCGAAGACGGACCTGGGACGAAGCGGCGTCGACGTTGTCGGATCGTACCTCATGGCCAACCGCTCGGTGGCTCCAGATAGCCCCCGCTGCCGCCAGCGCCGGCTCGCTTGTCGGCGCTGCGTTTCCCGGAACCACACCTGAACAGAGCCTTGCAGACTGGGTTGGCGCCGTGGATCAGCCGCCGGTGACGGGGATAGATAGCCGGACGTTTGCCTTGCAAGACGAGTGGCGGATACTCGAACAGCGTCTTAGACGCAAGCCCTGGTTCCAAAAGGCGGAAGATCGTCACGGCACCATGCCGCTTTTCGCACACCGCAACACACAAGTCGCACACGACGACACGCAAGCCGCCGCCCTGCCCGACGGATTGCAGGAGATGCTGCCTGTCGGCGTCGATTCACCCAGACTCCAAACCCTTGATGAAGCCAACATTCGCGTCAGCCAAGGCCTACGCACTGGATGCAATCGCTTTTTCTACGTGACCTTGGTCAGCGATGACGGCGACGATGAGGTCATCGTCGAAGCCTCTGACAGCTTTGACAACATGAGATTCAGTACACCAGCCGGTGCACTGAAGCCCGTCCTGCATCGGCAAACTGATATGCAGACATTCGTGCGCGGACATTTGCCTCCAACCCGCGCATTGGACTTGTCGAACTGGGTACTACCCGAAGATCAGCCGATCGTCGCGAAAGCTGCCGAAGCATATCGCCGGCGCGGCACCTCTCTGCCCCAAATCATGCCCCGCGACCTCGCGACCTTCGTTCGGCTTGCCGCCACGCGGGCACTGGACCCCAGGGAACCCGCGCGTTTCATTCCCGATCTTACGGCGGTGCGGACCAATGTCCGGCGACCGGCAAGTACTCGGGAGACGCCCCGTTTCTGGTACATGCTACCCCCGTTTGCCCCTCGTCACCTGCCGGCTATCTTCGTGCCGCGGATCAATCACGGGACGCCCGCCGTTGCCCTGAACGCTCAGGTGCCGATCCTCATTGACGCAAACTTCTCAACAATGTGGTCAGAGGAGAAGCGGTGGACGCCCCACGCCCTCTTCGCCTTGTTCAGGAGCACCTGGTGCCGCGCTGCGATGGAAGCCACCGGAACACCGCTTGGTGGCGGCGCGCTCAAACTTGAGGCAACGCATATTCGTCAGTTGCCAGTTCCGCGCTTGTCGATTCGAGACTGCGAGGTGCTCGAGACTTTGGGGCGGCAGTTGGCTGTGGCCGCACAACCTGCCCAAGATCAGATCGATAAGCTCGTACTTGCTGCGGCATGGCCGCACCTCAGCGAGCATGACCTGAGTGTAATAGTACGGCACATCGAAACTCGCCTTCGGTCCGCTTGGGCTGGGCGTCAAAGGACTGCTCCATGACTGCTGACATCGCGCGCATCCGCGAAACGATAAGGCGGTCTCGCATGCTGCGGGACGCTGGCCGCGTCGAGGCGGTGCTGCGCGGAGAATTCCAGGGCCGATTACGCCTTATGTTTCCCGATCCCGCTCATGAAAGCTGGATCAACAACTATACGGAGGGCGCCGAGGCCCACACCAAAGTTGGCACTGCCGCCGGAACAGCAGCCTCTCGCTTTATCGACAATCTCGTGGGCTCCACCACCATCGAGTATGAAGCTGACCTGCGCATAGGCGCGAAGCGCGATACCGGGTATGCGCAGGTGCGAGAACAGGCCGCCGGGCTCGTGCGAGCTGGCATGCCCATCTCAACTGTCCGAGGTGTGCTGTCCGACACGGTCGAATGGTACTCCTACGACGTCGTCCTGGCCCCGGGAGTTGATGCGTCAGTCTGCACGGCGGCCGATATCTCTTTGGTCTTGATCGACGAGCTGCTGCTGACAGATGACAGCGCCGTTTCAGCGGAACGACTTGGCGCATTCGTACTCAAGCACTTGGCGCGTGAGCAGTCCCGGCCCCTGCGCGCGGAGTTCCTCGCCTCCGATCTCGGAATGGACTCCGTGACATACAAGAGCAGCGCCATACCGTTGACAGTGTTGGTCGAAGAGGGACGAACATCTGCCCCCTCCGCGGGTCTCGCGACCGAGCTTTGGTCGCGCTTTGTCGATCATCTAGAGGGACCTGCTGGAACCTTCCGGACAACTGCGTATGTGGACGAGGTCTACGTCACCGTTCTGGCGCGACTCCTGAGTGCCAGTGTCCTGACCGGGAAAGCTCTGTTGAGTGCCGACAATGAGCTCCGCGCCATCCTCAACGGCGATTTCTTCCGCCACAATTTCCAACTCGAGAACGTGGTCGAGCAGGACTATTTCGGATGGCTTCTCGGTCCGTCCTACATCGACCGACTTGTGGCCGTAGCGCGCGATCTGCAGCGCGACCTCTTTGCTTATGATTTCAGCTGGCATCCGGAGGAGGACCTTTTCGGCCGCCTCATGGCGCAGTTGGCCCGCCGCAGTCAGCGCAAATTGCTTGGCCAGGAATGGACGCCTCACTGGCTTGCCCGCCTTCTAGCGGATCGGTGCCTCGACGGACTTCCGCAGGGCGAAATCCCACGCATCGTCGATATGTGTTGTGGGTCCGGCACGATGCTTGCTGAAATTATCAAAGCGACCAGGGCTCGCTTCGGATTCTCCACTATCGACAAGCTTCAAGACGTTGCGACGGGTTTTGATATCGACCCGCTCGCGGTCAGCCTTGCCAAGGCCACCTGGGTTGTCAGCCTGTCCGTCGAAATCAAGGCCGCGACCAAGCCTATCGTGATCCCCGTTTATCACGCAGATTCCCTGTTAGCTGTCACGCCGGTATCTGCATCAGTGCCACTGGTGGGGGAAAGCGATTCTGTTCCCGTATCGCTCGATGGGACGACGATCGGTCTGCCGACAGCACTGTTGCAGCCGATGTATCGCGATTTCTTCGACCGAATTGTGGATTGGGCCTATGACGAAGCGCGCGACGCGCAACGCTTGGGGACGGTGGTGGGTCTCAGCAAGGCAGATGCTGACGCCTTTCTCGAGGGTGCTGTCACGGCATCCGGCGTGACCCTGACCCCAGAGCTGCACAAACGACTCTCGAAAGCTCTCTTCCCCTTGGCCCAGCGCATGGCCGAATTGGCGGTCGCTGGGCGCAACGGCATTTGGGCCTTTATCCTTCGGAATACCTACAGGCCTGGCCTCTTGACGGGACATTTCAACGGTCTTGTCTCCAATCCTCCCTGGCTAGCCATGAGCGGCCTCGCCGACAATCCATATAGGGATTTGTTGAAAGGGCGGGCAAAGCTTTATGGCATCCAGCCGGCCGGGCAGTCGTTTTTGCATCTAGAGCTCGGCACGATGCATCTCCTTCATGCGATCGATCGCTATCTCGGACCGAATGGTTCCGTTGCCTGCCTTGTTCCAGGAACAATTCTCAACGGAAATCATCATGAACGGCTGCGGCGGCACAACTTTCTGGACAGCGAACGTCCCGTTGCATTCGAGATCACCGAAGTATGGCAGGTCGCGCCTGGTACTTTCAAATATCCCGGTGCGGCCCTTATTGGCCACAAGAGAACGGACGCGACGGGACTTCCACGGACGAGCTTCGCGGGTTTCGTTGCGACCGATACCGGGCTGCAGGATGCCGAGTTTTCCATCCGCACTATCGGAAAGGCTCGCAGCGCTTGGGTGCTCGAAAAAGGTGACAGTCCGGCGGCGCCCGGCGGCAGTGGACGTCTACCCCAGCAAGGAGCCGACCTCATGCCGCGAACGGCAGTGTGCGTTGATATCATCCAGGACTCAGGAGCGGAGTACCGCGTGGACACGCCGACACGAACGTCCCCGTGGGCCTTCACGATCAAGTCCGCCAAGGAGATGGCTGGTGAGCGTTTTCCCGGTCATGTCGCCCCGCGGTTCCTCTTCCGCATGGCGCAATCTGAAAATCTGCTTCCGTTCGCTCTCGGCGTCCACCGCGCTCATTTAGCCCTGCCGGCACTGCGCGGGCCCGACGGAAGTTGGACTATTCTCGACGAAGCCGAGATCCGCAGGCAGGGGTTTACCCAAACTGCGCGGCGATTTGCCACCATCAACACTAAGCTCAAGGGCGTTGGGAAGGGCAAATCGCTACAAGATCGTATCGATGAAAGGGGCAAGCTATCCAAACAGGTCTTCGGCGCCGATGGCTATCTCATACTCGCCGGCGCCGGTGGCAAGAACATATGCGCTGCCTGCGTGCCCGTCGCCGAAGCAGAAGATCTGGTGGTCGACCAGACGCTATATTGGAAAGTGGTCAAGGACACAGCCGAAGCCTGGTTTCAGGTAGGCATGCTCAACAGCGTTGCACTCACCGATGCGACCCTCCCGTTCAACCCGAAAGGCGATTTCAGCGAACGTCACCTGCATACGCTGCCTTACCGGTTGATGCCCGCATATGACTCCGCCGATGAAGGCCATAGAGCGATTGTCATTCGGGCAGAGAAACTGGCGATACTCGCTCGTGACCACTGTACGGCGGATCCATACCTGGGCGACCCAGCTAAGGCTTTGCCAGCACGACGGCGAAGACTACGCGCTCTGCTGGAGAAGTCATCGTTGCTATCCGAGCTTGAATCCCTGGCCAAGGCTGCGTTGCGCGCTACAAGTCTGGCTCAGGAATAACCGTCACGGGGGGGCATCGTGCTGATTGTTCAGAGTGCAGCAAGTCCAGCGGGGATACGCAACGCTGTTGTCGATATGATTGCGGTGGGCGCAACCGATGTGCACGTAGCGTCCGCCTATGTCACTATTGGCGGGGTGAACATCCTACTGGGGGCGCTTGCTGATGCGGTCGCGCCGGCGGCCTTTGCCGCAATGCCGAAGACACTTGTAACGTCGTTCGACTTCGGCCTCACGGAGCCAGACGCCCTGCGATGTTGGCACGACTCGGGGAATTCAACCGTACGTGTCTCAGGAGCACAACGGCTGGCCCAAGGCTCACTTATGCCGCTGAGGGCGTTTCACCCCAAGTTCTACGTGTTCGGACGCAACCCACAAACGTGCAGCGCGTTGATCGGTTCTGCCAACCTGACGGGCCGCGGCTTCAGCGTGAATACTGAGGCCGCATGGCTCCAGCAAGACCTTCCGCGTGCGTCGGTCGAGGGCGCGATGGAGGATGCGTCTTTCGATACAACACCACTCACAGATGAACTGCTTCAGGCGTACGAAGCGCTACGGCACGCCCATCCGGCCCCTCCTGAGATAGAGCAGGAAGCACAGCCTGTGGCCCAACCGCCGCCGATCAACGTTGGCGCGTTACCCTTGTTCAGAACGGCCATCGAAACGGGCGCGGTCAATCCTGCGAGCTTCAATGCGATGTGGGTTCAAGGGGAGGGTTTACAAGGGGGATCACAAAACCAACTTGAGTTGCCTCGCGGCGGCCATCGCTTCTTCGGCTTTGTGTTCGCTCAGTACGACTACCCGCACAACCTCACGATCGGAGAGCCTGTCCTGCGCAGCGGCAGTCGGGTGTGGACCGATCGCCCTCTCACTTGGCATGGCAACAACGGCATGGAACGGATGAACCTCCCAACGGCCACGCAAGGGGGGTTCGACTATGCGGACACCGGGGTCATGTTTCGCCGATTGGCTGACGGCTCATTCGAGCTGATCGTGACCCCGTGGGATAGCGACATTGCGAGGTCCTGGAGACACGCGTCGGCTCAAAGAGGCACTTTGTTCCGCCTCGGCGCCATAGCCACAAACCGTGTCGTTGGCCTGATATGAGTCGGAAAGCGGTGTTGCCGGACTAAGTTTGCCCTAAGCCCCGATACCACTTCCGCTCCGGAGGAAGCTTCGATGTGTCATCATAGCGGAAGCATTCCGCCAGATCGTCCACGGACTGGAGTACGCCGAGCAGAACGTGGGCATTGATCGGCGTCCCGCCACCGGTCTCGTAATGGCTGACATAGTTGGCGATGATCGCAGGGACATGCTGGTTCCGGAAGTCCCCCTTCTGCGGCGCACTCAGTACGAGCCTGCCGGCGCCATCGAAAAGGTCGATGGCCGATGTGATGGCCTCAAGGGCGTTCCCTACAGTCTTGTTGTCGCTCCGGATGGCATAGTCGGGCGGCACGGGAATCTTCAGCTTGGAGATGATCTGCGACAGCTTGAACTCCAGGTATTGCCGCACGAACGGCTGGCCGATGTCCACCTGCCCCGCCTGGAGATGCGTCGTCGCGAGAGTCTTGAGCCGGTTGGCGTCCAGCTGGCTTGCGTAAACGTTCCCCGTCGGGGCGGCGCCTTGCAGGCGCTGGTGGTGCCAGCCCACCTGTTCGCTCGCCGTCTTGTCGAAATACTTCTCCAGCAAAGTGTCGTGGCTAAGCACGATGAATTGCAGGCCTTCGGTTGCCGCTGAAGCCTGCAACTTGGTGCGCAAGGCTTCCATCAAGGCGAACTGGTGGCCGCCGTCAAAGCTGGAGGTAATGTCGTCGAGCACCATGAAGCGGGCGGGACCGCTCTGCTTGACCGCCGCCGCGAAGAAGATCGAGCCGGCTATTGCGTTCCGGTAGCTCTCGGACAGGACGGCCGTGCCGAGATGCCGGCCTCGCCGTAGAAGTTCTCCAGCTTCAGATCCACCTCTTCGCTGTCCGGCGACCGTTCCAGCTTGGGCCGCATATCCACGCCGCCTCGCACCAGACCCCGAAACAAATCCTGATAGCTCGCCTCGATTGCGTTGATGCGCTGGGTCGCCAGCCGGCTCTCCGCCTCGCCCACGGCCTTGGCTGCTGTACTGATGAACGTCTGCCAGCGCTCCCGCCATTTCTTGTGCGTGCGCCAGATGCCCACGTCCTTTACCGCTGTTCGATGTCCAACGATAGCTTCACGGAAGCGGCTTCCGGCTTCGAGTTGCTGAGTCAGCGCGACAAGCGACGGTGGCAATTCGGCCTGAAGCTCCTGTTCCCGCTTTTGCGCGGTCTCGAGGGCGGTCTTTCGCTCCTCTTCGAGCTGCTGCGCGTTATCGGCCGCTTCACGCAGACGACCTTCGGTCAGGCGGCTTTCGCTTGCCATCTGCCGGATAATCGCCCGGTGCTTCTTGTCGTCCGGAACGGTCAGGGCGGCGCAACTTTCCAGCTTGTTGAGCCAATCCAGCCAGACGCTGGCGGTCACTGCCTGCTTGAGTTCCTCGCCGAGTTGGTCCGCATCCCGGTATCGTTCAAGCAGTCGCTCCATCCGCGTCGCGATGGGCTCTTCGATACGCGCGTCGCAGACGGGGCATTGCTGAGGATCGCTATAGTAGGCTTCCTCGACCACGCTTTTGGCGGCCTCGAAGAGGTCCTGCCGGCTCTTGCGGCCGGCCAGTGCTAGCGCCGCATCATGGCGGCGCGCCAACTCAAGTAGCGTCCCGGCCTCGGCCGCCGCCTCCGGCGTGGGTGCGCTCCGGGAAAGTGCTTCGATGTTGCGCAACACCTTCTGATACTCGGTTTTGACGGGACCGCCTTCCGCCGCGACGATGGCCGCGCGCGCCGCGTCCACATCCACCGTAAGGATGTCCTTTCCGGCGAAGACTGGCGCGAGAGTCGGAACGGCCGCCAGTGCGACGGTCACTTCCGCGATCCGCTGCGCTTCCGCCGAGAGGTCCTGGATCGCCGTCCCCGTTACGACCTCAAAAGCCGACAACGCCGCAGCCCGATGATCCCGCACGAGCCTTTCGGCAGCATCCAGATTCGCCTTCACGGCGGCCATTTGAAAGTCGGTGTTGAAGGCGCGTGTATTGCTCGCCTGATCGAACCGTTGGTGGAGGTGCGCGAAGCGGGCCAGCCCGATAAGAGAGGAGAAGGTGCGCCCACGATCGAGTGGCGTATCGTCGATAAAACGCGCGAACTTGGCGTAGTCTACGACCGTGAAGTCTTCGGCCAGCGAGGCGAGAAACGCCTCGGGATCGGCGTGTCCCGTCGGGCTCGTCACCGTACGCTGACCTGCGACCGTGCGCTGTACCACGATTTCGACTGCCGCAGTTCCGTCGTCCGGCTTGAATTCCAAGGTGACGGAGCCGACTCCGCCCGTATGGAAGCGGTTCACATAGTATGTTTCGGGCCGCTCGCTCCGTTGCAGTCCATCGAGTTTGGGCAGCTTGCCGAAGATAGCATAGCTGATGGCCTCGACGAGCGAAGTCTTGCCGATGCCGTTCTGCGCATAGATGGAATTGACCGCGTCGGGCTTGAAGCGAAGAGTGAGTGGATCACCCTCGTTCTTGATGCCCCGAAACCCTTCGACGCTGAGCTTCGTCAGGTAGTAGCGGGTCATTCCTGGCTCCCCTGGGCATCAATCTCCACCTGTGCCGCAGCTTCCAGGGCCTCCAGAACCTTCTGATTGAAATCGCGTCGTGCGTTATTGTCGTCCGCCTCCAGAACAGCGAGTGTGTCGAAAAGGATCTTGGCGCACTCGGCGTCCATGCCCTCGAGATGTGCCTTCAACCGCTCAAGGTTTTTCGACCAGTCTTCATCGGGCGAAAAATCAAAATCACCTGGCATGCCGACGCCCCCAGCGTTGATGTAGCTACATACCCACCATAGTAGATTTGATCGCGGGCCCAGCCTTGCGGCTGGGCCCATCTTCAACACTATCGGATGACGTCTTCGTCCCGGATCTCGGTTGCGCTGATACGCTCGCCTTCATTGTCGTCCTCATCGATGTCAGCGTAGGGATCCTGATCCTCTTCGCTGTCGTCGTCGGAACGGGCCAAGCTTGCGTCGCTTCGGGCGCCGTACATCTTGCGGAACGCTCGCGCCCAGATCACAGCTTCCTCGTCCACGCGACGGAGAATCTCGCGCCACGCCTCAGTCAGCCGCAATTCGACGCCGCGGGAATCGACGAGCGGCTGGCCATCCTCGCCCGCCACCCTCGACAAGTCCACGAAACGCTGCTCCAGATCGTCAAACGCCTTGCTGAGCGCCTCGAGGGCGTTGTTGTAGCGATCCGTTGGCGTGTCGCCCGGCCGCGCCGCCTTTGCCTTACCATGCGGCGGGAACTCGTTACGCAGATAAATGTCGCTCAGCGTCTGATCCGACGATCCCTCAAGCGTACGCTTGACCTCGCCATTCTCGTCAACCGCGCGAAGCGGGCGCGAGTACTCGAAGTCATGCAGCGCCTGGCCGTCTCGATTTCTTCGAGTCCGCGCTGGCCTTCATGGCCGGTTACGGCCTCAAGTCGTTCCTCATCGCCCAGTCGCTCAACCAGATCGAGCGGGCCTACGGACCTAACAACTCCATTCTCGACAACTGTCACGTCGGCCTCTTCAGTCAGTCGGCCTTCATGGCCGAGCGGGTTCTTGGGAATGTCATCTCCTCGGGCATCAAGATTCTGGTGCTTGCCGTAATCACCGGCATCGGCTCCACCCTGTTCGGGGAATTCACCGCCGGCTTCGGGGGCGAGCAGCCAACCATCGACGATGCGATGGCCATCGTGCTGGCGGCGCTGTCGCTCCTCGGCCTCGGCATCTTCGGCCCCGGCATCGCCAATGGCATCGTCTCGGGCGGTCCCCAACTCGGCGCCGGCGCGGCCGTTGGAACGGGCCTTGCTGCCGGTGGCGCGGCCGTCGCTGCCGGCGGCTCCGCGATGCTGGCCGCGAGGGGTGGGCGGGCGGCGATCTCTGCGGGTGCGGCCACCGCCCGTGGGGGCGCCGCGCTCGCAGGCGGCGCGTCGACCGCTTATTCGCTTGCCTCCGCGGGCGAGACGGGACCTGCTGGTGTCGCTGCCGGCCTCGGCGGCGTTGCGCGCGCCGCTGGAGGCGCAGCTTCCTCTCCGCTCAAGCGCGCCGCGTCCCGTGTCTCGGACAGTCTCGGCTTCTCCTTCGACGAGGGTGGCCGGGCCGCCTTCGCCGCCACGGGCGGCTCATCCTCGATGGGCACCGTCGGCGGCACGTCGCCCCAACCGGCCAGTCCCGTCGCCACTGACACGCCACCCGCCTGGGCCCGCCGCATGCGTCACAGCGGCACCATGAGTCACGGCGCCATGGCCGCCGCCCACGCCGTCCGCTCCGGCGACAACCATGGCGGGGGCGCCTCCGTCAGCCTTTCCGAGAGAGACAATCCATGACGTTCTTCAAGCGCGCATCGACGCATTACGGCAAATCTCCCAAACTCGAGACGCCCTACCAGCGCGCCGCCCAGGTCTGGGACGAGCGCATCGGCTCGGCCCGCGTCCAGGCACGGAACTGGCGGTTGATGGCCTTCGGCTGCCTCATCCTCTCCGCCGGTTTCGCCAGCGCCCTGGTCTGGCAATCGGCGCGAGGCACCGTCGTGCCTTGGGTGGTCGAGGTCGATCGAACCGGCGAGGCCCGCGCAGTCGAGCCTGCGACGGCCGACTACCAGCCCACCGATCCTCAGATCGCCTTCCATCTCGCGCGCTTTGTCGAGCAGGTTCGCAGCCTGCCTGCTGACCCCATCGTCGTCCGTCAGAATTGGTTGCGTGCCTACGAGTTCACCACCGATCGCGGCGCCACCGCCCTAAATGACTATGCGCGCTCCGCCGATCCGTTCACGCGCGTCGGCCGGCAGCAGGTCGCGATCGAGGTCTCGAGCGTGATCCGCGCCTCCCCAAACTCCTTCCGCGTCGCCTGGACGGAGCGCCGCTACGAGAACGGCCAGCTCGCCGGTACCGAACGCTGGACCGCTATCCTCACCCTCGTCATCCAGCCGCCGCGCGATGCCGAGCGTCTGCGCCGCAATCCCCTGGGCGTCTTCGTCAACGCCATCAACTGGTCAAAGGAGCTGGGGCAATGACCAGACCGACGACGCGCACAGCCGATGTTCCGGCTTTCCGCAAATCCGCTTCCACGCTTGGTATCCTGGTGCTGTCCACCGTGACGCTCGCGGCCTGCGCCACGGCGCCCAAGCCGCCGCAGATCAGCTACGACGCTCATGTCCCTCCGCTGCCGGCGGTCGCGGTCAGCACCGGCGACGCGACGCCACGGCCGATCCTCGTGCCGCCGGCCTGGACCCCGTCCAAGGGCGGTGATCCCGCGAGCACGCCGACCGGCCGCGTCGAAAACGCCAATGTCGCGGCACGGGTCGAACCCCGCAAGGAGGGATATTTCAACGCCATCCAGATTTATCCCTGGAGCGAAGGCGCGCTCTATCAGGTTTATGCAGCACCGGGGCAGATCACCAACATCGCACTCGAACCCGGCGAGAACCTGACCGAGGCCGGACCCATCGCCGCCGGCGACACTGCGCGCTGGATCATCGGCGATACCGAGAGCGGCAGCGGCGCCACGCGGCGCGTCCATGTGCTGGTGAAGCCAACCCGCACCGACATCACCACCAACCTCGTCATCACCACCGATCGCCGCACCTACCTTATCGAGTTGCGCGCCGGCGAGAGCCCCTACATGCCGGCCGTCGCTTGGGCCTATCCGCAAGTCGCTTCGCAACGGACCAACATCCCCGCCACGCCGGCGATCCCCGCTCAGGCGGCGCGCAACTACCGATATGGCCTGACCGGCGACGCACCGCCGTGGCGGCCGAGCTCGGTCTATGACGATGGCCGCCATACCTATGTCGAGTTCCCGCGCGGCATCATCCAGGGCGAAATGCCGCCGTTATTCGTCATCGGCTCGAACGGCGAGCCCGAGATCGTCAACAGCCGCATCTATCAGAACATCCTGATCGTGGATCGCCTCTTCGGCGCGGCCGAGTTGCGCCTCGGCAGTGGCAAGCGGCAGCAGACCGTACGGATCGTGCGCACCGATGGGAGGCCCGCGACATGAGCGAGACCAACACGGGGACCGAAAGGGACGTTGGCGCGCTCACGCCTGAGATTGCAAGCACCATGCGGCTGCGCCCCGAGCCACCGCGCGTCACCCGCATATCCCGCCGCGTGTTGACCAGTCTCGGGATCGTTGTCGGCCTCGGGGTTGGCGGCGCATTGATCTACGCGCTCCAGAGCACCGATCGGCAGCCAAACCAGGAGGAGCTCTTCACCACCGAGCGCCGGCAGACGGCCGACGGTCTGCAGGGCCTCCCCAATGACTATAGCGGCATTCCACAACTCGGACCGCCGCTTCCTGGCGATCTGGGAGGACCGATCGTGCGCGCCCGCGAAGAGGGTCGTAGCGTTCCGGCCGAGATCATGCCGGCACAACCCGATCCTGAAGAACAGCGTCGCCTCGCCGAGATGGAGTCGGCTCGCACGAGCAAGATCTTCTTTCAGACAAGTTCGCCCGTTGCGTCCGACGCCTCGGGCATTCCATCTGTGCCGAGCACCTGGGCGCCGAACCTCAGCATCGGCGGTGGAGATCGGCAACGCGCTTTCCTCGATGCAGAGGTCGATCGCCGTACGGTCGCCCCCGACGGGGTGGCAGCGCCAGCCTCGCCCTTCGTGCTGCAGGCCGGCGCCGTGATCCCGGCCGCGCTCATCACCGGTATCCGCTCCGACCTTCCCGGTCAGATCACCGCCCAGGTCACCCAGCACATCTATGACAGCCCGACCGGAAGCATGCTGCTCATCCCGCAGGGCACCCGCATCATCGGTGAATACGACAATGGCGTCGCGTTCGGCCAGCGTCGCGTCCTGCTGGTCTGGAATCGGCTCATCTTCCCTAACGGCCGCTCCATCGTTCTCGAGCGCCAGCCCGGTGCGGACACGGGGGGCTATGCCGGCTTGGAAGATGGCGTCGACTACCATTGGTGGGATTTGATGAAGGCAGCAGGCCTGTCGACACTGCTCGCCGTTGGTGCGGAGCTGACGATGGATGACGATGACCGTCTCATCCAGGCGATCCGCAGCGGCACCCAGGACACCATCAACGACGCGGGCCAGCAGATCATCCAGCGCCAATTGCAGGTCGCTCCGACGCTGACAATCCGCCCCGGTTTCCCCGTGGGGGTGATCGTCACACGCGATCTCGTCCTCGAACCCTATGGAGCAGCGCAGTGACCAAGCTCAAGCTCGGTGCAATCCCCGACGATAAGCCCGTGAAGGTTACGTTGGAACTGCCGGCCACACTGCACCGCGATCTGGTGCACTACGCCGATTATCTGAACAGTCAACATGTCTTTGTCTCAAAAGCAGGAGGTGAACCATGCCGGACCTGAGGCTCGGTCGGTTGCCGAAGGTTGGCGTCGTCCGCATGACCATCATCCTGCCGGAACCGCTCAAGGAGGAACTCGACCAGTATGCGGCCGAACATAGCCGGCTGTATGAGCCCGTGGACACCGCAGCGCTGATCCCACACATGCTGGAAGTCTTTGTCCGTTCGGATCGCGGCTGGCGGAGCCGTAAGGCGAAGGCTGGCCGTGCCCGTCAGCGAGTGGCCTCTCCAGCCAGCGGTACGACACGGAGCGGTGCCGAAGGCGATGGCTCCGCCTGAAGCCGTCCTATTGGTGAAAATCTAACCCTTGGTACCCTGAGCGGAATACCGACTCCGATCCCTTTCGGACGTTGGTTCGAGAAAGTTCTACCGGAAGCAATGACCCTTTCGAGACCTTTCGGAGTGGAATTCTCTTCTTGGAAGCCGACATTGACCAGAATCGGCATTTGTGACCCAGGGGCGACATCTGCTCCTACACCTTGGACCGGCGGCAACGAGGACCTTCCCGGTCATTTGCTTTGCAGCGAGACGGAAAGCTCTTCATGGGTGTGTGGCGCCACGACGAGCAGCGGCGATTGCCAGAGTTACCTCGCGCGACTAAGTGACATTGGGCGGCGCATGGAGCGTGACGGGGAACAAAATGGCGATTAAAGAGGATGCGCTGAACGCGTTCTTTCGGAACCGACCTGAGCAAGAGACGCTCGCTGCTGCGCTCGATGAGGCGTTCGACGTCACGTACGGCGCCCACCAGTTCGGACAGGCATTCTGGCTGTGCCAGCCGAAGACCTTCGCGGCTGAAAGGTTCGGCCTTCAGCGCGAGCTGATTGCGCTGTATTCGCCGCATGCGCGGGCTGACGCACGGCTGCTGACGGCGCTTGAGAACATCTCTCGCGCGCCGGAGTTTCGCCATCGGGTGGAGAACGTCGTCGCGCTGGTCATCTACGAGGGTGACAGGGAGTCGATTGAGGGCTTAACGGTCCAGAGCAAGGACTGGGTGATTGTTGCCTTCTCGGCAAAAGAACTTAAGGACAGAGGCGCGCAGACCTTCCTCATACGATTGAGGATGGCCGATACGATTGGCCGCTTCGATCTTTTCGGAATGTCTTCACCAATCAAGCATGATAAGTACTTTTACGGACGGGACGCAATCGTTCAAGAACTGGTGCAGAGGGCGCTAGTCCGTAAGGAGCAGTCTGGCCTATTCGGGTTGCGCAAGACCGGCAAGACGTCCGTGCTGTTCGCGATCCAGCGACGACTTACCGAAAAGGGTGCCATCGCCGAATACGTGGATTGTCAAAGCCCCGGCATCTACGGCAGCCGTTGGTGGGCGGTGCTTGAGGAACTCTCGCGCCGAATGTGGGAATCGGCGGCAAAGAGCGGGTGCCCTGCTCCTACGGAACTCTCGTTCGATGCGGCTGGCGCGGCGAACTCGTTCATCCGGACGGTCAAGTGGATCCAGGATAAATCCGCGGTGGAGCAGATCGTGCTCCTCCTAGACGAGGTCGAGTTCATCACGCCGGGCATCGCCAACCATCTCGGCCAGCATTGGGACGGCGACCACCTGCCGCTGTGGCAGACGATCAGGTCCGCATCCCAAGAGACGAAGGGGTTCCTCACCTTCTGTGTAGCCGGGGTGAACCCGTCCAGCGTGGAGCAGTCGCACTTCGATCAGGTCCCTAATCCGATCTTCCAGTTGGCGGTTCCATTCTATCTCGACCCGCTGACGCGTTCCAGCGTGCGGGAGATGGTTCGGTCGATTGCGAGATATTCGGGTGCCACCCTCGACGAGGAGTGCTTCGATCTACTGAGTGCGGAATACGGAGGACATCCCTATTTGATCCGGCTCGCGTGCAGCGAGGTGCTGCGTTCGCTGGGCGAACTGCCGGTCGACAAAAAGGTGAGGTTATCTAAGTCCAACTTCGACAGGGTTAGCGACAAGATTGCTATCCGCCTGGCCCAGCCGATTAAGGACATCATGCTGTCCCTGGTTTGGTGGTATCCGGACGAATATGACCTGCTGTGCCTTCTAGCGGAGGGCGACACGGCGTTCGTCCAAGATTTCCTAGCTTCGGAGCCCGAAAAGGCGTCGCGGTTCGCGCGTTACGGCTTGCTGGAAGCCGACAACGGCTCTTTCGCTATCAAGGAGCTTCGAACCTTTCTCGTAAAGTCCGGAATGGAGTACAAGAAGGCGATTTCGCCTTTCACCCGTGGCGATCTTCCTTTGGAGTACCTGCCGCAGGAGCCGAACATCGCCGATCTCGCCGCGCTTTTCGAGCGCAGGACGGAGGTCGAGTACGCGCTACGCAAGCTGCTGATAACTGTGTTGGAGTATCGCTTTGCATTCGACGAGGCGAAGGTGGCGAGCGCCATCAGCGGGGCGTTGCCGAAGAACAACGGCGATCGAGAGATGTGCCGCCCTATGCAGGAAGACACTCTCTTCCGATTAGCATCCCTCACCAAGCCTATTGTTTCTGCCGCCGCCCTTGCACTAACGGCCAGGAACGTGCTTGCGCTGGACGAGCCGATCGCGAGTTGGCTGCCGAGCTTTCGACCTCGCACCAAATCGGGCGAGCGACCAGACATTCTGGTGCGTCATTTGCTCACTCACACCGCGGGCCTGGACTACGGTTTCGGTGAGTTCCGCAATCTGTTCATAAATCTCGGGATCGGCAACGGACTGGACCATCCCGGCCTTGGGTTCGCCGATCAACTAGCGCGGTTGGCAGAGGTCCCACTCAAGTTCGATCCCGGTCATGGGTGGGGCTACTCACTCGCTACTGACGTATTGGGCGCTGTGATTGCAGAAGCAGCTACGACCACACTGCCCGATGTCGTGAAGCAGCACGTCACCTTACCGCTGAAAATGAGGGATACGACGTTCTGGCCAAGAGATGCTGACGCCTTGGCGGTCCCCTACGCCGACGCAGTTCCGCGCCCGATGCGAATGTCGGATCCCCATGAGTTGCCAATCGGCGGTGGCAGGGTTCGCTTCTCACCCTCCCGCGTCTCCAACTCGGATTCCTTCCCCTCCGGCGGTGCCGGCATGGTTGGGACTGCCTCTGACTTCATGACCTTCCTGGAAGCAATTCGGCTCGGCGGCTCACCAATCCTCGATCCTGTGCATGCTGCCCTAATGACCACGGATCAGTTGCCCGAGGCTGCCGACTTTCCAGAGGCTGGCTGGCGTTTCGGCATGGGTGCGGCCGTGCTATGCGACCCAACCGTAACGCGAACACCCCACGATGCGGGCACATGGCGTTGGAGCGGTGGCTACGGCCATGACTGGTTTGTAAATCCCCGTCGTGCGCTCACCGTCGTCAGCATGACGAACACCGCCTTCGAGGGATCAGACGGTGCCTTCCCCCTCAATTTGCGCGATGCAATCTACTACGCCTTGGGTAGTTCCTGATGCGGACGTGCATTGCCACAGAACGACAACCCACAGGCGGCTCCCGCTTTCGAGGCGTTCTGCCGCCGCCTGTAGGGACGGACGCGCCCACTACAACGCAAGTGCCTTCTCGGCCGACACAAACTTCCGGTTGTGGGCCACCGCTACCGGTTCGCACGTCACTTCGCCGTCGTGAATGTTGAGACCCGACCGCAGATAAGCATCCTCTTGCAACGCTTGTCGCCATCCTAGATTGGCGAGTTGCAGAACATGCGGGAGCGTGGCGTTGTTAAGGGCATAGGTCGACGTTCGAGCAACCGCTCCGGGCATGTTGGCGACGCAGTAGTGGACAACACCATCAACAGTGTAGGTGGGATCGGCATGTGTCGTCGGAGTAGAGGCTTCAAAGCATCCACCTTGATCGATCGCCACGTCGACAAACACGCTCCCTCGTCGCATTTGCGCGAGTTCGCGTCGCTCAATAAAAAACCGGCTCAGATTGCTATTTCGAGACGGTGCGTTGTCGCAATCAGCGCTGCGGGACAGATATGAACTCTTGAGCGCCAGATCGGCGGTTGAACGTTCGGGAGTTTGGCGCACCCGCCGCGATTCGAACGCGGGGCCTTCGCCTTCGGAGGGCGACGCTCTGTCCAGCTGAGCTACAGGTGCATCCTGCTTACGCAGTGCTTACGCGGGTTTTCCGCGATTGCGAAGGGCTGGATAGCCCTTGCGTAAGCCTTTGAACTCCTACGTACTTTTTCTTCCCGATCCCGACAGGCAGACTTGACACGTCCCTTCGGAGAGCTGTTGGCCGAAGCTGCCTCCAAGCTAATGCAATGCTGGAGACAGCGACCGGCTCGTCCGAAACGGATTATCCCTCCGGTGAGGAGGGCCCAATGCCGATCTTGAACACTTCAAATGTCGATAGAAAGCGGTTTGACGCTGACGGGAGCTTCCATCCGGCACGTTCGACATCTCGCGGACGGACCTGCTTAGATGTAAGCATGCGCCGAAGGCCGCCTTGCTTGGAAGCATTTCGGTGTCCAGCTTTTCGTATTGGTAATCCGGCAGCAGTGCCGGCAGCGGTGCTGGAGAGCTTTGCATGGATGATGGGACCTATGTCCGGCGCCGCCGCTGGAGCTCGGAGGAGAAGCGCGCGGTCGTGACGGAGGCGCTGTCGAGCGGGAACGTGATCGCGACGGCGAAGCGGCATAGCATCCAGGCGCAGCAGATTTACCGATGGCGCGAACGGCTCGAGGAACGACAAGGTCAGACGGCGTTTCTGCCGGTGTCGGTTGCGCCCGATGCCGCGTCGGTTAGTCCGGCACCGGTGCTGGATCAGGATCACCGTCCAGCAGCGATGCTGGACCGCTCGGCGCGTGTCGAGATCGTATTGTCCGCCGGTCGGCGCATCATCGCCGAAGGCGGCGTCGATGTTGATATGATGCTCAAGTTGGCGCGAGGCCTTGAGGCGCTCGGGTGATCCCCGTCCCGGTCGGCGTGAAGGTGTGGCTGGCGACCGGCCACACGGATATGCGCAAGGGGTTCGCCTCGCTGGCGCTGGTGGCGCAGGAGGTCTTGAAGCGCGATCCGCTCGGCGGACACATCTTCTGCTTTCGCGGGCGTCGCGGCGATCTCTTGAAGGTGATCTGGCATGATGGGCAGGCGGCCAGTCTCTACGTGCGACGACTGGAGAAGGGGCGCTTTCTGTGGCCGTCGCCGACCGACGGCGTCGTCGCGATCACGCCGGCGCAGATGGGGTATCTGCTCTCCGGAATCGATTGGCGCAATCCGGTGGAGACCTGGCGTCCGACCGCGATCGGATAGAGCTTTGCGCCTTGTTTTTGCGGACGGATGTGATTCCCTGTCCTGGTGAACACGCCCGCTGAATCGCCCCTGCCGCCGGCCCTGCCGACCGATCTGGCGGAAGCGCATGCGATGATCCTTGCGGAGCGCCAGGCACGGATCGAGGCGCAGGCCGAAGCTCTTGCGGCCAAGGCCGCGGCGTCATCGACCGAGGCAACGATCACGCATCTGAAGCTGATGATCGAGAAGCTCAAGCGCGAGCTCTATGACCGGCGCTCCGAGCGCACGAGGCGCCTCATCGACCAGATGGAGCTTCAGCTCGAGGAGCTCGAAGCGAAGGCGACCGAGGACGAACTCGCGGCGGAGGCGATGTCGCGCCAGGCGTCACTGCCTGCACGGCTTCGCGGTCGCCCTGTCCGCAAGCCCTTTCCGCCGCATCTGCCGCGCGAGCGGGTCGTCATCGCCGCGCCGACAGCATGCCCGTGCTGTGGCTCCATGAAGCTGTCGAAGCTGGGTGAGGACGTCACCGAGACCCTGGAGGTGATCCCGCGCCAGTGGAAGGTAATCCAGACGGTGCGGGAGAAGTTCACCTGCCGCGCGTGTGAGGCCATCACGCAGCCGCCCGCGCCTTTCCATGTGACGCCGCGCGGCTTCGTGGGACCGAACCTGCTGGCCATGCTGCTGTTCGAGAAGTTCGGTCAGCATCAACCGCTCAACCGCCAGAGCGAGCGCTACGGCCGCGAGGGCATCGACCTCTCGGTCTCGACACTCGCCGACCAGGTTGGCGCAGCCACCGTGGCGCTTGCGCCGTTGCATGAGTTGATCGCCCGGCACGTCATGGCGGCCGAGAGGCTGCACGCCGACGACACGACGGTGCCGATCCTGGCCAAGGGCAAGACCGACACCGGCCGTATCTGGACCTATGTGCGCGACGACAGGCCCTTCGGCGGCGCCGATCCGCCGGCAGCGCTCTACTTCGCTTCGCGCGACCGGCGGCAGGAGCATCCGGATGCGCATCTCGCGGCTTGGCGCGGCATCCTGCAGGCCGACGCCTATGGCGGATACAACGGGCTTTATGATCCCGCGCGTCCGGGCGGGTCGGTCACGTCGGCGTTCTGCTGGTCCCATGCCCGTCGCGGCTTCTTCGAGCTCGCCGACATTGCCGCGAGCGCTCGGCGCGGGTCCGGCGCGGCGCCCGTGGCGCCGATTGCCCTGGAGGCGGTGAAGCGCATTGACGCGCTCTTTGCCATCGAGCGTGAGATCAACGGTCTGAGCGCCGACGAACGCCGCCGGGTCCGGCAGGAGCGCAGCCGCCCGCTCGCAGACGACTTGCGCGCATGGCTCGGCGAGCAACGCGGCACGCTCTCGCGCTCGGCGACCGTCACCAAGCCGATCGACTACATGCTCAGACGCTGGCATGGCTTTGCCTCATTCCTCGACAATGGGCGGGCCTGCCTGTCGAACAATGCTGCCGAGCGAGCGCTCCGAGGTTTTGCTCTCGGTCGCAAAGCCTGGCTCTTCGCGGGCTCCAGCCGAGGCGCCGAGCGTGCCGCCGCCATGGCGACGCTGATCCAGACCGCGAAGATGAACGACGTCGATCCGCAGGCCTGGCTCGCCGACGTGCTCGCCCGCATCGCCGACACGCCGCAAAGCAGGCTGGCCGATCTCCTGCCGTGGAACTGGAAGGTCCAATCTGCAAGATTGGCGGCATGAGTCCGTCCGCGAAGCCAGTCGCATCCGACAGCGTCAACGAGATCGCTACGGTCCGCATCGAGTTGCGCGACACCGATCCCCTGATCTGGCGCGAGGTCGAGGTGCCGACCTCGATGACGCTGAAAGTGCTGCACGGCGTCATCCAGGCCGTGATGGGCTGGTTCGACTATCATCTCTGGGAGTTCACCATCGCCAAGCAGAGATACGGCCTGCCGATGGAAGAGGACTGGGGAACGGCACTACGCAAGGAAGCGGCCAAGGTGCGCCTGCGCGACGTTCTGAAGCCGCGCAAGACGACGATCGATTACCTCTACGACTTCGGCGACAGTTGGGAGCTTCGGTTAACGGTGACCCGCGTCGGGCCGGGCGATCCTCATATCTCCTATCCGCGCTATGTCGGCGGCGAAAGAAACGCGCCGCCGGAGGATTGCGGCGGGATCCCCGGCTTCTACGACATGCTCGAAGCGCTGGAAGACCCCGACCATCCCAACCACGCCGACGCCAAGGAATGGGCCGACGAATACGACCCGCACACCATCGACGAACTTCCGATCAAATACGCGCTATTGCGCATCGCGAACCGCCGAAACGCCGCCAAGGCACGACTGGTCAAAACCCCCAAGCCGTAGGCGGCCGCGGTGCTCACCGGAGGGTTACGCTTAGATGGTCGAAGCTGTCCGAGCCCCCGACCGCCGAGGAGTTGGCGCTCTACGATCTGCTAAACCGCCCAGCCATCACCACGGTCAGATGACACGCCTCAGCCACAGGCTAGCCAGCGTCTGCATCGCAGCCGGTCAGACCAGGTTGTCGACTTCGCGCCGACGAGCCCTTAGTTACGCATGGCAGCTTTCTTGCAGTCGCGCTCATATTGAGGAGGTCGGAAATGGGTCGCAAACTTGGCTCGGACTTCTCCTTGAAAACCAGCGAGGGCCGATGAGCGGCCGGATTGCCAGACGTTTAGATCCGAGCATCGCCTCTATTATCTGCAATTCGCGTGCTGCCCCAATCTGACGGTCTGGTTTAGGGCACCCTGAGGGAAGATGTCGGATTCAGAAGGGAAGTTGATGAAAGGCTCGAATGCGCCTCCATGTCGGACGTTAGGGTAGACTTGCCTTTGTCGGAGAGCGGACGTCTCGAGGGAAGGGCGCGTGACTGCAACAGGCGCCGCCTCAAGCCGTATGCCATTATAGACGGTTGCGCGGAAACGACCACATTACAGCGGGACAGTAGTAACTTCCTTGGCCGTGCGTGTGACAAACATGGTGTAGTACCGCGTAATGTTGCTCTGACTGCGGAACAGCCGTTCACACAGTTCCTCAAACTCATCCATGTTCTTAAGCCGAAGCATCAGCACCGCGTCGGTCTGCCCGCTGACGCTGTAGGCTTGAGTGACGGCCGGTTCTTGCGATGCCAGTAGGAGAAACTGGCGCATGTATTGTTCGCCATGGCGTTCCAGTTCAACTGTGACGATCGCCTTCATCCCCTGTCCGACCTTAGCAGGCGCCACCAGCGCGACGATCCGGTCAATGATCCCGGCCTTCTTGAGCCGCTGCACGCGGCGGAGGCAACTGGAGGGGGAAAGCGCGACAAGGTCGGCCAATTCGGCGTTCGTGCGGGAAGCATCTTCCTGAAGCAGAGTCAGTATCTTGATATCAATCTTGTCCATTCCCGGCTCCGACCGTGCGAAATGCAATTCTATTGCACAAAATGGCAATCTTTGACCACTCCTTCGAAGCGACCCGGGCTATCACGAGGCTCTGATTAGGATCGGAGCCATGGATGAGCGCCTGGATCACATTGCGCCGCAAGTCGCTCGAAACCCTGAATATCTACTGGGATCTGGTGCGGATCATCGTACCCGTGGCGGTGACCGTAGAGTTCCTGCAGGGGTTCGGTTTCATCGAGGCCGTTTCTCCCGCGTTTTCTCCGCTCATGAATTTGGTGGGCTTGCCGCCGGAACTCGCACTCGCTTGGCTGACCGGTCTGCTGGTTGGGATCTGGGGCGGTATGGTTGTGGTGTTCACGCTTGTCCCGGCGTCGGCGCTGACCACCGCCGACATCACCGTCTTGTCGTCGCTGCTCTTGTTTGCCCATGCCATTCCGATCGAGCAGAAGATCATTCGGAATGCCGGACCGGGTTTCATTGCCACAGCGGCGATCCGCATCGGCGGAGGCTTCCTTTTCGCTGTCTTGCTGCACTTGACGTTAGCCACGACCGGCTGGCTCGCCGAGCCGGTCAGCCCAGATTGGAGGCCGATGGCACAGGACGCTGGCTGGAAGGCCTTCGTCTCGGGGATGCTCAAAACCCTGACGCTTATGCTTGTCGTGCTCCTTGCACTGAGCGGGGCAATCGAGCTCCTGAGGCTGTCAGGCATTCTCGAGAGGATTAACCGAAGGCTCGCCCCGCTTTTCCGACTTGCAGGGATCGAGAATCCGACCGTCCCCTTTGTCGCTATCGGCATGTTTCTCGGCATTTCCTACGGCGCGGGCTTGCTGATCCGTGAGGCGCGTTCCGCCGATGCCGAGCCGCGCCAGGTCTTCCTCGCATGCGTATTCATGGGGTTTGCGCATAGCGTGATCGAAGACACGGTCGTGGTTGTCGCGTTCGGCGCCGACCTCACCAGCGTGCTTTTCGCACGGCTTGCCTTCGCTATCGTGGCGACCGCCCTGATTGCCGGAGCACTCAAGTCCGTTCCCGACGACGTCTTTTACAGGTTCCTACACCGGAGAACGGGTCGGACACCCAGGCTGCTGCAAGCGTTGCCGCGAGACACCGAGCAACCTCGCCCGTCGGCGGTGGCCCCGAGCGAGTGAACTGACATTCAGACACAATGGAGTGAGGAGATGGCTGCGACGGTACTCTACATGTCCATATCGCTGGATGGCTTTATCGCCGGCCCCAACGAACGGCCTGATAATGGACTTGGTGATGGCGGCCAACGGCTGCACGACTGGTCATTTCCCGGTGCCGAGGACGGCGATTTCACGGGAGCGGTGGCGCGACTGAAGGGAGCGAACCGCCAGATCTACGATGAGATGATGTCCACGGGTGCGGTGGTCGCCGGTCGCGGCACGTTCGAACCCGCCGGTGGCTGGGGTGGCGACCATCACGACGGTGTGCCGATCTATATCCTGAGTCGTAATCCAGCGCCGTCTTGGGCGGCCGCTTGGCCGGACGTGCACTACGTTCGTAGCTTGGAGGCCGCTGTTCGCGACGCCAAGGATGCAGCGGGCGACAAGGACGTTCTGGTCCACGGCGCGGGAATTGCCCAGCGTGCCATAAGATCGGGCCTTCTCGATCAACTCGAACTGCACCTTGTGCCAGTTCTGTTCGGTGATGGGAGGAAACTGTTCGATCACCTCGGTGTTCAGCAACGCGAGTTGGAGCGGATCAGAGTACTGGAAGGCGACGGGGGTGTTGTGCACCTACGCTACCGGATCACCAAATAGCTGCGAAACAAAGTGGAAGTATGGAAGGAGACACCATGAATAACCTTGAACTAACCGAACCCCCCGTCGCGCACACGGCGATGCTCATTCGCAGGCCTGTTTCGGAAGTGTTTGAGGCGATCATCGACCCGGCGATCACCTCTCACTTCTGGTTCTCCAAAGGGAGTGGCCGGTTGGAAGTTGGCAAGACGGTCAAATGGGATTGGAAGTGGTATGATGTCTCGGCCGAAGTGACCGCCAAGACAATCGAGCCGAACAGGCGCATCATCATGGAATGGCCGGGCTATAGCGGGCCAACGACCGTTACCTGGACGTTCCGGGAGGTCGAGAGCGGTACATTCCTGGAAGTCGAAGAGACCGGCTGGACCGGAACGGGCGACGAACTCGTGAAGTTCGTCCGCGACTCCACGGGCGGCTTTACCTGGACCCTCGCTGGCATGAAAGCCTGGCTTGAACACGGGCTGGAACTCAATCTCGTTCCGGACAGGTTTCCGAAGGACCTCGGCGGGCATTGAATGGTGCCTGGGCCCCACGCGGTCCTTTGCAGGTGTGGACTGAGGGCTTTGAGACTGGGTCCGCATCGGGCAGGACCGCGCCGTCACACGAATAGGGATGGCTGGCGATGACAAAGCAAATCCTCATCGTCGGCGCCGTGGAGCAATGTGGCGTGAGCAATACACAAACAGGTGGTTATCACGATGGCACGCAACGCAAAGCCCGCCGCGGCGCCGGGTAAGCAGACGGGTGTGTCCATGGGCGCCTCGACGCTGACGCATATCGAGATATTCGAGCATGCACGGCCACGGCTGCTTGGCCTCGCCTACAGGATTCTCGGTACGCGCGCCGAGGCCGAAGATGCCGTTCAGGACACATTCCTTCGCTGGCAGGAAACCGATATCGCTGCCGTCGTATCGCCAGGCGCCTGGCTGACCACCGCCTGCACGCGTCGCGCCATCGACATGCTTCGCGCCGCTTACCGCAGCCGCGTAGACTATTTCGGAAACTGGTTGCCGGAACCTATCCACACTTTCGTCGACACCGAAGCGGAGGCGCAGATGGAACTTTCATCGTCCCTCTCGACCGCCTTCCTGCTGGTGCTCGAGCGACTGACCCCAAAGGAGAGGGCAGCCTATCTGCTCTACGACATATTCGATATGTCCTACGCCGACGTCGCGGCATCGCTCGATATGAGCGAGCCGGCATGCCGCAAGCTGGTGTCTCGCGCCAAGGCGCGTATCGGTGTCGATCAGGTGAGACACCGGCCGACACGCGAAAGACAGGAAGAACTTCTGGCGGCGTTCGAGGACGCCATCCGCACGGGGCGGCCAGGCAACCTCACCGCCATGCTCGCCAGCGACGTGCGCCTGACCTCCGATGGCGGCGGCAAAGTCGCCGCGTTTACCGAAATCCTGGAAGGCCAAGCTGTTCTGCCGTTCCTGACGCATCGGCTGAGCGAATGGTGGGCAGCCTACGAATGGACCTTCACCGAGCTCAACGGGGCCCGCGGGCTGGTCCTGAAAGAGGCGGGCGAGGTCGTTGCAGCAATCTCGTTTGCCTTCGACCGTTCGGACCGCATCAGCAACATCTTCATCATGCGCAATCCCGATAAACTCTCCGGCTTGGAAGATACATCAATTCACTGACGTGCCGCCGATCAGGCCGTGCCAGTCCGGACCCGGCGTAGGCAACTGCCTACGCCGGGTTTCTCACAAAATGCCTCCCGCCAGACGCCGCCCCAGATTTTTTCCCGAGGCGTCACAAACTCCTTCTCTCGAACGTCACCGAGACATGGGCGCCAAGCCCACCAACGGCGGCCGACGGCCGCACAGTTCGAGGAGAATGCCATGAGCAAGAGCGCACTTTTCGTCACGCACCGGGCGAAGCCCGGTAAGCGCGATGAGGTCCGGCGCGTTTGGGAGAAATACGCGCGCGACTATGTCGCCGGCAGCAACGGCCAGCTCAGCTACTACTACTGCTACGACGACAATGATCCCGATACGATCGTCGTGTTTCAGCTTGCTGCCGATCAGGCCAGCGGTCAGGACTTCGTGAAGCAGCCCTGGTTCGCCGACTACGAGCGGGAGACCGCGGCTCTGCTCTCCGGGCCGTCCGAGTTCCGCGCAGCAACGCCGCAGTGGGTGAAAGGCGCGGCCGCCTAGCTGATCGACGATAGTCGGCGGGCAGATCGTCACCCGCCGATTCTCTTCAACCGCGACAGACTTGATCCGCAGCATCGCTGCCGGAGGTTCCCATGAACACTATTGAATACGAGACGGGCGTCGTCCGCCCAGGGTGGGCTGCGCTCCTCAGCGGCAGAAACGCCGCCTTTTCCGTCATTCTGGCGGGCGGCGTCATGCTGCACGCGGTCAACGTCTATAGCGTGATCGCGATAATGCCTTCCATCATCGCAGACATTGGCGGGCTCAAATACTATGCCTGGGCCACGACATTGTTCGTGATTGCCTCGATCCTCGGTGCTGCGCTGTCGTCGCGCCTGCTCGACCGCGTGGGGCCGGGGCCTGCCTACGCATCCGCCACTGCCGTGTTCGTTGCAGGTGCGCTGATCTGCGCGTTTGCCCCGGCCATTCCCGTGCTCCTTGCGGGACGCTTTGTGCAAGGTCTAGGCGGTGGGCTGCTGTTGACCTTGGCCTACGCTGTTATCCGCCTCGTCTATCTTGAGGCGCTGTGGTCGCGAGCGATTGGCCTTATCTCGGCGATGTGGGGTGTATCGACATTGATTGGTCCGGCCGTCGGCGGCGTATTTGCGGAACTGGGCATCTGGCGTGCGGCGTTCTGGTCTCTGGTTCCGCTTTCGGTAATCTTCGGAACGATCGCGATCGCGGTGCTTCCCAAGGTGAGCGGCAGGGGCGAGGTTGAGTCCGCGTCCCTACCGCTCCCGCAACTCGCCCTGCTGACCGCCTCCGTGATGGCGGTCTCTGCGGGAAGTTTGAGCGTCGATCCGCTGTGGAACGGAGCAGGATTGATTGCCGCCGTACTGATGGCGGCGCTCCTTGTGCGGACGGAACTGACCGCCCGCGCTCGCCTGCTGCCGAGCGGGGCATTCGATGTCAACGGACGGCTCATTGTGCTTTACGCGACAATCGCCTTCCTGGTGGCGGGGATGCAGGCAGAGATTTTCGTCCCCTATTTCCTCCAAGTCCTGCACGGTCAGTCGCCGTTGATCGCCGGCTATCTCGCCGCGCTGATGGCGATGGGCTGGACGCTCGGCTCCGTCCTAAGCGTAGGTCAGACGGGTGTGGGAGGGATTCGTGCCATCCGTACTGGCCCCCTGTTCATCCTTTCCGGCCTTGCAGTCCTGCTGTTCGTTCTTCCGATTCCGGGTGGCATCGGATGGCAACTGATGCTGATATGCGCCGGCCTGCTCCTGGTCGGATTGGGCATCGGTGTCGCCTGGCCGCACCTTGTTACCAACGTCTTCAAAGAGACGCCGGCGTCGGAGCAGGGACTGGCGGCGGGCTCGATTACGACCGTCCAACTCTACGCGACTGCATTCGGTGCCGCGGCGGCGGGCATGGTGGCTAATCTTGGCGGCCTCAGCGATCCGGGCGGGGCAGAAGGTGCATCGAGCGCCGCGCTCTTGCTGTTTGGCGTCTTTCTTGCGGCACCCACTCTCGCCCTTGTCTTTGTCAGGAAACTCGCTGCATGCCAAACCATACAGGCCACTACCGCCGTCGCTCTCGGACGCTGATGCTCGGTGGCGGCGATGCGTCGGTTCGATATGTTAAAGCAGGCGCTTAGGCTACTCGCACCCGTTCTGCTTTAAGCCCAGCTGGATCAATCGGATACTCCGGAGCCTCCGCACCGGCAAGTCTGCTTGGGCTGTATGAGGCAGGCGTCTAGGAGATCTGCCTGGACGACAGTGTGCGAGGCGGTGCGCTAACAAGCAGCCATTTAACCGACTCCGTCCAAATCAGACGGATCACTGTCGGCCTCAAACCGGTCAGTTGACCGACCTGCCAGTCTCTTTGGACGTGTACTGTTCAATAGAGGCGTGACCGATCTTTCGCTGGACCCGTTCAATGGCGCGCCGCGCTATCCGATAGTGCAAAACCGTTTCAAAAACCGTTTCAGTTTGCTGATCTGAAACGGTGCGATTTGGCTAAGATATTGAGATTGTTGGCGCGCCCGAAGAGATTCGAACTCCTGACCCCCAGATTCGTAGTCTGGTGCTCTATCCAGCTGAGCTACGGGCGCGTGGGCCGGCAATGCGGCCGTGCCGCCGCAATCCGATGGCTGCAGCGACCGGCGCTACCTAGCGGCTGCCTCCACGAATTGCAAGCCGCCCCTGCCAAACTTTTTTGCGCGCCCGGCACAGCCATGCGCCGGGCGCGGCACCACCGGCCTCAGTGCGACAGCAGCACCGGCATCCTGAGGTCGGCGAGCACGCCTTCGGTGGCGCCGCCGAGCACGAAGTCGCGGATGCGGGAGTGACCGTAGCCGCCCATCACCAGGAGGTCGGCGCCCAACGCGATCGCCTTCTCCTGCAGGCCCGCGCCGATCGCGGCGTCGCCGATGCGGACCGCCACGGCGTCGGCGGCGAGCCCGGCATGGCGCAGGCTCGCGGCCAGCCGCTCGACGGCATCGGCGTCCTGCAGCTTCTTCTCGTCCACGACGGTCATGACGGAGACCCTGGACGCCTTTTCGAGGAAGGGCCGGGCATCGGCCAAGGCGCGCGCGGCGACGCGGCTGCCGTCCCAGGCCACGGCGACATGGCCGGTCCGCTCCGGCAGGACACCGGGCAGCATCAGCGCCGGACGGCCGGCGCCGAACACCACGGCCTCGGCCACCATGCGCGCGGTGGTGTTGCCGATCTCCAGCCCCAGCAGGGCAAGGTCGTAGTAGCGTGCATGGCGGCATGCGACGTCGCCGATCGCGGCGAGCGGCGCCGCGGTCTCGGCAACGCTGGCGACAACACCGGCCTGCCCTGCCCGCGCCTTGACCAGCGCCAGCAGCTCCTGCCCGCGCCGGCGGCTGGAGGCCTCGGCGTCGCGGATCATCTGCGGGGTGTCGAGCAAGAGCTTCGACAGGGCGTTCGAGACCGGCGGAATGTCGGGGTTGATCGCCAGGGCGTGAAGTTCGGCCCCGAACCGGGACGCAATCGCCACGGCGTTGGCTGCAACGGCGTCTGCATTGGCTTCGGGATAGGTGGCGAGCGGGAGGAAGAACTGCTGTCGCATCGGTGAGCTCCTGTGAGGCGGCGCGCTCGCGCCGGATGCTCTCGAGGGTTCCATGGTTGCCGGCACGTGGCCTTGAGCTGGATCAAGGCCGGCATGCTTTCGAATGGAACCACTGCAAAAGTGCTGTAATCATCAAAACTTCCAGCCTAAGTAATCCTAGACTGGAATGTAAAATCGAATTTTCCGGTGGAAATGATTCCGGCACCTTGCGGTACATTTTACATCGTGGAAGCTTTTGCCTTGATTTTACGCAATGATATTTTTCTTTTTTTCAATTCGCGGCGCCGATAGGGCGCATCCCGGAGCATTGGCTTGGCTGATCTGCTGCGTGTCCTGATCGAACGTTGGCGCGAGGACCCTGGTTCGACGTACCGGACCTGGTTCCTGTGGGAGGAACGGCTCAAGAACTTCCGTTCGATACGGCGCGGCATCGACCAGGTTGTCCAGGAGATCGAGGCGGGGACGTTCGGCAACGTCTACAAGGGCTCGTCGCTCGAGACGATCGTCGGCTCGATCGCCGAGCAGCGGCAGATCTTCAAGGGCGCCGACCATGCCTTCCTGTGGAAGCCCAAGCTGCGCATCCCGGACATCTACGAGGATCCGGGCAACCAAAGGGCCTTCGGCCGGCTGCTGCACCATTGCGCCTGCTGCAGCACCGAGCGCGAGATCATCGCCGGCATCGAAACGATCGACCGGCTCAAGATCAAGGGCCTGGGCCCGGCGGTCGCCAACCTGCTCTATTTCCTGCATCCGACGCTGATGCCGGCCTTCAACACGGCCATCGTCAACGGCTTCAACGCGGTGACGGGATCGAAGGTGAAGCTCGGCCGCTGGGGAGAGTACCTGGCGATGCGCGCCGGCATCCTGTCGCTCAACCGGACCTATCGCGACCTCCTGTCCAACGATCTCGGGGCGGTGGTCGGCTTCCTGTTCGACGTCGGCACGGGCCGCTTTGCCGCCCCGCCGGTCACGGCCGAAGGAAATGCCCGCGAGGCGTGGCTCACCGAGCTGTCGAAGACGCGCGAAACGGCCAAGCGGCTCGAGGGATCGATGGCCGCCGACCGGGAGGGCGACCGCACCCACAGCGAGGTGCAGGCATGGCTGAGGGATCTCGGCCTGGCGCTGGGATACCAGGTCTGGGTCGCCGCCAACGACCGCGGCCGGCTGCATGCGGGTGCAGCGCTCGGCACAGGCTGCATGGAGCGGCTGCCGGCGTCGCTCGAAAGCGTGGCGGGCGCCGAATCGATCCGCCTCATCGACATCCTCTGGCTCGACGGCGCCCGCGTCATCGCCGCCTTCGAGGTGGAGCACACAACGTCGATCTATTCGGGCATCGTGCGCATGCTCGACCTGGCGCTGGGCAGCGACCTGCATGCGGCGGGCGGCCTCTACCTGGTCGCCCCGGACGCGCGGGAGGGCGAGGTGCGCACGCAGCTCAGGCGGCCGGCCTTCAGCCGCGTCGCCGACCTGCAGGTGCGCTTCCTGTCCTATGGCGAGCTGGAGCGGAACCGCGATCCGATCGCGCGTTTCGGCACCGGCATGAAGGGCGTGCAGGCCATCTCGCGGGTGTTGTGAGGTTCCGGCGCGGCGGCTGGGTCAGCCGTGGTTCAGGATGCGCCCGAATTCATGCGGCGTGACGCCGGCGAGGCGGCGGCTCTCGCGGACCAGATGCGCCTGGTCGGCATATCCGGCCTCCAGCGCAAGCCGGGCCGTCGGTTGCGCCGACCGGCGCGAAAGGTCGAGGAAGCGCTGGTAGCGCATGATCCTGTCAAGCGTCTTCGGGCCATAGCCGAAGCTCTCGTCGAAGCGCCGGCGCAAGGTGCGCTCGCTCATGGCCAGGGCACGCCCGAGCCAGGGCACCAGCGGGGCGCCGGGCGGCGGCCCGGACCGGACCAGTTCGAAGGCGGCACGCATGACCGGATCCGGCGCGCCTCGCGCCGGCGCGCGCGCCGCAATGGCCGCCTCCAGCTCTCCGATCAGTCCCGCAGTGTCCCTGTCGGGGCGGATGCCGGCGGCGAGCCGCCGCGCCTTCGCCCCCCACAGCTCGTCCAGCGCCAGCCGATGGCCGACGATCTCGGCGGCGGGCATTCCCAGCCACGCCGCGGCGGCCCCGGGATGGAAGCGAAAGCCGATGACCGTGGTGCCGGCCGGAAGCAGTTCGAGCTTGGGGTCCCTGTCGGGGCCGGCGACGCGGAAACTGCCGTCCATCCATTGCAGGTCGATGGTGCCGTCGGGGGTGACGACGATCGGCGCCGCCGCCTCGGGCAACCGATGCACCCAGACCGACGCAAAACTGTGGCCGAGGGCGGCCGCGGCAGGGCGCTCCCGGAAGTCGCCGATCGCCAAGGCGGGCAGAGCCTTCATCTTCCATACCCGTTGCGGCCGTCACCGTCGGACGCCGGCCTTGCAGCTAGGCCTGGGACGGTCCTTGTTCAAGCGGAGCGACGGACAAACGTGACATTTGGCCGAAAAGTTCAATCAATCCGGCTTCGGAAGCGCCAGATTGACGGCAACGACCACATGGCGCGCAGCGCCGCAAGCCACTACGAAGGAGACCACCATGAAACCGAGGATAAGCGTCATCACGATCGGCGTCGACGACCTGGAAGCTTCGCTCCGCTTCTATCGCGACGGCCTTGGCATGCCTACCGAGGGCATCATCGGCACCGAGTTCGAGCACGGCGCCGTGGCGTTCTTCGACCTCGAGCACGGCATCAAGCTCGCGCTTTTCCCGCGCGCCGACATCGCCCGCGATGCGGGCATCGCGCCGACGCGGCGCAGCCCCACGGAATTCACGCTCGGCCACAATGTCGCAAGCGAGCGCGAGGTCGACGCGGCGATGCGCCGGGCGATCGATGCAGGCGCGCGGCTGGTCAAGCCGGCGCAGAAGACCTTCTGGGGCGGCTATGCCGGCTACTTCCAGGATCCCGACGACCATCTCTGGGAAGTCGTCTACAACCCCGCCTTCCTGCCCGAAGACTGAGCCGGCGGCGACCTTATGGCGGTGATGGCAACTGGCTCCGCTCAGGAGGACTGGAGCCAATGGCGCCGCAGAGGCCACGGGCTCGTCACCGACACCAGCCCGTTCATGACGGGTTCCGTCACCAGAAATCCTTGTGGTCGTTGGCAATCTCTTCTTCGAGTTCAGGGAATGGACCACGAATCGCCACATGGCGCCGTCCGGCGGCGAACACCTGGTGACAGCTCAGATCGAGGGTCAGGTTCTCCGGATTGTCTCCGGTCAGCTCGGCCAACCGCCTTTCGCTCAATCCGTAGACCACGGTGCCGATGCCAGCCCAGTAGCAGGCGCCGGCGCACATGCAGCACGGCTCGACCGAGGTCACCAGCGTGCATTTCTCGAGAAAGGTCGGATCGTATTGCCGTGCTGCAGCGCGGGCCACGTTTGCCTCTGCGTGACCGACGCCGCGATCCTGCGCGTAGGTGTTGCCCGACGTAAGGAGCACGTCGCCCTCCGGCCCGACCAGGAGCGCCCCGAAGGGATGATTGCCACCGGCCCGGCTCTCGGCGGCGATCTCCACGGCGAGACGTAGATACTCGGTATCGCTCCTCATGGCCGCCTCCTTGGGAAGCCCATTTGCTACTGCGCGCGCAAAGGCCGTTGGCCTAGATTCCATATTCCTGGAGCGCTTGGGAGCTGTCCAGCCATCGGCATTGAATTCATGACTGCGCGACGTGGCATGGAGGTTCGGGCGACACGGAAGCCGATCGTGTCCCGAAGATAGAGCACATGGCTAGTGGCAGACGTCGGCAGCAATGCGCCCGTCGTGGTGTCGGCCATCTGCTTGTCAGTCGTAGTCAGGCTGCATTTGGAGGAGCCGCCAACGGGTCCCGTCGCGGGTGAATCGGTTCGAATCTCGTCCGGTGAAATGGCGCGCCCGAAGAGATTCGAACTCCTGACCCCCAGATTCGTAGTCTGGTGCTCTATCCAGCTGAGCTACGGGCGCGCATCGGGCCGTCGCAGCGGCCGCCACGCTTCGACGGATCGAAGCGACCGGCGCTACCTAGCGGCTGGCTCGGCGAAATGCAAGCGGCTGCCGGCAAAACTTTTCGGCGGCAGGGAAGGACGCTCGCGTTCGCCTCGGTCAGGCGGGCCGGCGCAGGCTGCTGCGCGCCTCGTCCAGGCGCAGCGGCTGGTCGGGGATGGTGAAGGCAAAGGTGGTGCGGCCGCCGACGCTCTCGACCAGCTCGAGCGAACCGCCATGGGCGCGCACCAGCTCGTGCGCGATCGCCAGCCCGAGCCCGGTGCCGCCGCTGCGGGCCGAGCCGCGGAAGGCGGCGAACAGGTTCTCGCGCGCCTTCTGCGGCAGGCCGCAGCCGGTGTCGTTGACGAGGATCCGGCTGACGCTGCCCTGCCGCTCGGCCGAAATCGTCAGGCGCTTGACGACCGCCTCGTCGGCCATGCCGGCCATCGCCTGGACGCTGTTGCGGCTGAGATTGGTGAGCACCCGGAAAAGCTGGTCGGCGTCGGCGTCGACCTCGAAGGCCACGTCGACGGCATTGACGAATTCGATGCCGCCTTCCGGCTCGAGGCCGAGCAGGCCGTGCATGTCCTCGATCAGCTGGCGCAGCCGCAGGCGCCGCCGCGCCGGCGGCGGTTCCTGGGCACGGCCATAGGCGAGCACGTTCTCCGAATAGGAAACGGCCCGGTCGAGCGTGCGCACCAGCTTGGGCGCGAAGGCCTGCACCGAGGGGTCCTTGACCACGCGGAGGCGGTCGGACATCAGCTGGGCGGAGGCCAGGATGTTGCGCATGTCGTGATTGATCTTGGAAACGGCCAGCCCGAGGTCGGCGAGGTGCTTCTGCTCGGCGAGCATCTTCTGCAGATGCGTCTGCATCGCCGACAGCTCGCGTTCGGCCACGCCGATCTCGTCGGCCCGGCGTTCGGGGACGATGACGCCCGAGGGGTCGTCGGGAGCCCGCGAGAAGCTCAGCATCGATTGCGTCATGGCCCGGATCGGCCCGATCATGATGCGGTCGATGGTGCCGTAGACCAGGGCCGCCGTGAACAGCGAGATCAGCAGCGAGACGAAGACGATGTAGCGCGCATTGGCACGCATGGCGCGGAACAGCCGGTTGTCGGAGATGACGAGCTCGAATTCCTTGTTGCTGTCGCCGACCTTGCCGTAGACGCGCAGGACGCGGTCGCCGCCGAACAGCAGCGTGTCCATGGCCGCGGGCATGGAGCGCAGCACGCCGGCCGCGGCGATGTCGATGTGCTCGTCGACCGTGGGCGGCATCTCGGAGACGACGAGCAGGCGCGATACCCCGCCGTCGCGCACCGCGATGGCTTTGGCGCCGATGGCCATGAGCACGTCATTCTGCGCCGCGCGCGACAGCGACGCCGGATCGCCCTGCACCAGGATCGTCGCCACGGCGGCGGCCGTCGCCAGCCTCTCCTCCAGCCAGCGCAGCCGATAGGACGCGATCGAAGGCAGGAAGAACAGCACCTCGGCGAACAGCACGAAGACGATGGTCAGCAGCAGCAGCTTGGTCGAGAGGCCGCGCGAAAGCGGGACCGAATGGTCCGGCTGCTTTCCGGCGTCCTGGCCGATGTCGGCTGCACTCGTCATATCAAGCTTCGCTGCATGTCCCCGCCGGGGGACCCGGCCGTCTCAGCGACGCAGGCGCCGCCCGAACAGAATCGGCCCGGCCTTGCCGTCGCCATTCGCCAATAGATAGGCCATCGCGGCGTTCTTGCAAATTCCGCCAAAGGAAGGAAACACAGAAGCGTGGGCGGCGATCTGCTGCAGGCCAAGACCTGCGGACAGGGCCAACGCCCATGTGTCCATGAGTTCGGCCGCCCCCGCTCCGGCCAGACCGGCGCCCAGGAGGCGGTGGCCGTCGTCGAGCAACAGCTTCAGGTGTCCCTCGCCGCAGCGCTCGGCCAGGGCGCGCTCGCCTTCAGCGAAAGGCGCGCGCAGGATGCGGAAGGCAATGCCCCGGCGGCGGGCCTCGGCCTCCGTCAGGCCGACCTGGGCGACCCCGGGGTCGGTGCCGAGCGAGCGCGGTACCTTCCAGCCCTCCTCGCTCGCACGCTTGCGCTCGACCAGCTGGCTGACCGCGACCTCGGCATGATGGCGCGCCAGCGCGACGTTGCCGCATTCGCCGATGCAATCGCCGATGGCGAAGACGCGCGGATTGGCCGTCACCAGGCGGTCGTCGACGCTGATGCCGTTGTCGTCCTCGACGATCCCCGCCTCGGCGAGCCCGAGACCGGCAAGGTTCGGCCGGCGGCCGGCGGCGAGCAGGACATGGGAGGCATCGTAGGTCTCGACACCCGCCGGCCATTTGATCTGGACGCGCACATGGCCCCTGCCGGGACGGTCCATGCCCATCACCTTGGCATTGTCGCGGATGACGACGCCCTCGCGGCGCAGGCGGCGCAGCACCACCGCCGCAAGTTCCGGGTCCCATCGCGACAAGGCGGTGCCGAACTCGACGACGGTGACGTTCGACCCCAGCCGGCGGAAAGCCTGCGCGGCCTCGATGCCGCTGTCGCCGCCGCCGAGGATCACCAGGTGGCGCGGCCGGCGCTCGAGCGCGAAGACGCTCTCCGGCGTCAGATAGTCGACGCCGTCGAGCCCGGGCGCGGCAGGCACGACCGGCCGCGAGCCGGTGGCGATGACGAAGCCGCGGGCGGCGATCTCGCTGTCGCCGGCGACCACCGTGCCGGTACCGGAAAAGCGCGCCTCGGCGGGCAAGACCTGGATGCCCAGCGCGCGCAGCCGTTCGGGCGAGCAACTCGCCGATGCCGCCGCCACGGCGCCGGCTACATGGCGCCGGACCGCCGCGAAGTCGACCTCGGGCTCATGCGCGGCGACGCCGAGGGGAGCCCCCTCGCGCATGGCCTGGGCCCTCGCCGCGGCCGCCGCCAGGGCGCGCATGGAAACCGAACCGCCGTGGAGCGAGAGGCCGCCGGTGCGGCCCCGCTCGACCAGCACGACGCGCGCGCCGAGCGCCGCTGCGGTGGTGGCCGCATGAATGCCTGCCGGCCCACCGCCGATCACGCACAAATCGGGCACAAGCCTGCCCATTCGCTTCCACTGCCCCGCCAAATGCCCCAGACGATGCTACGACGGAGCGGGGGCAAGTGACAACCACCGGTGGAGCGCCATATGGGCGGATTGACTTCGCGACACCTAATCCATATAAGCCCGCACACGCTCGGGACCCGCTTCCGTCGCGGTTTTTGATCGCGTCGAAGCAAGCCGAGCCAAGCTCCTGTTACAAAGTGACAGACACAAGAAGGGCCGCACGCCGCGGTATTAAAACAAATGAAGCGTACCTATCAGCCGTCCAAACTCGTCCGCAAGCGCCGTCACGGTTTCCGTGCGCGCATGGCCACCAAGGGTGGTCGCGGCGTCGTCGCTGCTCGCCGCAACCGCGGCCGCAAGCGGCTCTCCGCCTAAGCCGTAGGCGGGAACCTTGCCCGCTGACGGCAAGCCAGAGGGGTCTGCTCCGCTCGGACGCGGCCCCAAACGGCTTCTGAAACGAAAAGAATTCCTGGCCGTCCGCCGCGGTGAAAAGCGGCGCGGGCGGTTTTTTCTCGTTGAGATGATGGATCGAGGCGACCAGGCGGAGCCGCGCGTCGGCTTCACCGTCACCAAGAAGGTCGGCAACGCCGTGGTGCGAAACCGGGTCCGCCGGCGCCTGCGAGAGGCCGTCCGCACTCATGCCGCAGGTGACATGGCCGCCGGCAAAGATTATGTGATCGTCGGGCGCGAAGACGTGCTCACCGCCCCCTTCGGCCAGCTCACGGCCGAACTCTCTCGGCGCATTCGCGGAACGCGATAAGGGCTTTCGATGGAAAACAACCGTAACTTCTTCATCACCATCGCCTTGTCGGTGCTGATCCTGACGCTGTGGCAGGTGTTCTACATGAACCCGCGCATCGAAACGCAGCGCGAAGCCGCGCGCATCGAGGCCGAGCGGGTCGCGCAGGACCAGAAGGCCGCGCAGCCGGCAAGCCCAGGCAGCAGCGCGCAGGCGCCGCAGGCAGGCGTTCCGGGCGCCCCGGCCGCGACGGGCACCGCACCCGTCGACCGCGCCCAGGCCGTGGCGGCCTCGAGCCGCATCGCCATCGACACGCCGAGCCTCAAGGGCTCGATCAACCTGACCGGCGGGCGCCTCGACGACCTGAGCCTCAAGGACTACACGGTCACCGTCGAGCCGAACTCGCCGATCATCGAACTGCTCAACCCGCAGGCGCAGCCGAACGGCTTCTACAGCGAGATCGGCTTCGTCGGCAGCGACACGACCGGAACCGTGCCCGGCCCCGACACGGTCTGGACGGCGGAAGCCAACCAGACGCTGACCCCCGCGACACCCGTGACGCTGACCTACGTCAACGACAAGGGCCTGACCTTCAAGCGCACCATCTCGGTCGACCAGGACTACATGTTCACTGTCTCCGACACGGTGACGAATGCCGGCGGCGCCCCGGTGTCGCTGTCAAACTACGGCCGCGTGACGCGCTTCGACAAGCCGACGCACCCGAGCATCTACGTCCTCCACGAGGGCCTGATCGGCGTGACCGGCGAGGAAGGCCTGCAGGAGTTCAAGTACACGGCGATCGAGAAGGACAAGCAGTCGCTGCCCGGCAAGTCGACCGACGGCTGGCTCGGCATCACCGACAAGTACTGGGCGGTGGCGCTGGTGCCCTCGGGCAAGCAGCCGTTCCAGCCGCGCTTCTCCTATTTCGACGACGGCCGTCCGCGCTACCAGTCGGACTATCTGACCGACCCGGTCACCGTCGCCCCCGGCCAGTCGGCGACGGTCGAGACGCTGGTCTTCGCCGGCGCCAAGGAAGTGGCCAAGCTCAACGCCTATGAGGACGGCCGTCAGATCAGGCAGTTCAACCTGCTGATCGACTGGGGCTGGTTCTACTTCATCACCAAGCCGATGTTCTGGCTGATCGACACGCTGTACAAGTTCCTCGGCAACTTCGGCCTCGCCATCCTCGCCACCACCGTCATCGTCAAGGCCATCTTCTTCCCGCTCGCCAACAAGTCGTACAAGTCGATGGCGAACATGAAGAAGGTGCAGCCCAAGATGCTTGAAATCCGCGAGAAATACGCGGACGACAAGATGAAGCAGCAGCAGGCGATGATGGAGCTGTACAAGACCGAGAAGATCAACCCGCTTGCGGGCTGCTGGCCGGTGCTGATCCAGATCCCGGTGTTCTTCGCGCTCTACAAGGTGCTGTACGTCACCATCGAAATGCGGCACGCGCCCTTCTTCGGCTGGATCCACGACCTCGCGGCCCCGGATCCGACGTCGCTGTTCAACCTGTTCGGGCTGTTGCCCTGGGGCGTTCCGGCCTTCCTGATGATCGGCGTGTGGCCCCTCATCATGGGCGTGACCATGTTCCTGCAGATGCGCATGAACCCGACCCCGCCGGATCCGACCCAGGCTGCGATCTTCACCTGGATGCCGATCATCTTCACCTTCATGATGGCGGGTTTCCCTGCCGGTCTGGTGCTGTACTGGGCGTGGAACAACTTCCTGTCGATCCTCCAGCAGGGCGTGATCATGAAGCGCCAGGGGGCGAAGATCGAACTCTGGGACAATCTGGTCGCCTTGTTCAAGAAGAAGCCGACCCCGGCCGAATAGGCCGGTACCGTCGAAGCAGATCAAAGGGCTCCGGTTCGCCGGGGCCTTTTTTCATGGGCGGCAACGCCCGGCGAAACTCGCGGGGGCGGCACGCCGTAACTTCGGGATGCCCCGTACATGCCGGCTTATGCGGGGTGGCGGCGCTGGTCGCCCCGACCAGCAAGGAACCGTCTCGGCGAGGCCGGGGTTCCGCATGTCCCTTGCGGGACCCCGGTTTTGCGCGTGGAAGCGTGCAAGCGAAATCAACCGGGCCCGACGGGAGCGTTTCCAAGACGATCGCACAAGGAAGTTCCGAACAGGCGATGTCGGCATCACAGCGGATCGCGCTATATTGCTATCCGCAGTCACGTGGAAACATCGCCATGCAAGGCCCCAATCCTTCGATCAAGCACCCCATGCCGATGCACAAGCGCGTCGGCTTCCTCAAGCCCCTGGTCGACGCCGAGAACATAGAGATCGGCGACTTCACCTACTACGACGATCCGGAGGGGCCGGACCTGTTCCAGCTCAAATGCGTGCTGCACCACTATCCCTTCATCGGCGACAGGCTGATCATCGGCAAGTTCTGCGCCATCGCCGAAGGCGCGCGCTTCATCATGAACGGCGCCAACCACGCGATGTCGGGCTTCTCGACCTACCCGTTCAACATCTTCGGCCATGGCTGGGAGGAAGGCTTCGACGTCGCCACCTGGCAGCGCGAGGTGCGCGGCGACACGGTCATCGGCAACGACGTGTGGATCGGCATGGAAGCGGTGATCCTGCCGGGCGTCCATATCGGCGACGGCGCCATCATCGCTGCGAAATCGGTTGTCAGCCGCCACGTGCCGCCCTATGCGATCGTTGCCGGCAACCCCTCGACCGTGGTCAAGAAGCGCTTCGACGACAGGACCATCGAGAAGCTGCTGGCAATCGCCTGGTGGAACTGGCCGGTGGACAAGATCGGCCGCAACCTCGACGCCATTCGCGGAACGGACATCTCATTGCTGGAGGCAGCGGCTTGAACGAACAGACCTTGACGAGGCCCCCGGTGGATACCGAGACCTTCACCCGGCCGTGGATCTTCATCCGCGGCGTGCCGGCCATGAAATTCCTGCCGCCGGAGGGCCCGCCCGAGATCGCCTTCGCCGGGCGCTCCAACGTCGGCAAGTCGTCGCTGATCAACGCGCTGGTGCGCCAGGGCGGACTGGCGCGCACCTCGAACACGCCGGGACGCACCCAGGAGCTCAACTATTTCGTGCCGGACGGCTATTCGGGCGAGGCCGGCGACCTGCCGCCCATGGCGCTGGTCGACATGCCCGGCTACGGCTATGCCAAGGCGCCGAAGGAGCAGGTCGACGCCTGGACCAAGCTGGTGTTCGACTACCTGCGCGGCCGGGTGACGCTCAAGCGCGTCTATGTGCTGATCGATTCCCGCCACGGCATCAAGAAGAACGACGAGGAGGTGCTGACCCTGCTCGACAAGGCCGCGATCTCCTACCAGGTCGTCCTGACCAAGACCGACAAGATCAAGGCCGCGGGCGTGCCGCGGCTGATCGAGGAGACGATCGCCAAGATCAAGAAGCGGCCGGCGGCCTTCCCCGTCGTGCTCTCCACCTCGTCGGAAAAGGACGAGGGCATGGACGAACTGCGCGCGGCGATCGCGCTGGTGGTCAACGGCGGCTGAGCGGCCTCACTCGGCCGGCACCATCCATCCCATGGCCGCGCCGCCGTCGTCGGCGACGATGGCGATGCGGCCGACGCCCGGCACCTCGAACGGCTCGCGCATGACCCTGCCGCCGTTCTTGACCAGCAGCCCGAGCCGCGCGTCGAGGTCGTCGACGGAGATGTAGGCGAACCAGTTCTCGGGCACGCCGTCCATGCCCTTGCCCTTCGGCATCTGGAAGATGCCGGCCACCGGCTTTCCGCCGGACATGCAGACGTGATAGCTCTGGCCGTCCATCGGCATGTCCTCATAGGTCCAGCCGAGGGTCGCGGTGTAGAAGCGCTTGGCTCTCATCGCATCCCAGGTCAACAGCTCGTTCCAGTGAAATTCGCCGTGCGGGGTCATCGCTCGATCCTCCCTGGCGTTACGCGCCAAGCATAATCCCGGCGGCCGGAAAGCGTCAGCAAAATCATCATCCACGGCCGAACGCCCCGCACGGCGGAGGCCGTGCGGGGCGCTGATCGACTGCCTGGGCCAAGGGAGCTGTGGCGCCGCGCCGGCCGGGGCGGGGCGGGCCTACATCTTCGGCAGCAGCACCTTGTCGATGACGTGGATGACGCCGTTCGACTGCTCGACGTCGGCGATGGTGACGTTGGCGACATTGCCGTTCTCATCGGTCACGGTGACCTTGCCGCCATCGGACTTCAGCGTCAGTTCGCAGCCGCCCGCGGTCTTGACCTTGTGGGCGCCGCCGTCATCCATGGCCATCTTGGTGACGTCCGCCGCCATGGCCTTGGCGCCGATGACGTGGCAAGTCAGCACCTTGGCCAGCTGATCTTTGTTCTCGGGCTTGAGCAGGGTCTCGACAGTGCCCTTGGGCAGGGCCGCGAAGGCTTCGTTGGTGGGTGCGAACACGGTGAAGGGACCCTTGCCCTGCAGGGTCTCGACCAGGCCCGCAGCCTTGACCGCGGCGACGAGGGTGGTGTGGTCCTTCGAGTTGACGGCGTTCTCGACGATGTTCTTGTCGGCGAACATGGCGGCCCCGCCAACCATCGGATTCGCGGCATAGGCGATCGTGGCGAGGGCGGTGAAGGCACCGGCGAGCACGGCGAGAGTGGTCTTGCGCATAACGTAACTCCTTGGGTTGTTTCCATATCGGAAAGACAGAAGAAGCTACGCGCCCGAGCGCTGCCAAGTTTCACCAAAAAGTGAATATTCTATAATAAAATCAATAATTTGCATCCAACAAACAGGAAGTAACGAGCGCCGCCCGGAGATAGTTTCAGCCAGGATGGGGCAAGCCGGCGGGAAGGGTTCAGATTTCGCGGAGATCGCCGGCGGCGACGACCGGGCCGGTGGGCAAGCCGGTCGGCGAGCCGCCAGCGGGCTCGAGGCTGACGGCGAGCACGGCACCCGCTGCGAGCTTGTCGCGCATGTTTTCCTTGACCGGCATCTTCATGGTGGTGCCGGCCGGAATGACGCCCATCGAGACCGGCGGCGCGTTGCCCTCGATCATCCACAGTTCGAAATCCTTGCCGACGACGCGATCGCCGGCGACGTGCGAGAGGCCGATCTCGCCGGCCGCCGCATCGTACATGATCATGTACTTGACCTCGCTGCCCTCGGCGGCGAGCGAGGCCACCATCATCTCGTGCGGCGCCGGCGGATTGACGAGCGGCACCGCGACATAGATCGCCAGCGCGGCCACGGCGGCGGCGGCGAGGCCGCGCCACGCGGCGAGGCTGGACCACAGGCCCGACGGCCGTTCGGCGGGAGCCCGGGTAGTGGACGAGAACAGGCGACGGTCGATGCCGGCCTTGACCGAAGCGGGCGCCTCGATCTCCGCATAGCCGGCCGCCAGCGGCGACAGCCTCACCTCCCACTGGTCGACGAGCCGCGCGAAGGCGGCCTCGCCGTCGATGCGCCGGCCCGCCTGCCGCCTGTCGTCGGCGGAAAGCACGCCGAGAACGTATTCGGCGGCGAGGATGTCGTCGCCCCCTTCCCGTTCCGGTCCGTTGTCTTCCGCCAGTGTCATCTTTCGAGGCATTCCCTGAGTTTCATCAGGCTGCGGCGCAGCCAGGTACGCATGGTGTTGAGCGGCACGCCGTGGCGTTCCGCGAGTTCGGCATAGCTCTCACCCTTGAGATAGGCGCCCCGAACGGCGGCCGCCCGGTCCTTCTCCAGTTCCTCGAGGCAGCCATGGATGCGCTCGGCCTCATCGCCGGCCACCGCCGCCGCCTCGGGCCCGGGAGCGGGATCGGCGACCTCGAACGCCTCGTCGATGGCAACCGTCGCCTGGCGCCTTGCCCGGATGCGGTCGATCGCATGGTTGCGCGCGATCGCAACGAGCCACGAAATGGGACTGAGGTCGGAGACCGCGAACCTGTCGGCCTTCGTCCAGATCTTGACGAAGACCTCCTGCAGCGCTTCCTCGGCTTCTGCCCTGTCGTTCAAAACACGCAGGCACACGCCGAAAAGTTTCGCGTTCGTCTGCCGGTAGAGCAGGTCGAAGGCGTTGCGGTCCTTCATCGAGGTCCGCACGATCAGCTTGGTGATGTCCTGCGGCGTCATCGTCACAAGGTTACGTTGCGACACATGAATTGCAACCGCTGTTTCGGCACGGCGCAGTCTGCAACCGGCGTCGCAAGCCTGTAGTGCAATCGCCTGACCGTCCCTTGAAGACCCCCACCCCTAACCCCTCCCCACAAGGGGGAGGGGAATTTCTGCACTGCCACCCTGCACGATTTGGTGGCAATAGGGGCGAAATCATCCCCCTCCCCCTTGTGGGGAGGGGTTAGGGGTGGGGGGTGATTTCATTCGTCCTGCCCCCCTGAAGCACTCGCGAACCATTTGCCCCCTGCCCGGTTTCCGGCTAAGACCGCGCGAAATCTCTCCACTATCCGGGACCATGCCGATGACGACGAACGTCGCCGCCAACGCCGAAATGCAGGCAGCCCTGCTTTCAGCCGCCCTGCCCTACATGCAGCGCTACGAGAACAAGACGGTGGTCGTGAAGTATGGCGGCCACGCGATGGGCGACGTGGCGCTCGGCCGCGCCTTCGCCCGCGACATCGCCTTACTCAAGCAGTCGGGGGTCAACCCCATCGTCGTGCATGGCGGCGGCCCGCAGATCGGCGCGATGCTCAACAAGATGGGCATCGAATCGAAATTCGAGGGCGGCCTGCGCGTCACCGACCAGAAGACGGTCGAGATCGTCGAGATGGTGCTCGCCGGCTCGATCAACAAGGAGATCGTCGCGCTCATCAACGCCGAGGGCGAATGGGCGATCGGCCTGTGCGGCAAGGACGGTAACATGGTCTTCGCCGAGAAGGCCAAGAAGACCATGGTCGACCCCGATTCGAACATCGAGAGGGTGCTCGACCTCGGCTTCGTCGGCGAGCCGGTCGAGGTCGACCGCACGCTGCTCGACCTTCTGGCGCGCTCCGAGATGATCCCGGTGCTGGCGCCCGTGGCGCCCGGCCGCGACGGCCACACCTACAACATCAACGCCGACACCTTCGCCGGCGCCATCGCCGGCGCGGTCCGGGCCTCGCGGCTGTTGTTCCTCACCGACGTGCCCGGCGTGCTCGACAAGGACAAGAAGCTGATCGACGAACTGACGGTCGCCGACGCCAGGGCGCTGATCAAGGACGGCACGATCTCGGGCGGCATGATCCCCAAGGTCGAGACCTGCATCGAGGCGATCGAGCGCGGCGTCGAGGGCGTGGTCATCCTCAACGGCAAGACGCCGCATTCGGTGCTGCTCGAACTGTTCACCGAGCACGGCGCGGGAACGCTGATCGTTCCGTGAGGCGGAGAGGAAGCGGATGCCCGTCGTCTTTCGTCACAAGGGCTTTCGCTTCTACTTCTTCTCGAACGAAGGCGATCCGCGCGAGCCGATGCACGTTCATGTCGGCAAGGACGGCGTCGACGCCAAGTTTTGGCAATAGAGCGCCGTGCGTCCGAATGGACGCATTAGGACGCTCTAGGTCTTGAAGCGGCGCATCGTGCTTTCCGAAAATCGAAATCGATTTTCGGGCCGATGCGCCGGCCGGATGTCATGGTAGCGTACAATGACGGCTTCAGCGCGCGCACCTTGCGCGAACTGGCCGAAATGGTCACCCATCGGCGGCGTGAGATCGCGAATGCCTGGAACGAGTTCTTTGGTGAAGGCAACTAAGGTCTGGTTCGACGAAGACAGCATGTGGCTCGACCTGTCGGATGGACGGACATTGAGCGTTCCGCTGGCCTGGTTTCCCCGACTGCTTCAGGCGACGCCCGCGCAGCGGCGGGCAGTGAGCATCAGCACGCGCGGACTGCATTGGGACGACCTCGATGAGGACATTTCCGTCGAGGGCCTATTGGCCGGCCGCGGCGACCAGTCCCGGCCGCCGTCCAAGACCCAGGCGGCCTGATCCCGCCCTATCCTCCCAGATGGCCGAGCCGTACATGGCACGGTTCCGCATCCCGCCGGTCCGAGTACCCGCTCACGAAGCAGTGAACCGCTTGCGCTTTCATTTTCCGGCCGTTGCAGCAAACTGGTTGCCGCTTCCGCTCGGAGGGCGATCCGTCGCGACGAACGATGCTGGCCGCGCTGGCGTTGGTGCTGTGCACGAGTTGTGAAATTCCGGCCACGCCGAGCGTCGGCACCGACGCAGGACTGGTGGACGTCGAGCTGGTGCTGGCCGTGGACGTGTCGAGTTCGATGGACGAGGGCGAATTTGCCCTCCAGCGATCGGGCTATGTCCAGGCGTTGCGCCACCCCGACTTCATCAAGGCCGTGGCGTCGGGCGCGCGGGGGCGCATCGCGCTGACCTACTTCGAGTGGGCCGGTTCGGTCCGAAAGGAGTCGATCATTCCCTGGCAGATCATCGACGGCCGCGAAAGCGCCGACTCCTTCGCCGCCAGGCTGGCGCTCCAGCCGGTCGACAGATCGGGCGGCACCTCGATCTCGAACGCGCTGGCCTTCGGCGCACGCCTCCTGGAACGCAACGGCTTCGAGGCGGACAAGAAGGTCATCGACATCTCCGGCGACGGACCCAACAATGCCGGCGCGCCGGTGGAGGTCGCCCGCAACAACGCGGTCGCGAGCGGCATCGTCATCAACGGCCTGCCGATCCTCATCCACCCGACCGAGACGCTCGAGGGCATCGACCGCTATTATGCCGGCTGCGTGACCGGCGGCCCCGGTTCCTTCGTCCTGCCCATCCGCGTCGCTGCCGAATTCACGACGGCGATCCGTCGCAAGCTGATCCTCGAGGTCAGCGGCGCCCAACCCGTGGCGGAACCCGCCAGCACGAAGCCGGCGGTGCCGGTCAACTGCCTGTTCGGCGAGCACTACATGCCGGTCGATCCCGCGCGCTGACGCTATCCCCTCAGGTGCCCGAGCGGCACGTGGCCCGGGCCCTTGATGTTCTGCAGCACCAGCTGGGTGTGGACGTCGCGGACGCCCGAAAGGCGCATCAGGCGGTGCATGACGAAGGCGTTGAGGTCGTCGACGCTCGGCACCATGACGTGGAGCAGGAAGTCGTATTCGCCGGTCATGGTCCAGCACGACGACACCTCGTCCATGCGCTGGACCGCGGCGATGAATTTTTCCGGCGACTCGTCGCTGTGGCTGACCAGCCGGACCTGCACGAAGACCTCGACCATCAGCCCGACCGCGCGCCGGCCGATGCGCGCCGAAAAACCCTTGATGACGCCCGCTTCCTGCAGCGCTTCGAAGCGGCGGGCGCAGGGCGTGTTGGAGAGGCCGATCTCCTGCGCCAGCTCCGAGATCGGCTTGCGGCCGTCGCGCTGCAGGATGTCGAGCATCCTGATCTCGAATTCGTCAAACTGAGGCATTTTTCCTCCCGATGGATTTTTTGCGAGTGATCATACCTCAAACGAGCGCGCATTGAACGCAGGAAGGTGAATTTCACTCTGGCCTGCCGGCTATGCTTCGAGGATCGAAGGCCATGTCCGGGGAGGAAATCAGGCCATGGGTATCAGCGTCCAGGACTATGCGCGCGAATGCGCCGAGCAGGGGCTGCGCGGCGACTATTCGCAGTGCCGCTCCGACTTCACCGTCGAACAGAAATACGACTACAGCACAGCCGAGCAGGAGGTGTGGCGGACGCTCTGCGACCGCCAGACCAAGCTGACCCAGCGGCTGGCGCACAAGTCCTACCTGGACGGCATGGCGGCCCTCGGCCTGGTCGAGAAGATCCCCGACTTCCATGAGGTCAGCGAGAAGCTGCATCGGCTGAGCGGCTGGGAGATCGTCGCTGTGCCCGGCCTGATCCCGGCGCAGCCCTTCTTCGACCACCTCGCCAACCGCCGCTTCCCCGTGACCAACTGGCTGCGCCGGCGCGAGGAGCTCGACTACATCGTCGAGCCCGACATGTTCCACGACTTCTTCGGCCACGTGCCGGTGCTGAGCCAGCCGGCCTTCGGCGACTTCATGCAGACCTACGGCGAGAAGGCCGGCGACTACATCGCGCTCGGTGGCGACGAGATGGTCACGCGGCTGTACTGGTACACGGTCGAGTACGGCCTGATGCAGGAGCCCGGCCAGCCGAAGAAGGCGTTCGGCGCCGGCCTGATGTCGTCCTTCACCGAACTGCAGTTCGCGGTCGAGAGCCCGGATGCCCATCACGTGCCCTTCGACGTCGAGACCGTGATGCGGACGACCTACGAGATCGACAAGTTCCAGCGCGCCTATTTCGTGCTGCCGTCGTTCGACGTGCTCAGGGACAGCTTCCAGACGGCCGACATCGCCGGCATCATCAAGCGCTGGAAAGACGCGCCGCCGCTCGACCCGGCCACGATCTGAGGTTTCTCGCGGGGCCGGTCAGCCGGCCGCGAGCAGGACCAGGATGCCGCCCACGATCAGCGCGCAGCCGGCGACCTCCAGCCGGTTGATCCGCTCGCGGAAGAAGAACACCGTCGAGGCGAAGGTGAACAGCATCTCGATCTGGGCGAGCGACTTGACGATCGCCGCCTGCTGCAGCGTCATCGCCATGAACCAGCCGAAGGATGCAGACGCGCCGACCAGGCCGGTGAACAGCGCCGGCCGCCACGCCTTGGCGATGCGGCCGAGTTCGTCGCGCTCACGCCAGACGATCCAGGCGAACATGACCACTGTCTGGAAGACGATGACGACGGCAAGCGTCACGGCCGCCTGCATCATGAAGTTCGGTCCGCCCAGCGCAAGCGAGGCGGCGCGGTAGGCCACGGCCGAAATGCCGAAGCATGTGCCGGAGGCGAGGCCGACCAGCGCGTTGCGGCTCAGCACCGAGGTCACCAGCGTGCGCGCATTGAAGGCGGTGTGGGCGACCGAGATCAGCATCACGCCGAAGACGCTGATGGCGATGGCAGCGATGGCGCCTGGCGTCGCGCGTTCGCCGAGGAACAGGAGCCCGAAGAGCGCGGCCTGCGCCGGCTCGGTGCGCGAATAGGCGGTGCCGACGGCAAAGTTGCGGAACGAGAACAGGTGGATGAGCAGGAAGGTCGCGGCGATCTGGCTGATGCCGCCGACGACCGCCCAGGCGAAGAAGACGGCGTTCAACCGCGGCAGTTCGTAGCCGACGGCCAGCTTGAGCACGGCGACGAAGGCCAGCGCGAAGGGAAAGCCGAAGCCGAAGCGGACGAAGGTCGCCCCCGTCGTGCCCATAACCCCCTTGAGGTGCTTCTGCACCACCGACCTGAGGTTCTGCAGGAAGGCGGCAGCGATGGTGATGGGTATCCAGAGTTCCATGGAAATGTCCGGCAAGACGGCAGAAGACGCCCGCTCCCTCTAGAAGCGGCAAGGGCCGCGCGCAACCGCACGCGGCCCGAAAACCTTGTGCCAGTGCCTGGTCAGGCCGCTTCCGGAATGCCGGTGTCGAGAAGGGCGAGGTTGCGGCCGCGGTTCTTGGCCTCGTAGAGCCACTTGTCGGCGGTCCGCATAAGTTCGGAGACATTGGCGTCGGTCGCGCAGTTGGTCCCGCCGATGCTGACCGTCAGCGGCACCACGCGGCCCTCCTCCGGCTTGAAGCGCAGCAGTTCGACTTCGCTGCGGACGCGTTCGGCCACGAGCCTCGCCTCGTCCTGCGAGGCGCCCACCAGGAACGCGGCGAACTCCTCGCCGCCGATGCGGCCGAGCACGTCGCCGCTGCGCACCGCGCCGCGGATCGCGCCGGCGATCATCAGCAGCGCCTGGTCGCCGGTCAGGTGGCCGAAATTGTCGTTGATGCGCTTGAAATGATCGGCGTCGATGATGAGCAGCGCGCCGCGGTCGCTCCGGCGCCGGGACCCGTCGAGGGCCGCAAAGAAATTCTCGCGGTTGAGCATGCCGGTCATCTCGTCGCGGCTGGCCTTTTCCGACAGGCGCTTGTGGGCGGCGGCGAGCTGACCGTGCGCCACGGTCAGTTCCTCGTGCGCCAGCCTCAGCTTCTCGCGCTGCCAGAAATTATGGAACGCGAATGGAAAACCGATCAGCAGAGGACATAGGATCGGCAAGATGTAGGCGGCTTTGTCGATCGTTCCGCCCAGCAGCGTGATGACCGACAGGACGATCACCATTGTAGCTGCCATGCACAACAGCGTGACGAAAACCGACTTCCAGAAGATACGCTTCACTTTCAACTCCCTGCCGGCTGTTGAAATGCCAGCATGACCTGAAGGTGATCTTTCCACGGTGGTTAAAATTTGATCTACCCAACGTAATTTCGTGGGTGGCACATACGAAAATATTTCCTGTCCTTCACCCCTCGCTCTTGCATCCGCGCTTACAAAATCCGCGATCCGTGGCATAAGGTCTGCATGACCGAGCTTCCCGATCCCGCCCGCTTCGACCACGTCACCGACTGGGTCTTCGACCTCGACAACACGCTCTATCCGCACCATTCGAACCTGTTCGCGCAGATCGACGTGAAGATGACGGCCTATGTGTCGGAGCTGCTGACGCTGTCGCGCGAGGACGCGCGCAAGCTGCAGAAGCAGCTCTACCTCGAATACGGCACGACGCTGAACGGCCTGATGCAGCGCCACGGCATCGATCCGGACGCCTTCCTCGAGCACGTGCACGACATCGACTATTCCTGGCTGGTGCCCGACCCGGTGCTGGGCGCGGCCATCCGCCAGCTGCCCGGCCGCAAGTTCATCTTCACCAACGGCAACCGCGGCCATGCCGAGCGCACGGCGCGGCAGCTGGGCATCCTCGACCATTTCGACGACATCTTCGACATCGTGGCGGCAGGGCTGACCCCCAAGCCGGCGCGCCAGACCTACGAGAAGTTCGCCGCCCTGCACAACGTCACCGGCCCGAATGCGGTGATGTTCGAGGACCTGGCGCGCAACCTCGCCGTGCCCAAGTCGCTCGGCATGACGACGGTGCTGATCGTGCCGCGCAACTTCGAGCCCACATTCTCGGAGATCTGGGAGCGCGATCCGCAGAACGAGGACGACGTCGACTTCGTCACCGACGATCTCGCCACCTTCCTGACGACCATCGTCGAGGCCAATACGAAGTGAGGCGCTTCACCCCGGTCGAGGCGCGGATCGATGCTGCGGCACATGCCGTGCTCGACCGCCTGCCGGCCGGCGGTGTCTCGGGCGCGCTGATCGAGTTCCTGGTGTTCGGCCTCAAGCAGGCCTGGGCCTGCCTGTTCGGCGGCGCCATGCTGGCGCTCATCCTCGCCACCAAGTTCTGGTGGCCCGAGGGCGCGGGGCTGGCGCGCTACGACTTCCTGTTCCTGGCCGCCCTCGGCATCCAGGCCGCGATGCTGGCGTTCAGGCTGGAAAAGCCGTCCGAGGCCAAGGTCATCCTGATCTTCCACCTCGTCGGCACCGCGATGGAGGTCTTCAAGACCTCCGCCGGCTCCTGGGCTTATCCGGAAGAAAGCTTCTTCCGCATCGGCGGGGTGCCGCTGTTCTCCGGCTTCATGTACGCGGCCGTCGGCTCCTACCTCGCCCGCATCAGCCGCATCTTCGACATGCGCTATACGCGCTATCCGCCGATCTGGGCGACGCTGCTGCTCTGCGTGGCGATCTACGTCAACTTCTTCGCCCACCACTTCACGGTCGACATCCGCTACGTCCTGTTCGCCGCCACCGCGCTCATCTACCTCAGGACGGTGGTGCACTACCGCGTCTTCCGCGGCCGCCACCGCATGCCGCTGCTGCTCGGCTTCCTGCTCGTCGCCCTGTTCATCTGGTTCGCCGAGAACATCGGCACCTGGTCGCGCGCCTGGATCTATCCCGGCCAGCACCACGGCTGGACGCCGGTCTCCATCCAGAAGCTCGGCGCCTGGTACCTCCTGATGATCATCTCCTTCGTGCTGGTGACGCTCGTGCACCGTCCCCAGCCGCTGGAAGAGAAGGCCAAGTCCGGCTCAAAGGCCGTAGAAGCGGCTGATGATGTCCCAGGCCTCGTCGGCGGTGTCGACGTAGTCGATGATGTCCTGGTCGCCGGGGGTGATCGTGCCCTGGTCCGCCAGGAAGTCGAGGTCGAACGCACGCTGCCAGAATGACTTGCCGAACAGGATGACCGGCACGCGCTCCATGCGGCCGGTCTGGATCAGCGTCAGCGTCTCGAACAGCTCGTCCATGGTGCCGAAGCCGCCGGGGAAGACCGCAACCGCCTTGGCGCGCATGACGAAATGCATCTTGCGGATGGCGAAGTAGTGGAAATTGAAGCAGAGCTCGGGCGTCACGTAGGGGTTCGGCGCCTGCTCGTGCGGCAGCACGATGTTGAGGCCGATGGAAGGCGCGCCGACGTCGTCGGCACCGCGGTTGCCGGCTTCCATGACGCCGGGCCCGCCGCCGGTCACGACGACGAACTCGCGATAGTAGGACGCGGCCGAATGCTGCGAGCAGATGCGCGCGAACTTGCGCGCCTCGTCGTAGTAGCGGCTGTTGGCCTCGAGGTGCTTGCGCTGGGTCTCGTTCTTGGCCGCCCAGGCCTCGCCGCCCGGCTCGGGGATGCGGGCGCCGCCGAACAGGATGACGGTCGAGCGGATGCCGCGCTCGGCGAGAATCATCTCGGGCTTGAGCAGTTCGAGCTGCAGCCGCACGGGGCGCAGTTCGCGCTGAGTCATGAAGTCCTCGTCGTTCCAGGCGAGCCTGTAGGTCGACGCGCGGGTCTGCGGCGTGTCGGGCACGCTCTTGGCCCGTTCAAGGTCCTCGTCGGAGTGGGGCAGCGGCGTCCAGCCAGCCTTTTCCATAGGATTCATTCTTTGCTCAGTCCCAATATACCGTTGACCGCGACATTCCGCGACGTCACCGCGATTGACCCCCCGATAAGCCTGAAATAGGGTCCGCCGCGATTTGCTGCCAGCTTAGAAGCCTTAACCTTAACGGCCCGTAACGGAGATGTTCATGTCGAAGCCCGACCTCGCCAGCCTCGAAAAGACAATCGACAAGGCGTTCGAGGAACGCGACGGCATTTCGACCTCCACGCGCGGTGAAGTCCGCGAGGCCATCGACAGCGCGCTCGACCTGCTCGACAAGGGCGTTTCGCGCGTCGCCGAGCGCCAGGAAGACGGCAAGTGGCACGTCAACCAGTGGCTCAAGAAAGCCGTCCTGCTCTCCTTCCGCCTCAACCCGATGGGACTGATCCCGGGCGCGCCCGGCGGCGCGTCGTGGTGGGACAAGGTGCCGTCCAAGTTCGACGGCTGGGGCTCGGTCGACTTCGAGAAGGCCGGCTTCCGCGCCGTGCCTTCGGCGATCGTGCGCCGCTCTGCCTTCGTCGCGCCGGGCGCGGTGCTGATGCCGTCCTTCGTCAATGTCGGCGCCTATGTCGACACCGGCACCATGGTCGACACCTGGGCCTCGGTCGGCTCCTGCGCCCAGATCGGCAAGAACGTCCACCTGTCCGGCGGCGTCGGCATCGGCGGCGTGCTGGAGCCGATGCAGGCCGGCCCGACCATCATCGAGGACAACTGCTTCATCGGCGCGCGCTCGGAGGTCGTCGAGGGCTGCATCGTGCGCGAGGGCTCGGTGCTCGGCATGGGCGTGTTCATCGGCCAGTCGACCAAGATCGTCGACCGCGCCACCGGCGAAGTGTTCTACGGCGAAGTGCCGGCCAACTCGGTCGTCGTCGCCGGCTCGCTGCCGGGCAAGCCGCTGCCGAACGGCGAGCCTGGCCCGAGCCTCTATTGCGCCGTCATCGTCAAGCGCGTCGACGCCAAGACCCGTTCCAAGACCTCGATCAACGAGCTGCTGCGCGATTGATCTTTCGCTGAAACCGAAGCAACCTCGGCCGGCGCGCAGGACATGTGCGCCGGTTAGCTTCGGAGGGGTGAAATGGACTGGAAGTATCTTCTGACCAGCTTCGACGGACGCATCAATCGCGCCAAGTTCTGGGCGGGCATCGGCGTGATGATCGCCGTCAGCATCGTCGCCAGCTTGCTTGACATGGTGCTCGGCCTGCGCGTCGGCGAGGCGGGCTACGGCGTCATCGGCATCATCGTTGCCATCGCCTCGATCTATTTTGCGCTGGCCATTTACGCCAAGCGCTGGCATGACCGCGGCAAGTCGGGCTGGTGGAGCCTGATTGCAATCGTTCCCGTCATCGGTGCCATCTGGATCCTGGTCGAGCTCGGGATCCTCGAAGGCGACCGGGGCGCGAACCAATACGGACCGGATCCGCTTGCCTAACAAACTCGATTATTTCTGGCTGTTCTTCCGCTTCTCCGGCCGCGTCAGCCGGGCAGCCTACGTGCTCGGCTTCCTGTTCATGCTGATGGTGGTGTCGTTCCCGCTCTACCAGTTCATGCGCGTGCACCCGGAAAGCTCGGCGGCACAGCTCTGGTCGCTGCTGTTCGGCCTGACCTTCTTCGCCTTCCTGTGGGCGCATGTCGCCTTCAGCGTCAAGCGCCTGCACGATTTCGACAAGCCCGGGCTGCTCGCGATCACGCTGTTCATCCCGATCGTCTCGATCATCACCTTCGTGGTGCTCTGCTTCTACCCGGGCACGCCCGGGCCGAACCAGTTCGGCAGCCAGACCAACGCGCCACGCTAGTCAGACAGGGTCCGGTGCGATGTCCTACAGAACACTCGACCCGGAAAAGATCGCAGCCACGGCGCAGTCGCTCAAGGCGCGCATCGGCGACCGCTTTCCCAATTCCGGCCTCGCCGGCGTCGCCTCCGAACTGGTGGCGATGTCGCGCGACCTCGCCATATCGGCCGAGAAGCTGGCGCGGCCGATCTGGTGGCTCAGGATCGTCACCTGGTCGGTGATCGCGCTGGGCGCCGGCATGTTCGTCTTCGTCGGCTCGATCCTGTCCTTCGACCGCATCTCGACCGGCGCCTTCGACTTCGTGCAGGGGGTGGAGGCGACGCTCAACACGCTGATCCTCGGCGGGGTCGGCTTCATCGCCCTCAACAGCGTCGAGCAGCGGCTGAAGCGCCAGGAAATCTTCAAGGAGCTGCACGGCCTGCGCTCGCTGATCCATGTCATCGACATGCACCAGCTGACCAAGGACCCGGCGGCACTGTCGGTCGCGTTCACGCCGACGCCGCACTCGCCGCAGCGGATCAAGGACCCCGCCGAGCTCGCCCGCTATCTCGACTATTGCTCGGAGATGCTGTCGGTGACGGGCAAGCTCGCCGCGCTCTTCGCGCAGGCCATCCAGGACGAAGTGGTGACGAGCGCGGTCAACGACATCGAGGACCTCGGCTCCAACCTGTCGCGCAAGATCTGGCAGAAGATCACGCTGATCGAATCCGCCAGGCCGAATTGACAGTCGGCGGCCGCGGCGTCGAGGCTGGCCGCACCGCCCTCGGCCGCATGGCTGCCTTCCTCTGGGCAAGGTTGTGACCGCGCCACGCTGTCGCGAGGCTGGATGCCGATGCCTTTGAGGCAACCGAACGCCGTGACAGGGCGCGGCGATTCAATTATCGCTGTCGCCATGAAGCTGCCGACAGACCCCACCGAGAACCTTGCCGCCCTGATCCGTTGCCAGTCGGTGACGCCCGCCGAGGGCGGCGCGCTGACTGCGCTCGAAGCCATGCTGAAACCGCTCGGCTTTGCGGTGGACCGCCCGACCTTCTCGGAAAAGGGCACGCCCGACGTCGAGAACCTCTACGCCCGCCGCTCCGGCAACGGCCCGCATCTGATGTTCGCCGGCCATACCGACGTGGTGCCGGTGGGCGACGAGGCGGCATGGACGCATCCGCCGTTCTCGGCGGCGATCGACAAGGGCGAGATGTACGGCCGCGGCGCCGTCGACATGAAGGGCGGCATCGCCTGCTTCGTCGCGGCGATCGCCCGCCATGTCGAGGCCAAGGGCGGGCCGAAGGGATCGATCTCGCTGGTGATCACCGGCGACGAGGAGGGTCCGTCGATCAACGGTACGAAGAAGCTGCTGGAGTGGGCCGCCGAACGCGGCGAGAAGTGGGACGCCTCGCTGGTCGGCGAGCCGACCAATCCGGACCAGCTCGGCGACATGATCAAGATCGGCCGGCGCGGCTCGCTCTCGGCCACCGTCACCGTCAACGGGCGCCAGGGGCATGCCGCCTATCCGCATCTCGCCGACAACCCGGTGCGCGGGCTGATGACGCTGGTCGACGCGCTGCTCGCGCCCGCCTTCGACAAGGGCACCGGGGACTTCCAGCCATCGAACCTCGAAGTGACGACCTTCGACGTCGGCAACCCGGCGACCAACGTCATCCCGGCCAGGGCGACGGCTGTCTTCAATATCCGCTTCAACGACACCTGGACGGCGGAGACGCTGCAGGCCGAGATCCATAACCGGCTGGACAAGGCGAGTGGCCGCAAGAAGTACCGCAAGGGCCGCAAGGAGCCGATCGACTTCGACATCGCCTGGCGCGACACGCCGAGCCATGTCTTCCTCACCCGCGACGACAAGCTGATCGAGGCGCTGGCCGGCTCGATCGAGGCGGTGACGGGGCGCAAGCCGAAGCTTTCGACGACCGGCGGCACCTCCGATGCGCGTTTCATCAAGGACTACTGCCCGGTGGTGGAGTTCGGCCTCGTCGGCAAGACCATGCACATGGTCGACGAGCGCGTGCCGCTTGCCGAACTGGAGGCGCTGACACAGGTCTACCAGCGTTTCCTCGAGGACTGGTTCGGATAGTTTTTCGACCATGCTGCCGACCGAAGACATCCAGCGTTATCTGTCGGGGGCCTGGCGGCTGATGCTGGGCAAGGCCGACGGGCTGCGCCTGCTCGACCTCAGCGCCGACGGTTTCTGGAATTCCTTCTTCGCCATCCTCGTCGCGGCCCCGGCCCTCATCGTCGGCTGGGTCGGCGTGTCGGACGAGATCGCCGTGCAGTCGGCGGCCTTTGCCGGTCGCTTCGGCGTGATCGTGCGGCTGGCGCTGATCGATCTCGGCGCCTGGATCCTGCCGATCGTCGCCTTCGCGCTGGTGGCCCGGCGCGCCGGCGTCGGCGATCGCTTCGTGCACTATGTGGTCGCCAGCAACTGGACCTCGGCGATCATCGCCTGGCTGATGCTGCCCGCCGCCTTGCTGCGCATGCTGCTTCCGTCGGCGGAGGGCCTCACCACGCCGCTGTCGCTGCTGCTGTTCGGCCTGTCGATGGTGTTCAGCTGGCGGATGACCAATGCCGCGATCGGCAAGGGAGCCGCCGTCGGCTCGGCGGTCTTTGCCGGCATGTTCGTGGTGTCGCTGCTCGTGCTTCTGACGCTGCAGGCGGCGCTCGGCATCGCCGCGCCCACGCCTCCTTAGCGCCAGCAGGCGGCGGCCGCCGCCACCAGCATCAGCCCGGCCGCCGCCAGGGCCGAAACGGTGAAGCCGAAGCTCGCATAGAGCGGACCGAAGGCCGTGGTGCCGACGAAAACGGCCAGGTAGGTGACGGCGCTGTTCAGCCCCATGATCGTGCCGCGCCGGGCCGGGTCGAGCGCCGACAGGCGCATCACCAGAACGTTGAGCCCGAAATGGTTGGCCAGCCCCCAAAGCGCCATGGCGGCGACCAGCGCGGCGAAGCTGCCGGCGATTGCCGCGAGAAGCACATAGACGGCAGCGACCGCGAGATAGGCGAACGGCATCACCCGCCGGGCGCCCAGCCGGTCGACGATGCCGTCGAGCAGTGCTGCCGCGCCGAAGCCGATGCCGTAGGACACCGCCGCCAGGCCGTTGGCGCTGACCGGGCGGCCGAGCCCCTGGTGCAGGTGGTCGCCCAGATAGCCGTAGACGCCGTAGAACGCGGTCATGAAGGCGCCGCAGGCAATGAGCAGCGGCACGATGCCCGGCGTGCTCAGGGCCTGGAGCGGCGCCGGCGCGGCCGTGCCGCTCGGCCTGTCCGCCAGCGAGATCGTCGACAGGCTTGCCGCCGCGGCCGCGGCCAGAATCGCGACGACACCGAAGACCGCCCGCCAGTGGACGAGGTCGGCGAGCACCGCCGACAACGACACGCCGGCGACCATGGAAAGGGTCCAGCCGGTCAGCACGACGCCGATGGTGCCGCTCTCGCGGCCGCGCGGCGCGATCGCCGCGGCGCTTGAATAGATCGCCGGCAGGGCAATGCCGGCGGCGACCCCGGCAAAGAGCTGCGCTGCGATCAGCACCGGGATGGCGGGCGCCAGCGCGCTCGCGCCAAGCGCCAAAGCAAGCAAGGCCAGGGCGCGCTGCAGCATGCGCCTTGCACCGAAACGGTCGATGTAGCGGGCGAGGAACAGGGCGCTCGCCGCCGTGCCGAGGCCGAAGGCCGAGGAAGCTGCCATGACGAGCGCCACCGACGTGCCGAAGCCGTTCGCGACTTCCGGCGCGATCGGCCCGAGCACGAGCGAGTTGGAGCCGATGGCGGCAACGCAGGCGGTCAGGAGATAGGCCGTCCGGGGTATGCGGGCGAGCGGCTCGGCAACGACGGGAAAGGGTTGATCGACGTTCGACATGGGCGCATGTTGGCCGAATGGAGTTCGGCTTCAACGGAGAATTTCCGCATGGATGAAGAAACAGACGGCATTCGGCCGAGCAAGCTTCCGGAGCGTGGGGTCGATGCGGCGGACCGAAGGCTGTTAGGCGTGCTGGTGGAGGATGCAACCGTCTCCTACGCCGAGCTGGGCGAGAAGGCGGGCCTTTCCGCGCCGTCGGCGCATGAAAGGGTCAAGCGCATGCGCCGGTCGGGCGCCATCCGCCAGACGGTGGCCATGGCGGACCCCAAGGCCATCGGCAAGCCGCTCCTGGCCTTCGTCCATGTCGACACCAGGGGCTGGGGCAAGACCCCGGAGCTGATGGCGGTTTCGGCCTTTCCGGAGGTCGAGGAGATCCACACCGTCGCCGGCGACACCTGCATGCTGCTCAAGGTCCGCACCGAGGACACGCGCGCGCTCGAAGGGCTGCTCGCCCGTCTCTACGACACGCCGGGCGTGACCTCGACGCGCAGCTACGTGGTGCTGTCGACCTATCTCGAACGGCCGGTGCAGCCGGGCATCACCCAGGAATGGCCGGCACCCAGGCACGGCGCCAGACCGCTCTACGATTGAGTAGCCGGGGCTAATAGTCGACGCCGGTGAGGAACAGCCCGTCCGGCGGCGCCACCTGGCCGCAGGCGGCGCGGTCGCGGGCGTCGAGCGCGGCCCTGAGGTCGGCGGCCGTCCAGGCCCCCTCGCCGACGCGCTTGAGGCTGCCCACCATGGACCGCACCTGGTTGTGCAGGAACGACCGCGCCGAGGCGCCGATCTCGATCGTGTCGCCCGACCGCGTCACCTCGAGCCGGTCGAGCGTCCTCAGCGGGCTGTTGGCCTGGCACTGGGCAGAGCGGAAGGTGGTGAAATCGTGCCGGCCGAGCAGAACCTTGGCGGCTTCCGCCATCGCCTCGTGGTCGAGGCGCCTGGGCACCCACCAGACCTGGCCGCGTTCGAGGGCTGCCGGGGCCCGGCGGTTGAGGATGCGGTAGATGTAGTGGCGTCCCGTCGCCGAGAAGCGGGCGTCGAAGGTCTCGTCCACCCGCCGCGCCGCCAGGATGGCGACCGTCTCGCCCGCCTGCTGCAGATGCGCGTTCACCGCGTCGCGCACCGTGTCATCGGGCCATTCGCGGGTCAGGTCGGCATGCGCCACCTGGGCGGTGGCGTGCACGCCGGCATCGGTACGGCCGGCGCCACGCAGCGATATCGCGTCGCCCGAGAACTTGAGCACCGCCTGCTCGATGGCCGCCTGGATGGTATGATTGCCGGCCTGCCGCTGCCATCCGGCATAGGCGCGGCCGTCATATTCGATGTCGAGGCGGTATCGGGGCATGCGGACTGCGTCAGGCGGCCAGCGCCGTTCCGAAGGCCGAGGCATAGACGAGCCGGCCGGTCGCCGGCGCCTCGTCGCTCCAGGCCAGCGCCTGCAGCGCCTCGCACTGGTAGTCGCTCTCGAATCCGGCAGCGCGCTCGTGGCTGTAGCCGAAGCGGCCGTAATAGGCCGGATCGCCCAGAACCACGGCGAGCTGCTCGCCGGCGTCCCTGAGCCGGATATGGGCCTCGCGCACCAGCGCGCCGCCGATGCCGGTGCGGTGGAAATCGGGCTCGACGGCCAGCGGCGCCAGCGCCACCGCCGGGAAGGCCTTGCTGCCGTTCTGCACATAGAGGCGCGAGAACAGCACGTGGCCCACCACCTGGCCGTCTTCCTCGGCCACCAGCTCGACGATGGCGGCGCCGTCGGCAACCAGCGCATCCACCAGTCCGGCCTCGGCCTTCTGGCCGAAGGCGTGTTCCTCGACGAGGCCGATCGCCTCGCGGTCACGCGGCGTCGCCGCGCGGATCGACATCATGCTCATGACAACTTCATTCCTTTTTCGATCTTGGCACCGCGCAGAAATTCATCCGCGGTGACGGGTTTTCCTCCCGCCTTCTGCACCTCGACCAACCTGACGGCGCCCTCGCCGCAGGCAATCTCCAACCGGTCGTCGAGAACCGTTCCCGGCTCTCCCTGTCCAGCGGCCAGGCGCGAGCGCAAAACCTTGAGACGCTCCTGCCTTCCGCCGATTTCGTATTCGCACCACGCGCCGGGAAACGGCGACAGGCCGCGGATAATGCTGTCGACTGCCGCCGCCGGCAAGCGCCAATCGATCCTGGCCTCGGCCTTGTCGATCTTTCTGGCGTAGGTGACACCTTCGCCGGGCTGCGGCACCGATTCAAGCGTTCCCGCCTCGAGCGCGGCCAGCGCCTCCACCATCAGCGACGCCCCGACCGCCATGAGACGGTCGTGCAGCTCGCCCGCCGTCATTTCGGGTCCAATCGCGACTTTTTCAAGTCGGGCGACGGGTCCGGTGTCCAGGCCCTCGTCCATGCGCATGACCATCATGCCGGTTTCCTGGTCGCCGGCCATGATGGCGCGCTGGATGGGAGCCGCGCCCCGCCAGCGCGGCAGCAGCGAGGCATGGCCGTTGTAGCAGCCGAGCCGGGTGCCTTCGAGGATCGGCTTCGGCAACAGCAGGCCGTAGGCGACGACGACCGCGACATCGGCGTTCAGCGCGCGGAAGGCGGCCTGCTCCGCCTCGCCTTTCAACGACAGCGGCGTCCGCACCTCGATGCCGAGCCGCTCGGCCTCCCGGTGCACCGGCGAGGGCGTCAGCTCCAGGCCGCGCCGGCCGGCCGCGCGCGGCGGCTGCGAATAGACGGCCACGACCTCATGGCCGGCCTCGGCTATGGCGCGCAGCGTCGGTACGGAAAAATCCGGCGTGCCCATAAAGATGACGCGAAGGCTCATTCGGACAAGACGATCTCATCTGCCCCGGCGGCGACGGCCGACCGTTCAGGCCATCGCTTCAAACGGGTTTACGAGCCCGAGGTCAAGCCCGTCGAAGTCACGGACGTTGCGGGTCGCGAGCCTTGCACCGTGGACGATGCAGATGGCGGCGATCATGGCGTCCTGGACGCTGATGACTCGGCCCAGGCCTTCGCGCTGCGCCCTGATCCTGCCCGTCAGCGCTGGTGCCCGGCCGTCGAATTCGAGGATTCGGCCGCGAAACTGCTCTTCCAAACCGCCTAGGATCGTCAGGTACTTGTCCGACCCGGTGCGCACCAGGTGCTTTTCCGCGCCATAGGCCAGTTCCATGACGACCGGCCCGCAGAGATACAAGTCTTGCCCCGGCTGGCGATCGAACCATTGCATCAATTCAGTGTTGGGCCTCGGCTTGTCAGCTTCGGAGATGACATTGGTGTCGAGGACGATCATTGCTCGTCATCGGCCTCGATGCCGAAACTCACCGGCCTGCCAAAGTCGCGCTTTCGCAGCGCTTCAACCTCTTCCATCACCTCGGCGAACCCGCCATCGGGCGCGCCCTGGCTCTCGAAGACGGCGCGCAGCGCTTGCCACGCCGAGCCCTTCGGCGCGGCGTCGTCGTCACGTTCTGTCAGCAGCCCCTTCTGCAACAGATCGACAGCCTTGTCGGAAAGGCTCTGGCCGCGCGCCTTGGCCGCCTCGGCTATCTCTCGCTTCACGGCTTCCGGAATGTTCCTGATCAGCAGGTCACCCATGGGCGCCTCCATCGTTTGATATCGATGATATCAAATCCCGGCCGGGCGCGCAAAACGGGTGGAATTCAGCCCACCATGCGGCTCGGCGGGCGGTCCTTGGCGAGCTTCTTGAACTTGCGCATGACCATGTCGCGCTTGAGCTTGGAGATGTAGTCGATGAACAGGACCCCATCGAGGTGGTCGATCTCGTGCTGCAGGCAGGTGGCGAGCAGGCCGTCGGCCTCGACTTCCTGCTCCTTGCCGTGCTCGTCGAGATACTTCACCCGGACCGTCGCCGGCCGCTCGACCTCGGCATAGTAGTCGGGGATCGACAGGCAGCCTTCCTCGTAGACCGAGCGCTCGTCGCTGCGCGCCAGAACCTCGGGGTTGATGACGACACGCGGCGCCGGCTCCTCGCCTTCCTTGGCGAGGTCGATCACCAGCATGCGCAGCGGCTCGCCGACCTGGATGGCGGCCAGGCCGATGCCGGGGGCGTCATACATGGTGTCGAGCATGTCGCGCGCGAACTGGCGCATGGCGTCGTCGATGCGCTCGACCGGCTTGGAAACCTCGCGCAGCAGCGGATCGGGAAGGATGATGAGCGGCTTGATCGTCATGCGCCTCACCTAGGATGTCCGGCGGAAAGCGTCAACAGCATCCACATCCAGATGTTCCCGTTTTGATCTAACATCGGGCCGCGAATCGGCTATGGTGCAGGCGATGAGCCCTGTTTCCTCGATACTTTCCGAACCTGTCGCCCAGCTCGGCGCGACCACCATCACCCTCGGCCAGGCCCTGGCGCTGGCGGCGACGCTCTTCCTCGCCCTGCTGGTGGCGCTGGTCGTGGCGCTGTGGCGCTCGGCCAGGGCGCGTTCGGTGGCCGCCGCGGAAGCCGCCGACCATGCCCGCGACGCGGAAGCCCGCATGGCCGGCATCCTGCAGGCCCAGGCCGAGATGCAGGGCAGGCTCGGCACGGTGGCCGAGATCTTCGGCTCGCGCCAGGCGGAGCTGACGCAGTCGCTCAGCCAGCGGCTCGACGCCATGACCGGCCGCATCGGCCAGACCATGGCCGAGCAGACCAAATCGACGCACGAAAGCCTCGCCAGACTTCAGGAACGGCTGGCCGTCATCGACACGGCCCAGGGCAACATCCAGTCGCTGGCCGGCCAGGTGGTGCAGTTGCAGGCGATCCTTTCCAACAAGCAGACGCGCGGTGCCTTCGGCCAGTCGCGCATGGAGGCGATCGTGGCCGACGGCCTGCCGCAGGGCGGCTACGAATTCCAGGCGACGCTTTCCAACGGCAGCCGGCCGGACTGCCTGATCCGCATGCCCAACGACGCGCCCTCGCTCGCCATCGACGCAAAATTCCCGCTGGAAGCCTGGAACGCCATCCGCGCCGCCGAGGGCACCGACGCCCAGAAAGTCGCCGCCCAGGCGTTCCGCCGGGACATCGAGGTGCATATCCGCGACATCGCCGAAAAGTACCTGATCGCGGGCGAGACGCAGGACACGGCCTTCATGTTCGTGCCGTCGGAATCCGTCTTCGCCGAGATCCACGAGAACTTCGAGGCGCTGGTGCAGCGCGCCCACCGCGCCCGCATCGTCATCGTCTCGCCATCGCTGCTGATGCTGTCGATCCAGGTGATCCAGGCGATCCTCAAGGACGCCCGCATGCGCGAGCAGGCGCACCTGATCCAGGGCGAGGTGATCCGGCTGATGGAGGATGTCGGCCGCGTCGACGAACGCGTGCGCAAGCTGCAGAACCATTTCGGCCAGGCATCCAGGGACATCGACGACATACTGGTGTCGACGTCCAAGGTCACCAAACGCGGCCAGAAGATCGAGGCGCTCGAGTTCGCCACCGGCCACGCCGCCGGCGAAGCCGAGGAGCCACCCAGGCCGCAAGGCGCCCGGGCGGCGGACTCCAAGACAGGCCAGCTCAGGCTGCGCGTCGTCGAGGAAAACGACTGAGGCGCGCGCAAGCAGGCTGGGCCTGGGTCAGCTCTGCTTCTCGATCGTTTCCATGCCCTCGAACTCGGGCAGCCAGTGCAGCGCCGAGCGATGCCAGACCTGCCGGCGCGGCACCAACTGCTCGCGCTGGTCGGAGGTGCCGGTCCTGAGGCCGTAGACCTTCGGCCCCTCGCCCACCGAGGTCGCGAACAGATGCGAGCCGCATTCGGGGCAGAACCCTTGCGCCCGCTTGTTGCCGCTCTCGCTGGTCTTCACATAGACCTTCGGCGTGCCGGTGAACGCGATCTTGTCTTCGGGAACCGCCACGGTGACGCGGAAGGCCGTGCCAGTGAGCTTCTGGCAGTCGGTGCAATGGCAGATCGCCGTCTTTTCCGGGTCGACATCGGCCTCGTAGGTGATGGCGCCGCAATGGCACCCGCCCCGGATTTTCATCGCTCTCCTCCCTGAACATCTCGGCCAGGTCGCCGGCCGGAACGAATGTAGCGGCCACGGCCCCGCCCTCAAGCCCTTTTTGCCTGCCCGCTGCTGCCTCTTGCCAGTTCGGCAACTTCGCGTTTCACTCTGGCTCCAGTACAGGAGGATCGAATCATGGCCAAAGGTGCGATGAAGGCGGGCAAGGAGCCTCGCAAGCCCAAGAAGGACGCCAAGAAGCCGGCCCCTGCGCCTACCTTCAAGGCGCCTCCGGTGCAGGCGACCAAGATCAAGGACAAGTAAAACCGCATGGCTGGCATGCCCGGCATGCCAGCCGGAGCTGTTGAATCAAGCCTCGGAAATTTCTATCTTTCCGGGCGCAGGGACGACCTTGCGCTTCCGTTATCAATTCCGGCCGGGACGACCCGCCAATTCGCTGGAGCGTTCCATGGCATGGACCTATCTGTTTTTCGCTGGCCTGTTTGAAATCGGCTGGGCAATCGGGCTCAAATACACCGAAGGCTTCACCCGGCCGATGCCGACCGTGCTCACCGTCGTTTCGATGATCATCAGTCTCGGCCTGCTCGGCCTGGCGCTGAAGACCCTGCCCGTCGGCACGGCCTATGCGATCTGGACCGGCATCGGCACGGTGGGCACGGCAATGCTCGGCATCTGGCTGCTTGGCGAGCCCGCAACCGCACTCCGCCTTGCCTGTATCGGCCTCATCGTGTCGGGCATCGTCGGCCTCAAGCTGGTCGCCTGAACATCCTGAAACGTCGTCGCGGCCTGCCCCATACGGCGGGCCGCGATATCCTAAACTGATGGCGTCCATTTGCGAACGCGCGCACAAAAACCCACCACCGGGGCTTGGCGTCTCCGGTGGCGGGCTTTTCGATCCGTGAATACGTTCTAGGCGATCAGCCGTAGTTGGCCGAAGGCGGCATCCGCTTGCCGCGCGCCTTGCGCGCTGCGTAGCGTGCGTCGCGCTTGGCCTTGCGCTCGGCCTCGTCGGCGAGCAGGCGGGCGATACGGTCGCCTTCTTCGGCCTCGCGTGCCTTGGCTTCCGCCAGTGCGGCCTCTTCGGCAGCCAGGCGCTCGGCCTCGGCCCTGGCTTCGCGCTCGGCCTTCTCGGCCGCCTCGCGCGCCAGGCGTTCCTGACGGAGCTTTTCCTTCTCGGCCTCGCGGATGGCGCGCGCCTCGAGGATGCGCTTGCGCTCTTCCTGGCGGGCGATCACTGCCGGATCGTCTGCTGCCGGGCGGGCCTTGAATTTTTCGAGTAGTGCTTTCTTCGCCACGCCGGCGGCGTCACGCCGCTCGGCGAAGTTCTTTTCCCTGTAAATTGCCAAGAGTCATTTCCCTGAAGTCAAGTGACGCCGCTTACATACGCAGCGAGAGCGCAAGTTCAAGCGCGAATTCCGCATGCCAGCCATGATTTCCACGCGTGTTGCAGCAGGGAAACGCCACCACTGTTCGACAATCGCCGGGGATTGTTCACCAGCTGGAGACTGGCAGGCACGCGCTCCAATAGCTAGCTCTAGGCGCAAAGGCAACCCGAGGATGCACACATGGAACTTGGCCTCTACACCTTTGCCGACGTCAGCCCCGAAGCCGGGCCCGGTGCCATCGGACCGCACGAGCGGCTGCGCAACCTGATCGAGGAGATCGAGCTCGCCGACCAGGTCGGCCTCGACGTGTTCGGGCTGGGCGAGCACCATCGCCCCGACTATGCCGCATCGGCACCGGTCGTCGCCCTTGCCGCGGCGGCGGAGCGGACCAGGAAGATCAGGCTCACCAGTGCTGTGACCGTGCTTTCCTCCGACGACCCCGTGCGCGTGTTCCAGCAGTTCGCCACGCTCGACCTGCTTTCGGGCGGGCGTGCCGAGATCATGGCCGGGCGCGGGTCGTTCATCGAATCCTTCCCGCTGTTCGGCTACAATCTCGACGACTATGACGACCTCTTCGCCGAGAAGCTCGATCTGCTTCTCGCCCTGCGCGACAGCGAGCGCGTGACCTGGTCCGGCACCCACCGCGCCGCCATCAACGATCGCGGCGTCTATCCCCGCCCCTACCAGGAGAAATTGCCGGTCTGGATCGCCATCGGCGGCACGCCGCAGTCGGCGGCGCGCGCCGGCGTGCTCGGCCTGCCGCTGGCGCTTGCCATCATCGGCGGCGAGCCGGCGCGCTTTGCGCCGCTGTTCGACCTCTACCGCGAGGCCGCGCGCCGCGGCGGCCAGGATCCGGCCAAGCTCGCCACCAGCATCAACGTCCACGGCTTCGTCGCAGAGACCACGGAACAGGCGGCCGACGATTTCTACCTGCCGCAGGCCGAAGTGATGAACCGCATCGGCCGCGAACGCGGCTGGGGGCCGACCAGCCGGGCGCATTTCGACCAAGCGCGCAGCCCGAAGGGCGCGCTGTTCGTCGGCAATCCGGAAGTCGTGGCCGAGAAGATCGTCGCCCAGCACAAGCTGTTCAGGAACGACCGCTTCCTGCTGCAGATGGCGATCGGCACCATGCCGCACGCCAAGATCATGAAGGCGATCGAGCTCTACGGCACCAAGGTGGCCCCGCTGGTGCGCAAGGAACTTGCCGCGGCAACCCCGGCCGAACCCGCCGTCCCGGCCGCCTGAGGCGCCCGCTGGACCAAGACATCCGACGCGCCCGCGGGTTTGTATGCCGCGGGCGCGTGCCTATATCCGGCGGGACCCATCCCGCCGGAGCCGCTTCATGACCACCCTTTCCGTGCTCGACCTTTCGCCCGTCACCGAGGGCAGCACCGCCGCGCAATCGCTGCGCAACAGCCTCGACCTCGCCCAGCACGCCGAAAGGCTCGGCTTCCACCGCTACTGGCTGGCCGAGCACCACAACATGCCGGGCATCGCCAGCGCCGCCACCTCGGTGGTGATCGCCCATGTCGCGGCCGGCACCAGCACCATCCGCGTCGGCGCCGGCGGCATCATGCTGCCCAACCACGCACCGCTGGTGATCGCCGAGCAGTTCGGCACGCTCGCCGCCCTGCACCCGGGCCGCATCGACCTCGGCATCGGCCGGGCGCCCGGCACCGACATGCTGACCGCGCGTGCGCTCAGGCGGAACCTCGAGGCAAGCGTCGACAACTTCCCGCAGGACGTGGTCGAGCTGATGGGCTATTTCGAGCCGGCGACGGCGGACCAGCGCCTGCGCGCCGTGCCCGGCGAGAGCGAACAGGTCGAGGTCTGGGTGCTGGGCTCCAGCCTCTACGGCGCCCAGCTCGCCGCCATGCTCGGCCTGCCCTACGCCTTCGCATCGCATTTCGCGCCGGCCGAACTCGACCGCGCGCTGGACATCTACCGCACGCGTTTTCAGCCCTCGGAGCGGCTCGCCAAGCCGCATGCCATGCTCGGCGTAAACATCGTCGCAGCCGAGACCGACCACGAGGCGAAGCTCCTCTTCACCTCGGTCCAGCAGGCCTTCGTCAACCTGCGCGGCGGCCGGCCCGGCAAACTGCCGGCGCCCGTCGAGGGCTACGAGCGCGACCTCGATCCGGTCGCGCGGCAGATGCTGGCGCAGACGCTTTCCTGCGCCATCGTCGGCTCGCGCGACACCGTGAGAAGCGGCCTCGAAGCCTTCATCGCCCGAACCGGCGTAGACGAGCTGATGGTCACGTCGCAGGTCTTCGACCATGAGGCACGCAGGCGATCCTACGAGATTCTGGCCGAGGTGCACCGGGAGATGAAGGCGACGGCGTAGCGCTTTTGCCTCATACCCCCACCCCTCGCCCCTCCCCACAAGGGGGAGGGGAATCCTGTCTGCGCCACGGTCATCCAACTGGCGGCAGCAACGCAGAAGATTGGATTTGAGGGCGTGGCGGTTCCAAGAGTTCCCCTCCCCCTTTAGGGGTGGGGGTACCGTCAGTTGCGATCGAGATTGGTCACCGCAACGCCTCGACGGTCGCCTTGTCGGGAAAACACGTCGCGGCGCCGCCGTTCCTGGCCTGCCAGTCGCCGATCGAGCGGCGCGTCTTGTAGCCCGGCAGGCCGTCGGCGCCGCCGACGTCGTAGCCGAGCTTTTCCAACCCGCGCTGCAAGGCGGCGATGTCGGAGCGGTAGAGCCCGTCGACCTTGCCCCAACTACCTGAGAAGCGCCTGTCGCCGCCGGAGATGCGGTCGGCGCCGTGGCCGATGAAGAGCGCATAGAGATCGCTCTCGTTGTATTGCTTGAGCACGTAGAAATTCGGCGTGACGATGAAGGCCGGGCCGTTGCGCCCGGCGGGCATCATCAGAAAGCCCTCGGCGCGCATCTCGTTCTGCGGGAACGGCTTGCCGCCGACGCGGGCGATCCCCATCGCCGCCCAGTCCGCTATCTTCCTGCCCCGATCTGGGCCTTCCAGCGCGCAGGTCACGCTGTCGGGCACCGACACCTCGAAGCCCCAGTCGCGCCCCCTCGCCCAGCCATAGCCGACGAGATAGTTGGCGATGGAGGCCAGCGTGTCGGGCGTCGAATTCCAGATGTCGGCGCGGCTGTCGCCGTCGAAATCGACCGCATGCTTGAGGAACGAGGTCGGCAGGAACTGCGGCTGGCCGAGCGCGCCGGCCCAGGAGGAGCGCATGCCGTCGCGGCTGACGAGGCCGCGGTCGAGCATCTCGAGGCCGGCCAGAAGCTCCTTGCGGAACATGTCCTTGCGGGTGGCGAGGAACGCCTTGGTGCCCAGCACCTCGAAGGCGTCGTAGGGCATCCTGGCGGCGCCGAAGCCGGATTCGCGGCCCCAGATGGCGAGCACCACGCCGCCCGGCACGCCGTAGCGCTTCTCGATCGCGGCAAGCGTCCCGGCATTGGCGCCGGCGCGGCTGCGGCCGCCCGCGGTGACGGCACCGAGCGTCTTCTCGGCGAAATAGTTGCCCGGCGAGCCGAACTCGGCCTGGTGCTGCATCTTCGGCGTCTTCGGCTTTTCGCCCGGCAGGACGAGGTCGGGCAGCTTGAGATTGGGCGAAACGCCGGCAAAGGCCGCATCGAAGGTCGCCCTGGAGATGCCCCTGGCCTTGGCTTCCGGCCAGAGATCCTTGGCCAGCCAGGCCTGGAACTGATCGTCGATGGGCGCGGCGGAGGCGGGGGTGGCCGGCAAGAGCGCGGCGAAGGCCACTGCAAACAATGCTGCCAGCATCGAAAGGTTGCGTTTCTTCGCACCCCCCTCTGGCCTGCCGGCCATCTCCCCCGCAAGGGGGGAGATCAGCTGGCGCCACCGTCTCCGCCAATCACCAACGTCACAGGATGAGCGCTGAGCTTCACACTGCTGATCTCCCCCCTTGCGGGGGAGATGGCCGGCAGGCCAGAGGGGGGTGGGAAGGAGCTGCGACGATTCAGAAACTTTGCTCATGCAGCTTCCTTCACCGCAATTAAGTCAAAAGACGGTCCGCGACCTGAGCGCCGCGGCAAGCGTTCCCTCGTCGAGATAGTCGAGTTCGCCGCCGACGGGCACGCCATGCGCCAGCCGCGTCACCTTGACGTCGAAGCCGGAGAGCTGGTCGGTCAGGTAATGCGCCGTGGTCTGGCCCTCGACCGTGGCGTTGACGGCGAGGATGATCTCGCTCACCCCGCCCTCGGCCACGCGGGTGACGAGCTGCTTGATGGTGAGCTGGTCCGGGCCGATGCCGTCGAGCGGCGACAGCGTGCCGCCGAGCACATGGAAACGCGCATTCATCGCGCCCGCCCGCTCCAGCGCCCAGAGGTCGGAGACGTCCTCGACCACGATGATGGTGGCCGGGTCGCGCCGCGGATCGGTGCAGATCATGCAGGGGTCGGAGGTGTCGACATTGCCGCAGGTCGAGCAGACCCGGACCTTGTCCACCGCCTCGCCCATGGCGGCCGCCAGCGGCGCGAGCAGCTGCTCCTTCTTCTTGATCAGGTGAAGAGCGGCGCGGCGGGCCGAACGCGGTCCCAGCCCCGGCACCTTGGCCAGGAGCTGGATCAGGCGTTCGATCTCGGGACCGGCGATTCGCTTGGACATGCGAGGGGTATAGAGCGAGTAGGGAATGGTGAGTAGCGAATAGTGAAGGAAGGGGCGGTCGCGCGCCTCCTTCAACCCACACTACTGACTATTCGCCATTCCCTGTTCGCTCACTCTATCGGCCGGTCCTGGCTGGCGATCAGCGCGCCGATCGCATCGGCCTGCTGCGGACTCGCCTGGAAGGACATGGCGCTCGCGAGCGACGCGTCGGTCCCCGCCGAGGCCACGGTGACCGGCCCGTTGTCGTCCGCGCCGGGCAGCGCCGGCGGCGCGGCCGAGGCCACCACCGTCTCCGGCTCGGCCGGAAGGCGCGGCCGGTTGCGGCTGCGCTTCTCGTAGAAGGCATTGCCGCCGGCGACCGTCGTGTAGAACATGTTCTTGTAGGGGAACTTCAGCCCGGCGGTGTGGAAGAACATGACGTTGGGCGTGACCTTGGGATGGCGCTCGCCCTTGAGCACCGCGTCGGCGGCGGCCTGCACGTCGGGCAACGCCTTGGAATTCATCGGCTTGGACAAAACGCCGGGCGCGAACTGGTTCTTCTGGCCGACGACGCCGCAGACCGTGTCGCCATAGTCGCCCGACTTCAGCCGGTTCATGACGACCGAGCCCACGGCGATCATGCCGTCGCGGCTGGATCGGTTGGATTCGAAGAACATGGCCCGGGCCAGGCATTCCTTGTCCCTGGCGCTGTAGCCATAGGACCTGACCGAGCTGGTGGTGACCCCATCCGTCAGCTTGCTGGTGGTGCAACCGGATATGACGAACAGGGTTGCGGCGACGCCGACGAAAATCGGCATCTTCCCTCTCATGGCGATCAAAAGCGCCCCTCTCCAAAGCCCGCCACGAACCCCGGAATGAGGCTACAATCCTCTATTTTCGGGCAAAAAGATGGCCGAATGCCAATTGGGCGATCAGGCAGGGGTCGCGAAGCCGATGATTGAGATGATCGAGGCCGGCAAGCTCGCCCCGCAGATGCTCATAGGCAAGCACGTCAGCCTCGACGAAGCGCCGGCGGCGCTGATGGCGATGGACCGGTTCGAGGGGCTGGGGATCAGCGTGGTGACGCGGTTCTAAGGGGCGAGTAGCGAGTAGCGAGTAGCGAGTAGCGAGTAGCGAGTAGCGAGTAGCGAGTAGCGAGTAGCGAGTAGCGAGTAGCGAGTAGCGAGTAGCGAGTAGCGA